>NZ_WPCF01000040.1:10000-21333 GCF_009741975.1 Halobacterium sp. CBA1126 | reverse complement strand
ATGTACTTCACAAGAGCGCACGTAGAAATCCCAAAAGCCGCTGACACTGCTCCTCACTTAGTTCTGCAGAGACAGAATCAAACGACGGGGTCCAGTTGATATCCCCCATTGGAGAGCCATCACTTTTGGTATATAATAAGTTTGAGTCAAGAAGTGAAGTTACCAGTTCATCAGGTATTTTATCTCCTTCTTTAAAATCAAGCCAGTCGAAGAGGAGCTTACAGGGATAGTGGACTTGAAGTGTTGTATTCCCTGAGTGTTTTGTCCATCCTTTTAGATGGTACCCACTACGAGGGGAATCAGGACCGTATTCGTGGAGGCGTGCCATTCCGTATCAACTCAATTCTAACATCTCTTCAATAAATATCCGGTTTCCGCTACTGTTTCGGCTTCGATTCCTACCGTCACTATCTCAGTGCTGATTATAGCATAGTCCCGTGGAGAGTGAAAGGCCCAAATTCGTCTACTCTGCCAAGTATACTGACTCCTCTTCCTGGTGTATCCGTTCGAACTTCGCGAGATACATAATCCGTTCACGAATTTCGTCGGTATCCAGCTCCAGTTCGGCGGCCAGTTCGTCGACGGTCATCGGTTCATCGAGTGCCTGGAGGACTTCGAGCCCCCGGTAGTACCTATTCGTGAGCTCCTGGACGCGGGCCTCGATTGGCGTGGTCACCCCGTACCGCTCCTCGAGTTCGACCAGAGCCTCGTTCGCGAACGTGGCGAACTGATCGTCCCCCAGGCGTTCGATCTGGGCTTCGAGTTCAGCCCGGACGACATCGTAATCGAGGCCGGCCTGCACGAGCATATTCATATCCTCGATGTCGTCGTCGCGGCCGGCGATCGCCTTGAACAGGAAGATATCCTCGTTGCTGACTAGCCGGACCGTCAGTCGATCCGTGTCGAGGAACGGCTCGCTGCGCTCTTGCATCCCGTCGGTGAGCACGAGCTTGTTCGCGACCTGCTGGTTGAAGATGTCGAGGCGACACCCGTCGTCGTTCTCGACGCAGCTCGTCGCCCCCAGCGCCCGATAATCTGGATCCAGCGACTGGACCTCCGCATACCCGAGGTCCATCAAGACGGCCCACAGCTGGCCGTACGCGTCGCCATCCGGGACGACCAGGTCGATATCTTTCGTCGCCCCCTTGAGGTCGCGCAGCGACATCGCGCCACCACCGATCAGGTAGACCGTGAGCGGTTCAGATAGGCCATTCGCGATTCGCTGGAATTCGTTCTCGATGTACTCGCGGCCGAATGTTGGTCTCATAGTAAATCAATAGAGGTGCCCGAAACTACGGGTACGGGAGAAAACCAGCACTCGTGAGTCGTCTCACGGTCCATGGCAGGGTTGACTCTCTACTATATCTTATTAATACTTTTAATCACAGGTTGTGTTGTGATGTATATGGAGGTCCACCGCACTGTTCCGGTCAAACTCGATGTGACCGAAGAGCAGGCGGAACTGCTTCACGAGACCATCGACGAGTTTCGGTGGGCCGCCAACTATGTCGTAGATGCCGCGTGGGACGGTGAATGGGCCGAAACCCGAAAGTCCGTCCTGCACGACCTGACCTACGACGAACTACGCGAGCAGACACGGCTTCACAGCAACCACGTTCAGTCGGCTCGCGACCGTGCCGTTGACGCACTTGAAAGTGTGCTCGCGAAGTGGTCGAAAGGTGAGTACGCTTCATTGCCCACGTTCACCTCGCCCTTCGTGGAATATAACCAGCGAAACGCCACATTCCACGACGACCACGCCTCGTTATCTACCGTCGATGGACGCGTTATTGTCGAGTACGTCATTCCCGAGGTAACCGGTGAAACGCCCTTCTCCGAATATCTGCGGAGCAACAAGTGGGAGACTACTGGTGCGACACTCCATTATCGCCGTGGCGATTTCTACCTCCACGTCCGAACAAAGGCGGATGTGGACGACCCCGTTCCAGCCGAGAACGGAACGGTTCTCGGTGTGGACCTCGGGGTCGAGAACATCGCCGTTACTTCGACTGGCGTGTTCTGGTCTGCCGACGAACTCAACCACTGGCGACAGGAGTACGTTCAGCGCCGCAAATCGCTCCAAGAGTGTGGGTCGCGGTGGGCTCATGAGAACGTCCAAGCGGTCGGACGCAAGGAGACGGGACGCTTCAAGCAGTATCTTCACCGTGTCGCGAACGAACTCGTAGACGAGGCAGCTGAAAATGGCTGCACGGTGATCGCCTTCGAGAACTTGACGGATATCCGCGATCGGATGCCAGATGCCCGTAAGTTCCACGAGTGGGCGTTCCGTCGCCTGTACGACTACGTCTCGTACAAGGCCGAGGTACTCGGGATCCAGGTTGAGCAAGTGAACCCGAAGAACACGTCGAGACGGTGTTCATCTTGTGGGTTCACACACGAGGACAACCGCCCCGCACAGGACGCGTTCTGCTGTCAGTCCTGCGAGTACGAGAACCACGCGGACTACAACGCAGCCAAAAACATCGGCTATCGACTCCTTCGCAACCAAACTGGCGGCGAAGGAGGCGCACCCGTAGGCGTGCGCTTGAACACCGGGATGCTGAACGCGAACGGGGTCAAGCCCCTGCCGGATTCGGCTAGAGCGGGAGTCCACGGTGAACACCACGGTCCTTAGGCCGTAGTGAGCTTACTGTGGTAGTGGCACCTCGTAGTTAGCCGCCAGCTCCTGGAACTCGTCCCACTCCGGGAGTCGCTCGTCATCGACCTCGCCGTGCGTCTCGAGGTAGCGCAGCAAGGCGTCGATTTCGTCTTCGAGACCATACTTCGCCGCCTGCTCTCGGAGGTCCGCCTCGTCGACGTCGACGTGGCTGAGCAGGAGGAGACAGTACGAACGGTGGCGGCTGCCGTCGTCGATCAAGAGGGTGTGACAGCAGAGCTCCGCCGGTGAGACTACGTCGAGGTCCTCGGCGTAGACGTAGTAGCGGTGGTCGGTGAGCAGGAACTGGAGGTCGAAGGCCGCGAATCGAGCGAGGCCGGTTTCGTGGAACGCCTCCGCATCGATCTCCGTCTCGGTCTGGACGAGGAATTCGTCGTAGTCCTCCCAGAGAATCGTGCCCTTCGGGGCGACGGCTTCGAGGCGGTGGCGATGCAGATGGTGTGCGAGTTCACGGGCAAACTCGTGGAGGCGGTCGAAGTCGGCGTTGAACTCGTAGCGGCCGTCGGCCGTCCCGACGAGCCCACGGTCGCGAAACCGCTTGAGGACGCGGTTGACCGTGTTGCGGTAGTTATCGCTCCGGTCGGCGATCTCAGAGACGGTTCGCGGCTGGTCGAGGTAGTACAGCACCTCGAGTGCCTTGCCCGTCAGCAGTTCGGGGAAGTCGATGTGGGAGTGCTGGCGGACGAGGTCCTGGTAGAGCTCGACGGCGCGAGCATCCGACGGGATAACTCGTTTTCGGCGGCCGTCGCGTTCCGTGTAGACGAGCCCTTTCTCAACGAGGTCGCCGACGGCACGAGAGAGGTAGCTCTCGCTGTGGTCGAGCTTCGTCGCGAGTTCGGAGATCGTGTCGCCGCGGTCGACCGTGGCGAGGACCTCGAGTTCGATGCGCCGGAGCACGGTGTAACATAGTACGAAACTTATATATAAAGAAGTTTCGAGTAGTGTTACAGCCATCGGTCGCGAGAACTGTCTCCATCGACTTAACCAACAAAACTATGGATTCGCGGGGCGTGTTGGTTAACACGAGAAGAGCCGATGTCCTACGAACCCCGACCCCACCGGCGAACCTTCCGACGGAGATCGTCACCACGCTCAACGAGTCGAATCCGGAGCAGCTCCGAGACGTTGCGACGTACGCTGAGGCGCTCGCCGAGCACAAGGAACGAGAGACCCGGCTCGAGGAGTCGGTAGATCAAGAAGAGATCGAAGAGCGACCAGACGATCTGCCGGATGATGTCCCCGCCAAAGCGACGATCACGATCAAAGAGATCAACGACAATCGCTACTACTACTGGCAGTGGCGGGAGGGTGAGACGGTGAAGTCAAAATATAAAGGGCCGGTCAATCCGGACGACTAGACAGAGCTGCGTCTCAATCGTGTGGTCAGCCGTTCGGAAAGCCTCCGGCTACGATATGAAAGTTAGCGCTGTCAGCGCTCGGGTCGAGGGGCAGTCTCGTACCGTTTGATGTCCTCGGTCTTCTCTACGCGGTCGTATATCTCTCGAAGCGTATCTTGTGCCCGGAGGAGCTTGTGTTCCTCAAGGAATTGCCGGCCGCTTTCGCTAACCCCGTAGAATTTGTACGAGAGACCGTTCTGCCGACGGTCCTCGGGCAGAAGCACTTTCTCGATGATGCCGACGTCGACGGAGAAATGCAGGCTGACACCGCGCTCGTCGAGGAGATGCTCACCGGAGCCTACGGCTTCGCGGAGCTTGATGGACCTGCGAATGTCCTCGTATTCCCCAATCTTGAGGCAGGAAATATTGGCTATAAGGTCCTCCAGCGCCTCGGCGGCGCCGACGCCATCGGCCCGATGCTGGTCGGAATGGATGAGCCCGTCCACGTCCTCCAGCGCGGCGACGAAGTCAAGGATATCGTGAATCTTGCAGGCATTGCTGTTGCCGATGCACAACAACGGGATAGCGGTGAACGATAGAAGAAGGAAGACACCTATCCAGGAGGTGCAGAACTAGACAGTGCCCGACACCCAACTGTTCACCGTTCTGTAAACTCGACTACTTACCTCGGTGAAGACTTAATTTGAGAGATATCAGCCGGCTGGACGGCGAAGACAATCGGATTACAACCGCACCTATCGAAAAGCTGTTAATCACTACCCCAATCAGTAGAGATGATGGCCGACCTGTGGGTCGAAACCGACGAGAACGACTTCCATAGGACCGCTAGCGGCTCGCCACCCGACGCTCGCGTCCCTGTCGTAGTTCGTGTGGCAGTCACCGACCCGTTCGACGCCTACCGGCGTGCTCGCGACGAGACTGGCGGAATCTACCTCGAAACAACCGGCGGACAGGACGGCTGGGGATACTTCGGTGTCGATCCCATCGACCTGTTGACTGTCTCACCAGGCGATGGCCCTGCTATCGATGCGCTCGTTGACCGCCTCGACCGCGCGTCGCTGGCTCGCGGCGACTGCGTGGTCCCGTACCCCTGCGGCGCCGTCGGATGGCTCTCCTACGACATCGCCCGTGAACTTGAGGACCTACCTGACCACGCCGACCGCGACCGCACCCTCCCCCGCCTGCAACTTGGCGTCTACGACTGCCTCGCCGCCTGGGAGGAACCGTGGGACGGGGACGAAACGACGCTGTTCGTCACTGCTTGTCCTCGACTCGATAACTTCCCGGACGCCGAAGCGGCCTATGAGGCGGGCCGCGAACGCGCGACCGCTCTCGCCAACGACGCTCTTACCGGCGATCCATCGGTCGGCGAGCCGCCAGTTCAGGCTGACGAGGCGCGGTTCGAGAGCGACTGCGGGCGCGCAGCGTTCGCCGATCGCGTGCGCACGGTCAAGCAGTACATCCGCGACGGCGACACGTTCCAGGCGAATGTCTCCCAGCGGCTGACCGCGCCCGCGGTAGTCCACCCGGTCGCGGCCTTCGATGCGCTCCGAGAGGTCAACCCCGCGCCGTACTCCGCTCTCTTGGAGTTCCCGGGCGTCAATCTCGTAAGCGCGAGCCCCGAACTCCTGTTGGCCCGCGACGGCGATCGTCTACTGACGGAACCTATTGCCGGGACACGGCCTCGCGGCGAGACCTTGGAAGAAGACGAAGCTCTCGCTGTGGATCTGACCGGCGACGAAAAAGAGCGCGCCGAGCACGCGATGCTCGTCGACCTCGAACGGAACGACCTTGGGAAAGTCAGCAACTACGGGACTGTCGAGGTCAGCGAGTACCGCCGGGTCGATCGCTACTCGGAGGTAATGCACCTTGTCTCACTCGTCGAGGGTGAACTCCACTCGGACTACGACCTTGGAGACGCCCTCGCTGCGGTGTTCCCCGGCGGGACAATTACCGGCGCTCCGAAACCCCGGACGATGGCTATTATCGACGAAGTGGAGGCGACACGTCGCGGTCCCTACACCGGTAGCATCGGCATCTTCGGATTCGACGGGCGCGCAACGCTGAACATCGTCATTCGAACACTCGTCCAGTACGACGAGGAATACCACCTGCGGGTCGGCGCGGGCATCGTCCACGACTCTGTCCCCGACGAAGAGTTCGATGAGACACTGGATAAGGGCCGCGCGCTCGTCACCGCTATTGACGAGGCGCTCGGGCAACACGCCGGGTTCACCGTGGGGGAGCGATGAAGGTCCTTGTCGTCGATAACTACGACTCGTTCGCGTACAACCTCGTCCAGTACGTCGGCGAAGTGGTTACGACCGACGACTGGCTGCAGGAGACTGGGGCGGGCGAAGTGATCGTCCGCCGGAACGACGACATCGTTCCCGCTGACGTCAGGGACATCAATCCGGACGCTATCATCGTCTCACCGGGACCAGGAACTCCACAGGAGGCCGGTGTTTCCATGCCGGTGTTCGACGAACTCGACTACCCCACACTTGGGGTTTGTCTCGGCCACCAGGCGCTGTGCGCGACAGCGGGCGCGCCTGTCGGCCACGCGGAGAGCGTCGTCCACGGGAAGCCCTCGCCAATCACTCACGATGGCCGCGGCGTCTTCACTGGCCTGCCGGATACGTTCCGCGTGGGGCGGTATCACTCGTTGGCTGTTGAGCGCGACGACCTGCCGGACATCCTCCAAGAGACTGCCTACACTGATGATGAGACTAATGTAGTGATGGGCGTCCGGCACCGTGACCGGCCCCACGTTGGCGTCCAGTTTCACCCGGAGAGTATTCTCACCGACCACGGCAAGAAACTCGTCGAGACGTTCTGCCGACGCGCGCTGGAGGGGTCGCTGTGAACGACGATCCAATCAAGTACCACGTGAATGGTAGCCTCGTGCCGGCTACCGACGCGACGGTGTCGGTCCGCGACCGCGGGTTCCAGTACGGCGACGGCGTCTTCGAGACGCTCCGCGTCTACGGCGGTGAGCCGTTCGCGTGGACCGCCCACCGGGACCGCCTGCAGCGCAGCGCGGAGACGCTCGGCTTCGGTGATGCTGTGCCGGACGACCTCCGCGAGCGCATCAACGAGACACTGACCGCGAACGACTTGTCAGAGGCATACTGCAAGGTCTCGGTCACACGCGGCGTCCAACCCGGAAAGCTCACGCCGGATCCCGACGTTGACCCGACCATCGTGGTCTTTGTCGCCGACCTGCCACGCGGCGGGAAGGCCGATGCTGGCGGTGAATCAGTCTGGAGCGAACCGGCCACAGTCCAGACCGTCGAAACGCGCCGCGTGCCGGACGCCACGCTGCCAGCCGATGCAAAGACTCACAACTACCTGAATGGCATACTCGCGCGCCTCGAACTCCAGCAGAATGGGACCGGCAAGACAGCTGACGAAGCGCTGGTTCGAACTGTCGACGGCCACATCGCTGAGGGCGCGACGAGCAACCTATTCTTCATCGACGATAGAACCCTCAAGACGCCGAGCGACGACCTTCCAATTCTCCCGGGTGTCACTCGGTCAGTCGTCCATGACCTCGCTGCGGGCGACGGAATCCCCCTCGAGACCGGCCGGTACGGCGTCGATGACGTGCGTAACGCCGACGAAGCATTCCTGACGAACTCCACGTGGGAAATCCGCCCTATCAGCAATCTCGACGGCGTTGACCTCTCGAACGGCCCAATTACGAGGCGGCTCGCCCAACTGTTCGACGAGCGTGTCGAACGAGATCACTACAAGTAGGTTTGACCACCTCCCACCCCTGAAGGGGCGGCCATCGTGATGACGCCCGCATCCGCAGTTTAGTTGTGATATTTCGAACGAAGTCGGGAACACGTCTGGTGTCGCCGACGCTAAGTTCACGTTCGCACTGAATTTCCGAGAGCAGAGAGACCAACTCCACAGTAAGACTCCCAGAGGAGCTGCTGCCAGACGAAACAGTACGGGGAAGTTCTACGTTGGGTTGGGAATCCTCATCGTCGAAGATGGCGTGTGAATCAGTCACAGAAACACTTCGATAGAGGTGTGCGTCCGGACGGAACACTTCGATAGAGGGGTCTCTTCGAGAACGTACGCGTCGACAGGTAGTGCGCAGAGATTCAGTTTGAAACCGAAAAGTTAGACCCTGGAGTATTGGACTGACGACTAACGAAATCCCGATTATCGACGATTAGGGGTATTTTACCGACGAATAACACTTCGATAGGGGTGTGTAGTAGTCGTGGCCGGCGTGACGTGTCGGGTAATACCTGGTGGTTGTCGAACGCGTGCTACGTTTGAGCAAGCCAGTACACATCGATAAAGGGGTGTGCAGCACTTGGGCTATCTCGAGCCAGTCTCATTCACCTTAAGCAAGGAGCGATCAGAAGGGGGTTTCCAGAGAAACAATCAGCGGTGAATCGGCTGCCGTCAGGCTTCGTTGCGAACCTGGGCTTTCACGACTGATTTGACCTCGTCAGTCGAAACCATCTCGATACGGGAGTCCTCGCGAAGCGTCTCCAGAATGGTTTCCGGCCGTTCACCGAATTGGAACTCGAGGAACATCCCCGAGCTGGGGCCGTGACTCCGTCGCTCGAAGTCAACCAGCGAGTACGTCGTCAACTCCTTCATCTTGTTCACATATGTCTCCTGGTGGTACTGATCAGCATCAATTGACTCCGTCAGGTACTGATACACCTGGTACCCAGTGGTACTCCGAGCGGTCCCACCGTCCGTCTGTGCGGCAACCGATGCCGTGGCGTACAGGCAGAGTTTCTTCTGCGTGCTAATGCCACGAACGACCTCGAGGACGCGATTTTTCTCGACTTTGTCCTGAGCCATCCGGACGTGTTTCTCGCGAATTTCCTGGTCCCCCTCACGCTCGGCGAGCTCGCCAGCTACGCGCATCAAGTCGATGGCTTTCCGCGCGTCCCCGTGTGTCTGGGCAGCGAATGCAGCCGCCAGCGGGATGACTTCTTCCCTGACGACGCCATCATGGAATGCGTCCTGACGCCGGCGGAGAATCGACTGCAGCTGGTTGGCATCGTAGTCATCGAAGTGGACATCCTCGGGCGTGAACGAGCTCAACGCGCGACTGCCAACGGCTTCCATCATCTTCGTGTCGTTCGAAATTGCGACGACGGAGATGTAGGCGGTGAGGTCGTCGCTAGCCCCGGCCCGCGAGAGCTGGTAGAGCAGCCGCGAGAACGCTGGGTCCTGTTTGTCGCGACGGCCGACGAGCATGTCGAGTTCGTCGAGCACGAAGACGACGGAGTCGAAGTTCTCGTTGATGATGCGGTAGAGTTCGTCCCATTTCTCCTTGGTCGCGACGCCGTGCTTCGGTACTTCGACGTCGACACCAGCCTCATCGGCGGCCTGTTGGGCGAGTTCGTAGACAGCAACGCCGAGGGTGTCGAGGTCCTGGCAGTTGACTTCGACAGTCCCGAATTGGATGTCTCGAGAGTCGCAGATACGACTAATGTTCTTGCAGACGGCTTTGGTGATGAGGGATTTGCCCGTACCGGAGGGGCCGTAGAGGAAGAGGTTCGGCGGACGGTTGTCACCGAGTGCGACGCGAAGCATCTTGGTGACCTCCTGGAGCTGTTCGTCGCGACCGACGATGCGGTCCTCTTCAACGACGTAGTTGGGATCAAGGAGCGAGCGGTCGCGGATGAGACCGTCTTGCTCGTCGAATTCCAGCAGCATATCCTCGATCGATTGAGAAGGGCTTTCGCTATCCTCGTCGGTGGCTGTGTCAGAAGCGCCTTCGGAAGCAGAAGACTCCGTGGAAAGATCCGTCTGTGTAGAGTCGTCTAGGGACTCCGGATCAGGAGAGGAGCCATCGGAGTCGTCGATACCCATGTACGACCCCATACAGAGCAAGAGTAAAAATGTTCCCCACCCCTATCGAAGTGTAAATCAGGGGAGTGAGGGGTTTATTCCCGGATATAGCGCCAGTATAGCTCGTTACGACGGTTATTTCCAAACGCGCCTAACGAAGTGTTCCAAGAACGTCCGTCGGCGAGCCCCTCGAGGAGTTGCTGAAGAGACACACCCCTCTATCGATGTGTTCGAGTGATCCGGCGTGGGGACGACTCGAAGCGATTCGGCCGATTTGGGACCAGCGGCAAGACGTCTCATCTACGACGATTTCCCGGGATTCGGTAGAGAGACGAACTGCATCAGGAATATTGGGACTCCAGAAAGTGGTTGTTCTTCTCTTCTTCTCTTCTTCTCTTCTAGCTTTCTAGAACAAACACACACACACACACCTCTATCGAAGTGTTCGAAGTGTTCGGCAACCGCTGTTATCTGTTCTCTTCTACTGAACACAATCCTTAGCCGTCTCGTGTCGTTGATTCCGTCACGTATCGTCTCGTGAACCAGCTGAACCAGTCCAATGGGCTCTGACATCCGCCAGTATCTTCTTCTCGCTCGGTTTTTCCCTCGTACCACCCTGAACTGAACACATCGATAGAGGGGTGTCTGTCTATAACCGGTCAATCACCTCGAGCCACACCACTCCCAGCATTCTCTCTCTAACTGCTTTGACTCCCGTGAGGAACACATCGATAGAGGGGTCTCCATCCGTATTCCGACGATTCGTATTGAACCGCCCCGAACTTAACCAACAATTTCGGTATTATCGAGGTTCTGTTGGTTAAAACATCCTGCAGTAGAAGAGCGGTTCCGTGGGGCAGTCCTTCCGTTGGTTAAGCAGCGATAACTCCTCTCAGAACTCAGGTTGCTGTCATCTACTCTTCTAAGTCGACGTACTGATTCTCCCACTCACGGCGGGCTGCAATTTCTCGCTCGCCACGCCGCGTCACTGTGTAGAAGTTTGTTCGCTGGTCGATTTCCCCCTTGTCGACCAAACCTTTGTCGACGAGTGTATCGAGATTCGGATAGAGGCGGCCGTGGTGGATCTCGGACTCGTAGTACTCTTCGAGTTCGTCCTTGACGGCGAGCCCATGTGGTTCATCTAAGCCGGCGATGACGTAGAGGAGGTCTCGCTGAAATCCTGTGAGATCGTACATATTCCTTATCGAGTTCTTGAACTGAATGATTGTTATTCTTTCCCTCTAAACCTGTAGGCCCGATGTACGTATGTATTCTATCTATTCCTGAAGCGTTACTTGAACAAATTCTCGTCCTATCTTTGAGTTGGTAATCCTCCTGCTTCCCACTGAATCCCATCTCGATCCACTTCTGGACGAGAAAGTCCAGACATGCTCCCCTGATTTAACCAACACACTCTCGATTTCTCAATATTGTTGGTTAATCTTCATCGATGCACGCAGACA
>NZ_WPCF01000040.1:0-7500 GCF_009741975.1 Halobacterium sp. CBA1126 | reverse complement strand
AGAAGCGCGAAACGCGTCTCCTGGGTGACGACGTTGAGTCGCTCCCGAACGGAATCGAGGTCGCTTGGCGGCTGATCGGAGGTACTCATTACTTCGTTGTTCGAGTGGGCCGGCCAAAAGCGTTTCGCCCAAATACGAATCAGGTATGGGCGAATCGGTATACGATGAGGTCGCCATATTAAAGCACCCTATCTGCGTACGTTCGGGTAGATGAGTGAGGATCCAGTCACTGTTGACGAACTCGCTGAGAAGGCCGACGAGTATCTTCACGAGACCTCACTCACTCCGGAGGAGTACGAAGCGCTGAAACAGAGTGTTGCGGAGCTGACGCCGATCTTCTCGGCTGAGAATTCGTACTTTGTCCTCGGTAGCTATGGTCAACCCGAGATTCGCCGTCTCCAGCTCGTGAAAGATCGCCTCAATCGACGGCCCGGCGCGTATGCATTTTTGATGGTCGACATCCGAAGCGAATGGACGAACACCTATCTCAAGTTCCGACTGCTCGCCGATTATACGGATATGATCGTTGGTGTCGCCGAACACGCCCAGGGAGGGTTTCTGGTCGAACAGGGCTACTTCACGGCCCTTGACGAATATTTTGCGAAAACGAACGTATTTAAGCGCGAATACGAAACGCTCGACCTGGAGGACGTTGAGACCGGAGTGACGAGTGAGAACCCGTATAGCGGTATGCAGACGGCGATTTTTGAGATGTTGGACGATGGCGGTCGGTTATGCCGGTGGGCTACTGAAGACGAACTCGTCGAGTGTGTTGCCACTCTCTGAGCGGACACCTGCGACGTAAACGATCTCCCCCTACTAGTGCTGACGCGTTAGTTGATGACAGGACTTCCACGCTGGCTTGGCGGGTGGGACTTACCCGCTGGTGAAGTCAGCCAATAGTTGTGTCAGCAACCCGGAATGGATAGCTGGCTTGAGGCCCCAGAGTGTGAATGGGGGCAGTTAACCCAGACAAGTTAAACTCAATGAGAGAGGACACCCACCCCACGTTTCCGTCGTAACTGGCTGGTGGTGGAGGGGGTGACGCTGATTTCGAAGGGACCACACCCCCCGCGTTTCCGTCGTTTCTCCACGACGGCGTAGGGAGAGACTACGATAGTGCAATACAGCCACTAATTCTGTTGACCTAGAACCAATCTAGAGATGAACTAACTTCTGGAACACATAGATTAAAGTGGTATAGCTGAGAAACACTCATTAAGTGTACTTCGACCAAAGAGGGGGGCGAAGTACTTCGCCCCTCAGCTGAAACAATCCTTTCCAGCTGTTTCTGTAGACGGCCAGTATTGGACGGCTAGGCCGCTCTCGTCTTTGGTATCTCGTCGTGGACGTCTTCTTCGAGTCCCCTCCCCACCTGTTCGGTGATTACGACGGAAACGTGGGGTGTGTGGGTTCGGGATTCGACATCGCAGCGACGCTTCCGTCTCCGAGTTTCCTATCTCACGTCGGAAACGCGGCTATATTGTCAGCAATCCAATTCCACCGAATGACGGCATTTCCCGGCTGATATCGGACAAGGAACGTCGGAAACGTGGGGTGGCATTCTCCACTACATTTATACTCCCTCCGCTCACACCGTGTGATATTCAATGACGCCCGACTCTTCACCCAGTTCTGTCGACGATCCACTCTTTGAATCCGGGCATCGCATCTTCGCGAACAAGGATCTCCTGAAAATCGGCCACGTTCCGGAGGCTGACCGGATCGTCGGTCGCGACGAGGAAA
Source organism: Halobacterium sp. CBA1126 (assembly GCF_009741975.1). Lineage (GTDB taxonomy): Archaea > Halobacteriota > Halobacteria > Halobacteriales > Halobacteriaceae > Halobacterium. The sequence continues at coordinate 5,754 of NZ_WPCF01000040.1, read as the reverse complement.
TCTCGAAGCTCGCGAAACGTCTCAACGGTGCTGTCCACGGGTACTCCCCGGAAAACGTGATGATCTACGGGAAAACGGGGACCGGTAAATCTCTCGTTTCAAAACACGTCTGCCAACGAGCTCAGAATGCCGCTCAGGATGGCGTCGAGATTGGAACCGCGTATATCGACTGTGCTGAAGACAACACGGAGACTCAAGCAATCTCCTCACTGGCCGCGAAGCTGAACGATGAATCTTCGACTGGAATCTCCGTCCCACATACCGGCCTCAGTACGTCGAAATACTACAAACTCCTCTGGAAGACGCTCGACGCTCAATTCGATTCTGTGATCATCATCCTCGACGAGATCGATCTGATGAACGACGACAGCGTGTTGATGAAGCTCTCGCGCGCTGAGGAGGCGGGGAAAATCGACTGTAGCGTCGGTGTCATCGCGATCAGCAACAAGATCCAGTACGTCGACAACGTGAACGAGCGCGTGAAAAGCAGCTTCCAGCACAAGGAGCTGTTCTTCAAGCCATACGACGCCAACCAGCTCCGGGAAATCATGTTCAACCGCGAGGACGCCTTCCAGGACGACGTCCTTTCCGAGGACGTGATTCCGCTCTCGGCGGCCTTCGCCGCACAGGAACACGGCGATGCTCGGAAGGCGATCGACATTCTTCGCCACGCCGGCGAGGTCGCCTACGAGGCCGGGGCAGAGCAAGTGACGGAGGAACACGTCCGCCAGGCACAGCAGCACGCCGAAAAGGACAGGTTCAGAGAACTCGTGAACGGCGCACCCACGCAGGCGAAAGCGGCGTTGCTGGCGCTCACGGAACTGAGTGTCAACAGCAATGACGATGCGTTCCTCACGAGCCGGGTGTACGACCAGTACGAACGCATCTGCAACCATCTCGATATGGATATCCTCTCAGTCCGTCGGTTCCGCGACATCCTGAAAGAGCAAGCCTTCCTCGGGGTTGTCGAAATCGAGAAGATCAACAAGGGGAGTGCGGGCGGCATCCACCTCCAGAACCGACTCATCGAAGATCCCCAGGTCGTCCGCGAAACGATCCTCGAGGACAGCCGGATGCAGGACTGGACTCGCGAGTAGCGACCCCCTACTACTGAGTGGGTGCGGACGACGGAAATCCGGGGTGGGGCGTGAGGAAACGACGGAAACGAGGGGGGTCGAAAATTACGTCGGAAACGTGGGGTTGGTTCGAAACGACGGAAACCAGGGGTGGGGTCCACTACGACAGTTCGTTGGTGGCTCCGAACGAGCTCAAAACGGCGTCCCTCTCACCGGAGAGCTCTCGATGAATGTCGGACCGATCCCACCCGAGCGGTGAAAGCACGCTCTCGACCGCTCTGACCAGCTGCGTCTCGTAGTACGAGGCGTCGTAGGTCTCGATCTCCTCGTGGGCGAGGGCGACCCGGTCTCGCGAGGATTTCTCGTCGTCGACGACCACGTACTCGATATCCTGGCCCGGGTGGACTGCCAGGTCCTGCTCGCGGGCTCGCTTCAAGGCCGCCACGTTCTGGGTGTTCTGTGAGTAGCCTTCCAACGGCTTGGAGACACGGTTCCGCTCGACGAGCCGCTCTACTGCTACGTTACCCGCCTGCAGTTCGTCGATTGCTTGTTCGAGCCGTCCGAGCACCGCGTCCGGTGACCGTGTGGCATCGAGCCGGTCAAGACAGTCTCGCTGGACGTCCTCGATGAACGGCGGGGTCGAACGCTGCCGGGCTTCGATGCCCCTGATCTTGAAGTCGTCGTCGCCGGCGACCTTCCCGAAGTACTTCGTCAACGCGCCGGCGTCGCTCTCGCGCTGCGGCACGAACGCCACCCAGTCGTACTGAGCTTCGTGTTCGAGCCGAATCTCGACGCGTTCCGTGATCTCCGTCGCGAGCGTCTCGAGGTTCTCGCGGTCCTCGTCGTCGACGTCGGGGTCCGGGGTCACCCAGATGGAGTCGACGATGCCGTGGACGACCCGCCAGCCGCCCGCTTCAAGCCGCTGTTTCGCCGTCAGCAGAATTTCGCGAGCGAACGCGTTGATCGCCTCGTGACACTCGATGCGGCCGAATTTCGCGTTGCTGAACCCCTGATAGCCGAAGCAGGCGACGAGGATCCACTTCAGCGCTCCCGACCGTCCCTCGAGTTCCGCCAGTCGGTCCTCGTCGGGGTCGTCCCGTTCCTTCTCGTGACGGATGGCCGCCTTGATCTCATCGCGAGCGTCGATGATCGGCTGTAGCACGTCGACGAGGTAGCCCCGGTCGTCGCAGATCGAGTACCCGAGGCCGGGGACGTCGTCGCGGTCGCTGTGGCAGTCACACCGGATGACGTCCGGTGAGACGTTTCTGGTACAGATGATGTTCGGGTACAACGAGGAGAAGTCGAGTTCGTGGACGTTCTCGTGAAGCCCGACCTCGGGCGCGAAGATGAAGCCGCCACGGTCGGCGTCGTGGAGCGTGCCCATCGGCTTGTAGAACTCGTGGCGCCAGGAGTTCCATGGGACGAGGACGCCGCGGTCGTGGGCCTCACAGATCTGGATCGCCGTGAGCACGTTCCCGATCGACGCCCACGCGAGCTCCTGGACGGGCTTTTTCGAGCGCGACACGAGGTCGAGGACGCCGTCGAGGTTCGTCTCCCCGTAGAAGAACGTGTTCGACTCGTCGATAATCGCCCGGCCGGGCACGTTGTACCTCGCCGGCGAGTGGCCGACGCGGCCGTAGCTCGAGTACGTCGACCGGCTCGCGAGCTGCTGGTAGTCGACGTCCGGCCACCGACTCAGCGAGAAGTCGTCGACGCCGGCGTCCGTCGCCATCTCGTACAGGGTCGGGATGATCTCGCTGGTTGAGCAGACCAGGACGTCCGGATCGTGCGCTTCGAGTGCTCCTTGGACGGCGGTCAGGATATCCGTCGGCGAGCCGGTGACGGCGTCGCCGGCGACGGACAGTTCCTCGTAGGCGTCGTTGCTCGTTTCGGTCACTGGGACGCTGAGCCGGAGCGTCGACAGCTCGCTCGCCGGCGTCGGATCGGCGCCGGTCTCCAGACAGTATCGGAACTCTCGCGAGAAGTCGACGTTGAAACAGGCGAGATCTCCGACTGGATAGGCCGACAGCTGGCGCGCTTGCCGGGCGAGTGGGGTGACGCGGTCGATGTGGGCGACGTTGACCGCGAGAACTGCCTCCTTGTCCCGTCGAAAGCCCGGCCGTCGCGCAACCATCTCGGTCGTGACGACGTCCGGGTGCTGATTGTACACCGACTGGAGTGTCGTGAGGTCGCGGTCGATCGCTGGGTCGCGAGCGGCGACGTAGAAGCGCGGAGTGTACTTGTCTCGTTCTGTTGCGACGGCGCCGTCGGCTGTTGTCTCCCACTCCAGGACGCGGCCGTCGTCCAGAAAGTCGATGGTAAATGGCATTTTCCAACCCTCTCTCCGGAAACACGGCGCTCTCTCATAGCCGATGGCGTGTCGGTTCCGGATTTCGGAGATAGGAGGGATTACTCTGCACGCCGCCGAAGCTCATAGTTAGCGTCTGTCGGACTAATCTCCAGCTTGTTTCCAAGATGCGGGTTTGGCGTGGTGGTACCAGTCGCCGGTATAAGCTAACCACACTGCAATCTGTCTCTTTGGCTGGCGACAAGCAAAGGCCTATATATACTTACGAGGTTGTCATAAGGTGAATGGAACGGGCGACTCGCGAACGTGAAACGGAATCGCGTGAGCAAGCACAAACGAACGACGAAACACAGCAGTGCCCGGAGTGCAACTCATCCAACGTGATCACCGATCAAAGCGAACGAGTCTGTGAGGACTGCGGGCTCGTTCTTGAGGACGACCAAATCGATCATGGCCCGGAGTGGCGGGCGTTCAACTCCTCAGAGCGCGACCAGAAATCACGCGTGGGCGCGCCGACGACGAAGACGATGCACGATAAGGGGTTGACCACCCAGATCGACTGGAAGGATAAGGACGCCTACGGTCGCTCACTTGACGCGAAGAAACGAAACCAGATGCACCGCCTCCGCAAATGGCAGGAGCGCATCCGCACGAAGGACGCGGGCGAACGCAACCTCCAGTTCGCGCTCTCGGAAATCGATCGGATGGCATCCGCGCTTGGCGTCCCACGGTCGGTGCGGGAGGTCGCATCGGTCATCTATCGACGTGCGCTCAAAGAGGACCTCATCCGCGGGCGCTCCATCGAGGGCGTCGCAACTGCCTGCCTCTACGCCGCCTGCCGCCAGGAAGGCATCCCGCGAACCCTCGAAGAAGTAACAGAAGTCGCCCGCATCGACCAGAAAGAGATCGGACGGACGTATCGCTACGTCGCCCACGAACTCTCCCTCGAAATTCAACCCACCGACCCCAAGGAGTACCTCCCCCGCTTCGCGAGCGACCTCGACCTTTCCGAAGAAGCCATCGCAAAGGCCCGCGAAATCATCGACACCTCCGCCGAACAAGGACTACTCTCCGGTAAATCACCATCCGGATTCGCGGCCGCCGCCATCTACGCGTCAAGCCTCCTCTGCAACGAGAAAAAGACCCAGCGTGAAGTCGCCAACGTCGCGAACGTCACCGAAGTCACCATCCGCAACCGCTATCAGGAACAGATCGAAGCGATGGACTTGGGAGTGTAACTCCTATTCGCGTCCATCCGAAAGACGTTCCTTGTGTTCGAGCGCGTCGTGGATCTCCTGGCTCGAACCGCGGTCAGCCTCTAGCCCGTAGTGGCTGCGATCGACAACACCGAGCAATTTGTCGACACCGACCATCGCTCGGTTGACGACGGCGATCTTGCCTGAGCAATACATCGTCCCTTCTCACCAAGGCCAACGGCGTTCTTTCACTGGCTTTGTTTCCTCTGTGGGGCCCAAGACAACTCCAGCTAAATGCCGGGTTTGTCGTCTACCTGAAGGGGCCCGAGGCTGAGTCACGGCCAAGCCCCTCCACGAGTGACCTCCCTCAGGGTGAGCAAACTGGGTGGTCGTCGACCCGACGGCATGGGAAGACAAAAGAATATATTTTGGACAGAGGAAGAAATATGTGGTCTTAGTCCGTTGATCGAAGTATGGCAGACGACGCTCGTCGCGACGGCCCACCTCCATTCGACCAGCCATTCGAAGGCGAGGACACGAAACAGCGCGTGTATGGCGCGGTCCTCCATGCCCGGGAGCCGATGACGGCCGCCGAGATTGCCGAGCGCGCAGACTGCTCCGAAGAGTCCGCACGGACACACCTGTCTTTCTACGCAGACCTCGGCATTGTCATCCACCACGACGGCCGCCCAGCGCGATACGAGCGCAACAACGACTACTTCGAGTGGCGGCGAATGAACGAACTGGCGAACGAACACACCGTCGACGAACTACAGGCTCGGGTCTCGGAGCTCACCGACCAAATCGAAGTATATCGCGAGGAGTACGACGCTGACTCGCCCGCTGACGTCGATGTTCTCGACTACGAAGCCGAACACGTTGACGACGTGTATGCGGACCTCGGTGACTGGGCGACCGCGATCGAGGAGCGCCGACTTCATGAGCGCGCGCGCCAGAAGGCGACTAGCTCGACAGCGCCGTCGCACGGCTGACGATGGTGCCGGCCGACGACGGCGCGAGTCCCGCGCCACTGGACCGGGCGGTGTTAGAGCATATGCGGTCGCGGTTTGCTGGCCGTCGAATGTTCGAAGCGGTGGACCTCGTCGAGGAGGGAAAGCTGTATCTCCGTGTCGAACTCGCCGGTGGAGTACTATCCGGATGCTGGCGTCTTGCT
>NZ_WPCF01000207.1 GCF_009741975.1 Halobacterium sp. CBA1126 | reverse complement strand
GCTCTCCAATGGGGGGTTATCAACTGGACCCCGTCGTTTGATTCTGTCTCTGCAGAACTAAGTGAGGAGCAGTGGTCAGCGGCTTTTGGGATTTCTAGTGCGCTCTTGTGAAGTACATTGTTGGTGAGTCAGAGAACTGCTCGGACAATCTCTTTGAGTGCTTCTCTACCCGGTTTGCGGAGGATTCGTCGCCGAAGTTGGAACGGTCTGAGATACGCTGTCAGTTTGTCTTTTGAGACGCCTCGGTGCGGCGAGAGCCACCGTCGCAAAAGCGACGCGTGGCTCTCGCAGGTGTTCACGTGCGCGTCTCCATCAACGTATTCGCCGTCGCCGTGAATCACTGATTCTCGGTGGAAGTTCTCATCATCGTCGAGTGGATCGTAGCCCCGAAATCCGTCGGTATAGACGGTCAGCGACTCCTTCTCGCGGTTGTCGAGAAGGAGTCGCACAGTCGATTCGTCAGCGGATTTCGCTGGAATGACGTATCGCTGATCGCTGCCGCGATCAACGAGTGTGAATACTGGCGGCTTGTCCCCCTCGTATGTTCCCCGTCCGCGTTTCGAGAGGGCACGCGAGCGCGACTCCCGGTCGCGCTCGCGGCCTTTCTTCCCGGCGGAGACGTAGAATTCATCGATCTCAACCGGGCCAACGAGGGAGATGGCTGGCGCGTCGAGCGTTCTGGCGAACTGCTCGACGCGCCGGCGAATCGATCGATACGAAACATCAATTTCAGCGTCTAACTGGCGGATACTCGTGTTGAACCGGAGGAACGAGTAGTACGCGAACAAGAGCTTGTCGAGGCCGATCTTCGCGTGCGCGAAGATCGTGCCGGTCTTGTCGTTGAATGTACGGTCGCAATCCTTACAGAGATACCGCTGATACTCTCGATAGCTGCCGTGTTTGATCACTGACTCAGACTGGCAGCGCGGGCAACAGAGGCCCTCGCGCCAGCGAACCTGCTCCAGCAGGTTCGCGGCGCTCGTCTCCGAACTCAGCAATTCAAATGGAAACATTGCGTTCGGGTGACGCGGACGCGTCGCCCTTGCCCGCTACGCTTTCACAGCGTCAGCTCTACCCGACCAACAATCTGCTTCCGAAGAGCG
>NZ_WPCF01000047.1 GCF_009741975.1 Halobacterium sp. CBA1126 | reverse complement strand
CTCGACGACGACGGCGTCGCCCACGACCAGCACCACGACGCCGTGTTCCACGCGCCCGGCGAGATTCGCACGAACGCCGGCGACCCGTACTCCGTGTTCACGTACTTCTGGAAGAAGTGGCAGGACCGCGAGAAGCCCGCTCCCGTTCCCGAGCCAGCCCCGGAGGACCTCGCGGACGTCTCCGGCGAGCCGCTGCCGTCGCTCGCGGCCCTCGGGTTCGAGGCGCCCACCGCCGACCTCCCCGACGCCGGCACCGAGGCCGCACGCGAGCGCCTCGAGGACTTCTGCGCGGGCGACGTCTTCCGGTACGAGGACGCCCGCGACTACCCCGCGGAGGGGGCCACGTCGCGGCTCTCGCAGGACCTGAAGTACGGGACGATCGGAATCCGGGAGGTGTACGAGCGCACCGAGGACGCGATGGCGCGGGCGGACGGCGACGACGAGCGCGACAGCGTCGAGGAGTACCAGCGCCAGCTCGCGTGGCGGGAGTTCTACGCGCAGGTGCTGTACTTCAACCCCGAGGTCGTCACGGAGAACTACAACGAGTACGAGCACCCCATCGAGTGGCGCGAGGACGACGCCGAACTGGCGGCGTGGAAGCGCGGCGAGACCGGCTACCCCATCGTCGACGCCGGGATGCGCCAGCTCCGCGAGGAGGCGTACATGCACAACCGCGTGCGGATGCTCGCCGCCTCGTTCCTCACGAAGGACCTCATGCTGGACTGGCGCGAGGGGTACGCGCACTTCCGCGAGCGCCTCGTCGACCACGAGACCGCCAACGACAACGGCGGCTGGCAGTGGGCGGCCTCCACGGGCACGGACGCCCAGCCGTACTTCCGCGTCTTCAACCCCACCACGCAGGGCGAGCGCTACGACGCCGACGCCGAGTACATCACGGAGTACGTGCCCGAGCTACGGGACGTGCCGGCGGAGAAGATTCACGCGTGGCCCGACCTCGACGCTGCGGAACGCGAGGAACTCGCGCCGGACTACCCGGCCCCGATCGTCGACCACGGCGAGCGCCGCGAGGAAGCCATCGAGATGTTCGAGCGGGCGCGCGGCGACGACTAAGACTGCCGGGCGACCTGCGTCCAGACGACGACTGCGCCGACGGCAGTGACGGCGGCGGCGAGCGTCCACGCCACGTCGTAGTTGTACGCGTCGACGACGAGCCCGAACAGCGGCGGCGCGGTGATGCCGCCGAGGTTCAGCATCGTCTGGCCGCCCGCGGTGGCGGCGCCGACCTCGTCGTCGCCGACGAGCGCGGTCATCGTCGCGTAGTAGACGCCCGGGAACCCGAGGATGAACAGGCCGAGCAGCGCGAACGCGACGGCGGCCGTCCACTTCGTGTTCGCGACGGTGACGCCGAGGAAGCAGACGGCCGCGAGGACACACTGCGCGGTCAACACGAGCGCGGGGCCGCGGGCCGCGGAGCCGCCTAGCCGGTCGGAGAGCGCGCCGCCGACGAGCCGGCCGACGCTCCCCGTGACCTGCACGCCGGCGAGGACCGCGCCCGCGAACCCCGCCGCGACGGCGACGGACTCGGTCATGTGGAGGACGACGTAGCCGGTCGTCGTGAACACCGTCGCGCCGAGGAAGAGACCCGCGACGACGAGGCCGCGGTACGCGTTGTCGTCGAGGAGGCCGCGGACGTCCGGCATCGAGAGCGTCCCGGAGCCGGTTGTTCCCTCGTAGCCGACGGCGAACGCCGCGGCGACGACCACGGCGACGCCCGCGATGACGAGGAAGCCGGCGCGCCAGCCGTACCGGGTGGCGGCGATGCCCGTGACGAGCAGGGCGCCGAGCCCGGAGCCGCCGGTGACCCCGACCTGTTTGACGTTCATCGCGAGGTTCCGGCTCCCCTTCGGGGAGACGGCGACGATGGCGCGGTTGGTCGCGGGCATCGCCGTGGCGTACGCGAACCCGAGGACGACGAGCGCCGCGAGCAGCAGCGGGAACGTCGGCGCGTACGCGACGCCGACGCAGCCGACGGCGACGCCGAGCAGCCCGGCAATCATCACGGGGCGCTCGCCGTAGCCGTCGACGGCCGCGCCAGTCCCGAACAGGAGGACGGTGTACCCGAGCATGATGGCGGTGACGACGGTGCCCGTGAGCGCCCGCGAGAGCCCGTAGTCGGCGCGCACGAACGCCGTCGACGCGAAGATGGCGTAGAACGCGAGGCTCGCGGTGAACTGCCAGCCGGTCACGAGGCCGACGCCGCGCCACGAACGCATACCACGTCGTCGTCGCTCCGGACGTATGTGATTGACCATCCAAACCGCGGGCGGGCGACGCCGACGCCGGAATCACGTGGGTCGTGCTAACACAGATACCACAAACGTTTAACACGAACCGCTACGATTGTTCTCCCGGGTGACGATTCATGAGTGACTACGAACTACCGCCGCTGCCGTACGACTACGACGCACTCGAACCGCACATCTCCGAGCAGGTGCTGACGTGGCATCACGACACGCACCACCAGGGCTACGTCAACGGCTGGAACGCCGCCGAGGAAACCCTCGAAGCCAACCGCGAGGACGGCGACTTCTCCTCCTCCGCGGGCGCCATCGGAGACGTAACCCACAACGGCTCCGGCCACATCCTCCACTCCATCTTCTGGAACAACATGAGCCCGAACGGCGGCGGCGAACCCGCCGGCGCCCTCCTGGCGCGCATCGAGGAGGACTTCGGCTCCTACGAGGCCTGGAAGGGCGAATTCGAGGCCGCCGCGTCCGCCGCGGGCGGCTGGGCGCTGCTGGTCTACGACAGCCACTCCGAGCAGCTCCGCAACGTCGTCGTCGACAAACACGACAAGGGCGCCCTCTGGGGCTCCCATCCCATCCTCGCCCTCGACGTCTGGGAGCACTCCTACTACTACGACTACGGCCCCGACCGCGGCGACTTCATCGAGAACTTCTTCGAGGTCGTCGACTGGGACGACGTCGCGGACCGCTACGAGGACGTCGTCGCGCGGTTCGAGTAACGCCGCACAGCCACCGTTTTTCTTTCGCGCTACGCGCCCTCGTCAGCCGCGGGTGCGAACGCCGCGACGCCGTACTCGCCGGCGAGGTCGTGGACCGCGTCGGTGAGCGCGCCGAAGTCGTAGTTCGTGCCGTCCGCGTCGACGCCGACGACGACCCCGACCTGCGCGTCGTCGTCCGCGACGAACGTCCGGAACAGCTCCCACGTGTCGAAGCCGCGGTGCGTGTACCGGAACTCCGAGTAGTGGAGGCGGTTGTACGTCTGGCGGGTGACGAAGCCGTAGCGCTCGTTGTCGAGGTACCGCTCGACGTCCACGTCCTCGATGCGGTCGGCGACGTCCTCGCGGAGGTACAGCGGCTGCTGGGTCTGCTGGTCGAGCACCCAGACGTCGCGGAGGTTCTCGCCGAGCGCGTCCCGGAGCGCGTCGACGAGCGCGGCTTTCCCGTCGTCGAGACCCGACTCGAACTGCGTGTCGTGCGTTGTCATGCGGACCGACGTGCGTCGTTGTGGCAGACGCTCGGATAAGCGTTCCCCACGCCGGCCGTCCCATCGGGGGTTTTTCGTCGCGACGCCGTACCGTCGGGTATGCCCGTCCCGAAGGCCGACTTCGACGCGCTCCACCCGTGTGACTTCTACACGCCCGCGGAGCTGCTCGACGACGACCAGATGTACACCGTCTACGAGATCGCGCGCCTCCTCCAGGACCTCGACGCGGACGCCGAACTCGACCCGAACACGGAGAACGTCCTCCTCGACTGGGCGATTCCGTGGGTGATGCGGCACAGCGACGACCTCGTCGTCGCCGAACCCCGCGACGACGAGGAGCCCGGCTACTACGGCGTGAAGCCCGAGTGACTACCGCTGCCGCGCGGCCTGCGCCGCGAACTCGACGTTCTCGATTGCGCCGTCTGTGACGCTCGGCCCGTGCCCGGCGTGCATGACTTCGAGGTCGTCTACGACGTCGAGGACGTACTGGATGCTCTCGATTAGCGTCCGGCGGTCGCCGCCCTCGAGGTCGGTGCGGCCGAACGCGCCGTTCGCGAACACGAGGTCCGCCGCGAACAGCACGCCCGCCTCGGGCGAGTAGAAGGCGAGGTGGTGTGGCTCGTGGCCGGGCGTGTGCAGGGCCTCGTACTCGTGGTCGCCGATAGTGACGACGTCGCCGTCCGCGAGTTCGTGGTCGATGCCGTCGACGCTCGCGTCGAACCCCCACGCGTCCACGCCGAAGGCCGCTTTTACGTCGTCGAGGTTGCCGACGTGGTCCGGATGGGGGTGGGTGACGAGGACGGCGTCGAGGTCGTCGACGTGCTCGCGGACGGCCGCGACGGCGTCGAAGTTCGCGCCCGGGTCCACGAGCACCGTGCGGTCGCCCGCCGCGAGGAAGGCGTTGCTCGTGAACGCGTCGACGCCGGCAGCGAGATTCGTGACCATACCCCGGCTACGCCCGCCCGCACTTAGGGGTTGTCGGGACGCGAACGCGCGAACAGCGACGCGAAGCACTGCGAGGAACGTGAGGAAAGCGAGGCGGAGCGGAGGCGCGGCTTAGCGCGGCGCGCCGACGAGCACGAGCTCGGAGTAGTGGTCGCGGTTCCGAATCTGCCGGGTCTCCCCGGCGTCGACGCGGACGGCCTCGCGCTCGTCCAGCGAGACCGTCTCGCCGCCGAGCTCCACGTCGACCCCGCCCTCGACGACGTAGTACACTTCCTCCTGGCCGTCGTCGCGGTGGTCGTGTTCCATCCCCTCGGCGTTCGGCTCCATCGTGAACAGCGTGAACGCCACCTCGTCCGTGTCGAGGGGGTCTTTCATGCGGAACATCTTCGCGCGAGCGTCGTCCGGCAACGCCGATTCGGCCTCAGCAATCGTCGCCTTCTCGTACGGCATACCCGGCACTGGGACGCGCCGCCACTTCTGGTTAGTGGCCGCCGCTCCGGAGCGCTTTTGTCCACGGCGCGAGCATCCACGCCCAACATGCGAGTCCGCCTTCTCAACGCGACCGACGACCCCGAGGAACTCATCTGCCGCGGGGCGCGCAACGACTACATGAGCGACTGGGTCGGCGACCGGGACTTCGCCGACGTGATGGACGGCGTCGAGGGCGACGACGTCGAAGCCCAGAAAGCGAACTTCCTCGCGAAACTCCTCAAACGCGGCCACTACGGCCCCTTCGAACACCCCAGCGCGACCTTCGCCATCGAAGGCATGAGCCGCTCGTGCATGGCCCAACTCACCCGCCACCGCCACGCCAGCTTCGACGTCCAGTCGATGCGGTACGTCGCCTTCGACGACGTCGACCCCGCCGACGTCGAAGACGGCGAGATGGTCGTCACGCCCCCCTCCGCGACCGACCCGGACTGGATCGGCCGCAACCAGAAGAACAGCGACGTCGACGAGGAGACCGTCGAGCAACGCGAGAACGTCTTCCAGCGCTCCGTCCGCCAGTCCGTCGAAGACTACCAGGAACTCCTCGAACTCGGGATGCCCCCCGAGGACGCGCGCTTCGTCCTCCCCATCGGCACCGAAGTGAACGTCGTCGTCACCCTGAACCCGCGGTCCCTGATGCACATCGCCGACATGCGCGCCGCCGCCGACGCCCAGTGGGAGATTCGAGACCTCACCGAACAACTGCTCGACCTCGCCGCCGACTGGTGCCCCCACACCTTCGACTACTACGAAGCCGAGATGAAACACCGCAAGAACCGCCTCGCACCCTAACCGCGCCCGGCGACATCCGCCACCCTGTGCCACACCGCCCCCGAGACGAAACCGTTATTTGTACCTCGCGGCTACGACTGAGTGGACGCGCTCCGTTGGTGTAGTCCGGCCAATCATCTTGCCCTCTCACGGCAAGGACTTGGGTTCGAATCCCAAACGGAGCATTCCTTTCCTCCCGCCGTCGGGTAGTTTTCGTCCGTGAACGAGAGTGAAACCATCGTATGTTCACGGGCAAGCCGATTCGAACGACCGGTCGAACCCGCCGCCGTCTGGCGATTATCGATATTTCGGCGGCAAACACACTAGAACGACTCACCCCGGCGCAGTCTGGTGATTCCCGACTCACCCCGGTAGCCGCCCATCCCACCAACGGAGGGGGCCGGCAATGAACGACGCCGACGAGGCAACCGACCCCCTCGACGGCATCACGGTGCTCACCGAGCCCACCGCCGACCTGCTGAACGAGCGCCAGCAGATCGACTTCCGCACCACGCGGGAGAACTGCTTGCAGTGGCTGCTCGCGTTCGGCAAACATCCCAAGAAAGCGGACGGGTACGCGGCCTCAACCGTCAAGACGCGCGCGCACCGCATGGACCAGTTCTACCGGTGGGTGTGGCAGAACGAAACCAACGGGTACACGACAGACGTCACGCACGACCACGCGGACGCGTGGCTCAAACAGATCGCGATGACCGACCACTCCGTCGCCCACAAGTCCAACTGCCGGAAGGCGTTGTTGATGCTGTTCCGGTGGCGAGAACACGAACACGGCCTCGACGAGTGGACACCGGAGTTCAGCTTCAGCACCGGGAGCCGCACCGCCACCCCGCGTGATTTCTTGACCCGCGCGGAGCGAACGAAGATTCGAGAAGCCGCACTCGAAGCCGGCAGCGTGCCGAACTACAAGAGCCTGAGTCCCGAAGCACGCGACCGGTGGAAGGCTCACCTCGCCCAGCGCTTCGGGAAACCGAAGGCCGAGGTCACGCCGGCGGACTGGGACCGCGCGAACGGCTGGAAGATTCCGAGCCTGGTCGCCACCGGCCTGGATGCCGGCCTCCGCCCGATCGAAGTCGAACGCGCCAGCCCGCGGTGGGTTGACGTTGACAACAGCGCCCTCCGGATTCCGAAAGCGGAGTCCTCGAAAAACGAGGGGCACTGGGTCGTGAGCCTGCAGGACGAGACCGCCGCGATGCTCGACCGGTGGCTCGCCCAGCGGGCGACCAACCCCAAGTACGACGACTCGGACCACCTCTGGCTCACCAGAGAAGGTAACCCGTACGGGTCGTCAGCGCTCCGGACGGTCCTCCGCCGGCTCTGCGATACGGCCGACATCGACTACGAACACCGGCAGATGAGCTGGTACGCGGTCCGGCACTCCACGGGGACGTACATGACCAGAGAAGAGGACTTGGCTGCGGCCCAGACACAACTCCGGCACACGAGCGAGCAAACCACGATGAAATACGACCAAGTCCCCCTCGAAGACCGTCAAAGCGCCCTCGAACGCATGTAAGCCGCCCATCCGTAATCGGGGGTGGTGGGCGGCGGTACGTTAATAGTGGCGCGTCATGTCGGCTGTGGCAGGTGCCCGTCGTGTCAGCCAGCCTCCGAACCGAGAACGGCCGGTTGCGGTTCCCGCTCCGGCTGTTCTGGAACGACGCCGAACGCCGCCCACGCGCCGCCGTTCGCATCCTCGTCGCTGTGCTGGGTGTGCTCGTCCTCGCAAACACCGCGCGAACCTACCAGCCGACGCTCTTCCCCGGGACTGGTCCGGTTGCCGACGTCTGGAACACGCTGAGTAGTGGCCTGCCACAATCACTCGCCATCGCCGCCGGCGTCTGTCTCGCCGCGGTCGTACTCGACCGGCGCCGACTCACCGACCTCGGGTTTCCGCTGGACGGGAACGGCCGGCGGTTCGTCGGCGGGACCGCCCTCGGCGCCAGTATCACTGCGGGAAGCGTCGGCGTCGGCCTGCTCGCCGGCTACTACGACCTCACCGGCATTCGCCTCACGCACGGGCTCGGGACGTGGCTCTTGCTCGTGGTCGGAACCATCAGTTCACAGCTCGGCATCGTGGTCGCCGAGGAGCTGTTCGCTCGCGGCTACCTCATCACGAACGTCCTCGAAGGCCTTGACGGCGTCCCCTCGCTGCCGCGCGCGGCGACCGCAGCTGTCGCCATCGGCGTCGCCGCGCTGTTCTTCGTGCTCACGCACTCCGTCCGCGGCACCACGTTCGCCGTTATGGCCGGTGGCCTCGCGGTTCTGTTCGGCGTCGCCTACGTCCTCACGGGCGACCTCACCGCGCCAATCGGCATCCACTTCGGCGTCAACGCCGCCGGCATGCTCTGTGGCACTGCCCCGCAGCCCGCGTCGCTCCTCGAACTGTCCGCCACATCGACGGTCGCCGACTCGCTGGTCCTCCCAGCGGACGCAGTTGTCGTGCGACTGCTCGCAGCCGCCGGCAGCGTCGTCGTCCTCCTCTGGTGGCACGCCAGCCACAGCGACCACGACTGGGTCACACCGGCACTCGCACAACCAACCCTCCGACACCACACAGACGACACCTCCGACCAGCCACACGACTAACCACACGACGACCCTGCGATTGGGTCTCCAGACTGTCGTCCCGATAGCAGTAGCAGGTAGTACCTGTCGTCGGTACCACACGCGAACCACGAACGCTGAATTGGGTACGTGGGGTCGCGACCACGGTACTCTCAGACGAGCGACGTGGCGCTGACCGACGTCGTTCCGACCAGTACCCACACGGAGTATTTATCCCAGCCCCTCGAAGGGTTCACGCATGAATGACCCCGGTAGCGCCATGGCCGATTCCCCGCCAGCAGGTTCACTCGAACCCTCGGACGACGACTCGGCTGTGTCGGGCTGGCGGGCCGCGGTCTGGTTCATCCTTCCGTTCCTGCTCTTCGTCGGCCTACTCGTCGCGGCGGCCTTCCTAGCCGCCTGACAGTCGGCCGCGCCGAACCGACGGAGAGCAAGCCACCGGTAGTTCACGCACGACTATCCTGCGTAGTTCGAGACACAGTACGTCTACTGAACGGAACGATAGATCGTCTGAATGCAGAACGCGCGCTCCTACCTACGGACAGTCCACCACCAAGCCGTCGAAATCTACGGCTGACGCTGGGCTTGCGGATTCGCTGTTAGAATCAATCAGTCCGCGTCCCGGCGATGTGTTGGTGGCCAGCGCGTCCGTGGTGGGCGCTTGAGTACGAGGGGGTTATTTCTCCTCGTCGTCGGTATCGAGGATGTTGCGGGCGAGCTGGCTGCGTCCAGCCATCGAATCCTCGATTTTCACGTCCACGTGCATCGTCGTGGTGTCTCCACGGTTCTCGGAGCTGGCGGCGCTATCACTGCCGACGCTGTCGTCGTAGTCGTCGCGTGCGTACGGGTTGTACGTCTCGTCGATTGCGGCTCGCTCGGCGATCTCGTGGACTTTCTCGAGTGTCTGCCGGCGACTCTCCGGATGGGTCTTCGCGTAGATGTCCTTGGTTGTCTCGAGTTCGTTGTGGCGGAGTTGGTCGCTCGCTTCCTCGAGGTCACCGACCTCTTTGATGATCTCGGCGAGGGTGTGTCTGATGCTGTACCACGAGATCTTCCGGGTTTCGTGGTCGATATCGGCGGCCTCGCAGAGTTGCCGCAGCAGGTAACAGAGGCTCCCGGATGTGTAGGGGTTGCCCTGTTGGTTGAGCCAGATGCGATTCGTGTCGTCGTAGGTTTCTAGGTGGCGGCGTTCGCGGAGCCAGTGCGAGAACACCTCATCTGTGGCGTCAGTCAGGGGGAGCTCGTTCTCCGGGCGGCTTTTCGCGGCGTGCTCCTCGGGGACGACGAACAGCTGCTGTTTGGGGTTGTACCAGTCGACGGTGGCCTGTTCGATTTCGATCGGAATCAGGGCCGTCTCCAGTGCGACCGCGATGAGCGACCCGACTTTCGCGCTGGTGTCGGCGACCATCCAATCCTGTTGGGTGACGGCGGCTTTGGGTTTCCCGAGTCGCTGCGCGATGAGCGCGTTAATTCGGTCGCGTTCGTCGTCGCTCGTCTCGGAGTACGAGGGGAGCGATCCGTACTCGAGGGCGGCATTACGGATCTGGTAGCTCTCGACGAAGGTCAGGGAGGCCGCTGAGGTGTGGTCGCCGTCGACGAACACGACGTTTGGTTCCCACGGTTCGGCGATGAAGTCGTTGTCGTCGAGGAAGGTGAAGTACTTCTGGAGCGCGTCCGAGAATTTGCGTTTGGAGCTTGAATCGTAGGGGTCACCGGATCGCTTGCGGATTTCGTCGTTGTCGAGGCGTCGGATGAGTTCGTCCGCGTGGGCGTTGGTGAGTCGGTACCCGGCGCGAAGGTCGTCGAACTCGAGGGTGAACCGGTATAGTTGGTCGATGCGTGCGTGGTAGTTTGCGGCGCCGTTGGCTGCGAGTGGCTCGTTCCGCGCTGGGTTGCGCCCGCACTTCCGGAGCCACGTGTAGTAGTCCGCGAGGAACTCCTCGACGGCGACAGCGCTGTCGCCGAGTGCGTTGGCTAACTTCTCCGTGATCGATTTTACTGGATGGTGTCTCATCGAACCAAACAGTCAAATTATCCACCCTTGTTTAAATCCTCGTCCCCGACCTATCCACGCCGACAACTGACAGCACCGCGATCACGCGAATACCTGACGCTTACCCACCTGAAACGCTACATTCGTGATTGATTATCTATGCCACCACTGCTCACCGAGATCGCTCGCCGAAGCCGTCATTTATCGACGAGCGGCACCACCAAGTACAATACTTTCTCAAAAACCACTATCCGGCGTAGGGGCGAGTAAAGTTAGACGGGACGACCGGCCACCCGTAGCTGGGTGGACAACGAAATGGACGACTCACGAATCGCAGAACAACAGATTGGGAGAAACCTATTGGTTGCCGTGAGAGGGCAACCGGTGCCAGCGGATGGCGCGTCGAGCATTCGCCTTCTGGCTGCTCCCGAATCGGTCGCTTTCGTCCGTGTACTCACCGATAAGATACTGCAGCCCTATAAAACAGGGGTTGATTGCCGGTACGGCAATTCGAATCAAGACGAACGAATCGGGCTCGGCAAACACAATCCACGCCACACCCCCTGAGAGAGCGACGTCCGCTGCTAATAGACGGCCTGCGCTCGGTGTGCGATATGCAGCGTCAATTCCGCACCCGGAATTGGATGAGCAACACGGTACGTCAACAGCTCCGGTGTCAGCTCCAACGTCCCCCGACACTCTTCGGGAATCAGCGCCATAATATCGGAGAGATCCTCCGTCTCGATCGTAAGCTGCACCGTAGAGCGCTCACCATCCTCAACGAGCTCGATCGGTGGCAGGTACGAAAACGAATCCATATCAGACGCCTTGAACTCGATGCGCTGAGATGCACTCTGTAGTTCGATCTGGAGTTGATCAGTCACAAGATCCGCGACCGAGATACTGCGAGCGAGCGCCCGGTGCTGGAGCGTGCACACCGCGGGGGACTCTCGGCGAGAATCACTGAACAATCGGAACTTGGCGCGATCCCGAAAGGGGGCGAATCGGTATGTTAATTCATTCGAGTGGAGGACGACCCGGCCATCGCTCGTTTCGAAGGGGAACGTAATCCGCACGGACTCCCGCGGGCGAGTTTTGAGGAAGTTATTGATGGGCTCAACCGTGATCCAGAAGTCGCCTGGTGCGCGCTCGACAGTCTGGGCTGTGAGCGGCAGCGAGTAGTCCAGCGCGATCGTTTTGTCTGGTGAAACTGATTGCACGCGAACGGCGTCCGGCGTGATGGCGACGTGGCACTCGCTTTGGTCGTGGACTTTTTTGACCGGTCGAACAACCGATTGCAGTCTGGCTGGCGGTACTTGGAGTGGCATTAGGACTGGTCTTGGAGGTGCGTCTGAGCGGCTGGTTGTCTGGGGCCGTCGAACGCGAGGTTCTGGATAACGGCGAGCAGTTCCTTCTGCGTCGTGGTGAGCTCAAGGCCGCTGTTCGGCGCGGGCACCGTGTTGACGATTTTGTAGAGGTTGTAGAACAGCATCGACATGTTGGTGTAGAAGGCTTGCTTGGCGACGTTATCCGACTCAGTTGCGACGTCGAAATCGTTTTTCGACAGCCGAAACAGCGTCTCGATTTTCGCCCGTTGATTATACGTGAAATTCAAATCCTGAATCGTCTCAGCCACCTCTTCGGCCGACTCCGCCGACGCGTCGTCAGGGAGCGCGACAGTATCCGTGTAGAAGGCCCGGATTGGTTCGATGGTGTCGTCGTCTTCGGTCGCCCCAGAGTAGCCGACCAGCATGACGTCTGGATCGAGGTTCGCGTAGCCTGCACTTTCGACAACGGCGGTCTTCCCTGGCTCTAGCTTCTCGCGCAGCCGCTCGAAATCATCGTTGCCCTTGTCCGTGTCACTGTAATCCTGGGCGAAGATCAACCAGTCGTCGTTATCGTCCAGGCGACACGCGCCGATATCCTCGGCCCCATCGAACTCACGATCGGTCATGAGCAGCCCGATGTCAGTGTGGACAGCCAACTTCCGTAACAGCTCCTTCAACTTCGCTGCGCGATTCTCTCTGCCTTTGAGGATGCGTAGCCCGAAGCCGAACTCCAACTCCGGATCGGTAATCCCTAGGGATGCGATCTGCCAGCGGCCGTCTTCGGTCCGGTACGAATGCGAATCCGATTCTTCGCCGTCCGTCGCGAGGTCCGTGAGGTCGTACGACATCGTCGGCGCGACCAATCCCTCAGCGTTGATCACGTAATCGAGGAGCGCCTGATTGATGTCGTCGAACATCTCCCGGACCTCGAACAGCTCCAACCCCGAAAGGTGGTTGCGAATCGTCGATCCCTTGAGTGCTGAGCTAAGGTCGAACTGGTGGTGCGCCCGCTGCTGGTACTCCTCAACGCTGCGATCGTCTGTTGCCGACCGCGCGAACGCGCCCACGACGGTGCGCAGGTCACGCGTCGCGTTGGTGTCTCGCTGCAAGTCGAGATGCTCGACAACGATGTCCAGTAACTCAGCCACCAGCGTGTACAGTGCGAGATCGCGGGCTTCCATCGGGTAATTGGCCGCGTCGGGGCCGACCTCGTAGGACAACTCGTACCGGTTCTGGACGGTTTCGGGGATTGGCACCCCGTTACCGAACAGCGCCGTCGCTGCGATGAACGCTGCTTCAGGGACAACGCCGTCCAGACACGCCTCCAGTTTGTTCTTTGCTTTCCGGTACGTAGATTTCTCGTACGCTCGCTCCAGCCCGAACTGTTCGAGTTCCGCCGAGTCGTAGTCGCCCACGTAATCCTCGAACTCGCCGTATTGGGAGATGCCACGAACTTCTTGGAGGAGAACCGCACGCAGCTTGCGCGGCGGGAGTGGTGGGTCTTCCAGGCCCGCTAGTTCGTAGCAGTGCTCGGCAACATCACATACTGCCTCGTCGAAGATGGCATCTGTGTCACTCTCAGTGGCGTCCGTGGGTCCGTCGCGTTTGTTCGTTTTCGCTAACGCGACGATGATCGGTTTCTGTAGTTTGATCTCTTCGGCGCTCTGATAGAGGTCGGAGACGGTGATATCTCCGACCACATCAGGATTGAACGGTTCGAACTCACTTACCTGGTCTTGGGTTGAATGGGTGGTCTCCTTGGCTAATACATCGTTATGTGTGGACATTTCTACAGTATTCAAAAATTGCCGTCAGATATGGATAAAACCTGGCCACCCAACCACACAACCCCTTGCCCGATCTCACCGACCACAATCCGCTAACGGCCGTCCAACGTACACCCCACCGATTCACCGACGAAACCACCGCGCACAGCAACGCTGCCACCAAAATCCCCTTTATAAGCAAATCAGTAGAATTGAACCGTGCATATTCGACACGAACAACGCCGTACTCGCGGGATTCCGATAATCGCCGAACGGCGTGGTAAACGATACAGCGCTACAGGTCGAAACCTCTCGAAGACCTCGACAACCAACTGAGAGCGATTGGCGGCGTCAACGACCAACAGCGAGCCACTGCGGACTCACCCCGCCAGCGATTAGATTCGATGCTGTTCACTCTGAGATGCTGGTGGCACACAGGCCGCATCGAAACCGTCAATGAGGGAACGGTGCAACAGACATCTGTTCCCCGTTATGCCCCCTACTCGTCGGCAAGCCCTCCAGATGAGCGGCGCAACGATTCTAGCAGCGCTCGCTGGCTGTGCAACAAATCCGTTCGAATCGGCGGAACCGCCCTCCGAGTACAGCCTCACTGTCGAATCTATTGACGCCTCCCCAGTCGAATACGCTCTCTACGAACCCGACGATGGAGTCCTGTTCGGAACACCCGCGCGGAACGCCCTTGACGACATTCTCCCGGACGGACGACACACATCGTACGGTTACAAACCACTCCCCAGCGACGCGTACGTCACCCACGACGAATCGTACTATGAGACGGAACACGTCGTGACGGGCCGGACGCAGATGAAACGCCAGCTGGTCCGTGTTGATCCGCTTCCGAAAGAGGAGGTGCCTGATGACGCCGTCGTGATCGATACGCTCGATCAGCCCAGTTCGCGCCCGCTCAAAATCCTCCACAGCTACACCCAGTCTAATGGCGAAACCAGCAATACGGAATTGCTCCACGGGGACGCCTACGTGCTACGCCGGCCAGCCGAACGGGGGAGCCGGCTCGCAACCGGCGATCTTGCTGGCCGCGTCGTCAAAATGACCGACAGCGGTACGTGGGCGTATCGTGTGCGTGTGACCCGCGAGCCGGTCGTCGAGACCGCGTACACGGCGCTGGCAATCAAGGTCGCCGACTCGCGCTCGCAGTTCCGTGACGTCGTCTTCGGCTCACGTATTGACACCGAACTCACCCCCACAGACTTGCCAACGGCGGCACGCGACCTCCTCAACAAAGTAATCGCTCAAGAACCCTACACGGAAACCGCGCCACTCTCAGACGCCTACGAGACAGTACTTGAGGCCCTCGGCCTTGGGGCAGTTGATACGATCGTGAACGGGCAACTCCTCTGGTACGACGACGCCGTCTACCGGTACGGCCTCTACGTCAACCCCCCATCGTCCTAGTGATTGGGTGCTCTGACCCGAAGCTGTTCAACTAATCTCGGTCTCCTCTGTGAGCGTTTGTCGGACTGCGTAGCCAGTCGTTGCCAGGGTGAGGAGTAACATCACGAGCATGCCGGCGTC
This sequence comes from Halobacterium sp. CBA1126, assembly GCF_009741975.1. Classification (GTDB taxonomy): domain Archaea; phylum Halobacteriota; class Halobacteria; order Halobacteriales; family Halobacteriaceae; genus Halobacterium. The sequence goes on along the minus strand of NZ_WPCF01000047.1, from coordinate 4,393 downwards.
ACTGAGCGTTTCAACAGCAGAGAAGCCTTCTGTGACGAGTCCGCAGAGCACGTCCCACTGGAGGGACGCCCAAACAACGCTAAACAGGGCAAGCGAAATCACACTTCTCCATCGCTCAACAAACGCCCCCGCCTCCATACGCTCACTCCACCCCCTGACCCCTTGAAACAGTCGAGGCATCTATTGCCCGCATACAAGCCGCGATTTCTGACGCCGAGGACTTCAACGAAACACTCGGTGTCGTTGTTTTCGGGGGCGTCGCTCGGAGCGAGGCCGACCGGCAGAGCGACATCGATTGTTTCGTCGTAATCGGGGGCGACCGGACGACAGCCCGAGGCGGATCAGCGGCGTCCTAACCGACCTCCACTCTGAGCGCTTCGATGGTGCCCGGTTTGCGTTCGAACCGTACGCCGAGTCCACCGAAAGCACACGCAGAGCCGAATCAGGACTCTGCGACAATTTCGCGGAGGGAATTACCCGGCTGTGCAGTAATCGAATCCGGGGAAATCGAATTCGAGCGGAATCTCGACCGGGTGAAAGAGGCCATCGACGAGCTCTCCGATGAGAACCTCGAGCGCAGTCTCGATCTCGTCAACCACAGTCCGCGTATCCAACCGAAGGTACTTACGTGATACAAGCGTATCACAGCATATGAGCACAGACAGCGACGCCGGCGGCGACGGTGAAATGGAGAAAATTACGTCCGGGTGCCGCAGTCGCTGCTGGCACAGGTCGATGAGGTCTGGGAGGAGCGTGGTTACGCGAACAAATCCGAGTTCATCCGCGACGCGCTTCGGGACGCCGTCAACCCCCCCCACAAAGCTGTCCGAGGAAGCGCTAGAGCATCTAGCCGAGAGCCGCAAGCAGCGAGAGCAGGGCGAGACGGTCTCACAGGACGATGTGAAGGACCGGCTGGGCATCGATGACTGAGGTCGAGTGGACACCGAAAGCACTCGATTTGCTGGAGGGGCTCGAATCAGAAGCTCAAGAGCGGTTGGTGAAAAAACTCGACGAGGCGAAAGACTGGACCGCTCATCGGCTCGAAAAGATCACGGGGTATCCATACTACAAGCTTCGCGCTGGCGACTACCGTGCAATCATCACGTGGGACCGGGATGAGGATATCCTAATCGTTGAGGCGGTCGGGCATCGCCGGAATATCTACGACCGCCACCTCCCACCGTGAACCGCCTCGGGATCAAGCCCCGGGGCATTCGCCTCGACAGCCTGTAAATACCGCGTGCACTCGTCGATACGACAGTTCTCTTTGCCGCCACATACCAGCAGGATGGAGTCCACGATGCCGTGCTTCCCGTGCTCCACGGTATCGACGATGGAACGCTCCCGGAAGCAGTCGTCCTCGACTACGTGCTTGCGGAAACGCTCAACGGCCTCACAACCCACGCTGGCCACGACGCAGCCGTCTTTCCTCAACCGTGTCGAAGAAAACGCCCACTTCTACATCGACTCACTCACCACCGACGCCCTCGCGACCAGGAAATCCCTCATCCGCCGACACGAACCGCTCTCTTTCGTCGACGCCTGTATTGTCTCGTATATGCAGACCGAGGGACTCGGCTACCGGTATGCGTTTGACGCCGATTTTGACGCAGTCGAGGACGTCTACCGACTGGAGACAGCAACGAATCCCTACGATCCGAACTGCCGCTGGCAGCGACACGGCTGGTGACGAAGTTCGTCTTAGGATAGTCGCCCCTCGTAGTCAGCCATCAGCTCCTGAAACTCGTCCCCCTCCGGGAGCCAGTCGTCATCGACCTCGCCGTGCGTCTCGAGGTAGCGGAGCAAGGCGTCGATTTCGTTTTCGAGGTCATACACTGCCGCCTGCTTTCGGAGCTCCTCCTCGTCGACGTCGACGAATCGTGTGCCTGTCCCGACTGGCAGCAGCACTCACCCGAAGGCGGCTGCAAGCACCTGCGTTGCGTCGATCACGAGATTAAACGGGGCCGCATTCCCCGCCCAGACGGCCGGCTCCAAGCTGACTCGAACTAACCCTGAGTGACCAACGGGGCTTTCAAAAACACGCTTGTATTGGGTGACTCAGTCAGTATCGGTCGTCCCACCGGTGGAATCCATCCCTTCAAGGGTGGGAGGAGGTCAAGGCAGCTCGCCAGTCACGTCAACGAGATCTTCCTCGGTTCGCCAGCGATAGAGCCGTCCTTCTTGGTCAAATAGTTCGAAGACGCCGTCTTGCATCCACCCAAATGGGCGTTCTTCGTCCTCGTACTCTCGCTTGAGGACGTGACTTTTCTCGAAGAACTCCGTCGTACCGACGAGCAGTCCCTGTTCTACAAGGAAGTCACTCGGCTCCTTCTCGGCGACACCGACGAGATAGGTCACGATATCCGCGATGAGGCAGAACTTCTGGATGCTGTTGTCCCACTCGCCACGAATATCGACCATGCGGAACGCGTACGCGCTGGTGCGCCGGTTGAGGCGGTCTACCACCAGATTCAGCCGTTGGATCGGTTCCCGGTCGTAGTTTCCGAGGACGAAGTACGACCGGTCGTTCTCGTAGACTGGGGTTAACTCGCTCAAGGCGTGGAGGACTTCCTCGTTGTCGGCCAGCGTTATCTCCGCCTCGTCAAGCTGGTCTTTGGCACTTTTGAGAACGTCATCGGGAACAGGGGGCTCCTCCTCAGTCATTATGTGAGTGTCTCGTAGCGGAGAGATATGGTTTATGGAGTAAATTACCTGCTCAAACGAATATAGTTTACTGTGGAGTGATTTACTCAGGGGTAAACTACTTGGCACCAGAACGTGTATCGTGTTGTATGAGCACCGATCTGGGGACTACTGAAGGGATGGAATACCGCGAACTCGTCCACTTCGTCACCCAACAGACGCGGTTCGCGCTACTCAACAACATCCTCCAGCACCCCGAGCAGCTCCCCTCGATGTACGAGCTCGAGGAGCTCAATCCCAGCGTGAGCGACGCGACCGTCTACAAGCACATCCAGAAGCTCATCGACGCCGGCATCGTCAAAGAAGTCGCCCTAAACGATGACCAGCGCCGACAGGGCTACCCCTGGAAGTTCTACGGACTCACAGAGAAGGGACGGGCATTCCTCAACGACCACAACCTGCTTGCCGCAGAGGAGACGCTCCAGCAGATCTACGACACCATCTCAGACAAACCCGAGAAGATGGTCAAATACGAGAACGCTCCCCGTCCGGAAGACGCTTGAGCTACCCACCCGTAAACGGGTGGGTTTTCGCCTCGCACTTTCGATAACTCCCGACAGTTCGCCCCAAATTAGCACTTAACCAGGATTCGAGTTTGTAGTCAGCCGCCAGCTCCTGGAACTCGTCCTATTTTCGGCGGCCATCGTGTTCCGTCTCGACGAGCCCCCTCTCGACGAGGTCGCCAACGGCACGAGAGAGCTAACTCTCGCTGTAATCGAGTTTCACCGCGAGTTCGGGAATCGTGTCGCCGCGGTCGACTATCGCGAGGACCTCGCATTCGAGGCACAGTACTGACTCGCCGCCGTCCAGGGGACATCGTGGGTCAGGCGGTCGTGGGTGAATCGTCGCGGAGTTCGCGGAGATACGCCGTTGCTGCGACGCCGACGTTGATGCCGTGTAGGTAGTCATCGTGGCCGAATGCTTCGCGGCCAGCCATCCGGTGGGTCAACCCCTCGGTCAGGGAGAGCCGAATGGATTGTTCGACGGCAGCCTCACCGGCGTGCTCGACCGCATCCTGGACGTACCGATCGAAGTACTCTTCTGGATGGTCTGGTGGCCGCGGCTCCGCTGCCCGCGCGAGCGCGAGGTCGATGACATCCTCGATCGAGGGATGTGCCGGATTCCCCGTATTCTCTCGAACGCGATACTCCTCACCGGCCATAGCTGGCCGTACAGTGTGCGTTCAGATAAGTGTCAGTGGGGAACGCTAACTCGCCCCCTGAAGGCTGGTCTGGTTGCGTTCGGCAACCGCACCGAGGTACTCGGCTTGCTCGGTCTGTAGCATGCGTTCAGTAGTTGCTAGCGGTCAGTGCCCAGCGGTATTTTCGTCCCCTGATCGCCACTCGTCTATGCCTGTTCCCACAGCGTTTCGATTCGTTCTTCGACGGTATCGAGGACGAGGTGGCAGACGTCACGATGGTCTGTGGGCCACTGTGCATCTTCTGCGCTGGCGCGACTCGCGTCCGGCGGCGGATGGAAGTGATCGCGTGCGTTGTGACTGCTGGGGTGGCGATCCCAGCGACACTTCCACACGCTCTCTCGGCGTTCCTCTTGATAGTGGACGGTAAAATCGTCGTTGCGATAACCACCGATCTCAACCCGAGCCAGACGCAGCCATCCGGATAGTACTCACCGGCGAGTTCGACACGGAGATACATGCTTCCCCTCCTCATGAGGTCCCACTCGACTC
>NZ_WPCF01000026.1 GCF_009741975.1 Halobacterium sp. CBA1126 | reverse complement strand
GCTTTTTGGCGACGGTGGCTCTCGCCGCACCGAGGGCGTCTCAAAAAAGACAAAAAAACTGACAGCCGTATCTAGACCGTTCCAACTTCGGCGACGAACTCCTCCGCAAAACCGGGTAGAGAAGCACGTCAAAGAGATTGTCCGAGCAGTTCTCTGACTCACCAACAATGTACTTCACAAGAGCGCATCTCGTAACGAGGTTGTTCACTCGTCTGCTAGCGTTTCCAAGTCTTCGGAGACGCGTTCGCAGAGCTCCGCCGCTGATGCATAGTCCTCATCATCAAGTGCTAGCAGAAATGCGAGGAGGTCATCTCGGAGTGAAGGACTCATGTTGTCAACGTTCTCTAAATCTATCGATGCGATTTTCGTGAGCTCATCGATTTGGACGAGCGATGCAGAGTCTTCATCAGCCATACTGTTCAGAACCAACGTCACACTGACCCACGGTAGTCTTTCCGCTATTCCTCTCTGCTCGTTAAGCCACATCTCGCAGCTCTTTAGACCGCCCAATCGCCAGATGCTGTCCTGGGTGAAACGGCCGCTAAGTGGGTGTGTAAAAATATCAACGCCACCGCCGAGTTCAATAGCTCGTGACACATAGTGTCGTCAGATAATGCATTATGAGTGACTGGAGTGAACGGATGGACACGGGGACGAAGCTCCTGCACCAACAGGCAGTTCGAATTCCACTGCCAGACGTACAAGCAGAACGCGCTCTCCACAAGAATATGGAGCGAATTGCAGCTGCTGGCGAGCGAAAGAGCAAGTTACTCGATGACCCAGATGTCCCGTTAACGGAGGTGTACGAGGACGAACTGGCCGAAATGAGGGAAAGCTTCAAGCATCGCTTACAACAGATTGCTGGCGAAGACTACTACGAAGTCGCAACCGCGTACCTCGACGGTGAGCGTGACGACTGGATCGGCGCCCTCGCAGCGTACTATCTGGAGTGCTACTATCGGCTCCAGGAACGCTACACTGTTGATGAGGAAATCTTCTGCTTGGTGATTCTCCGATATCCAGACTGTTTCACGGTGAATCTCAGCTTCCTCACTGGAGACATCAGCGACGATGCAGTCCGGTACGAATCCGCCAAACATGTGGAGGCAGATTTCGACGACCACCACCAAGAACAGTACTACGCAGACTGCCAGCACTCCCAGCACAAGGCTGCAGAATACCTTCGTGAGCGCGTCACCTGTATTCGAGACGCGTTCCCGGACCCAGAAACGACTCCACGTGAGCAACGTGAATATGGCGGATTCGTCCATATCACTGGGCGGGACGGTACGACTTTCGCAGAGGTTCTGGATTCACTCGCCCCAAATCAGGAACGGTTTGATGACGACACCTCGTCGCCGGGCCTCGTTGCAGAAGGACCAGAGACCCGCCGAGCGAAGGAAAACTATGTTCCGAACCATGAAATCGCACTCTAATATCCGACTTCGCTACACGTAGCAGCCAGTCGGTCTGTAATTAGCGACAGCCGCCAGAATCTGATTGCCGGTCGGATTTCAATAAAGCTGATCTCCCCTGTTCTATGGAACCCTTCGGACTTGCTCAATTGACCCCTCTTTCTGCTACAGAGCAAGGCTCGTAACTGAGATTACTCCTCGAAGGTCATCCCGTAGCCCCACTCTTCGAGATGCTCCTCGACCTCGTCGAGATGGTCCAGCCCGGCCTTCATCAGCGCCTCCCGGAGGTCAGTGAGCGAGACGTCGTCGTCGAAGCGGTCCTCGAGCTCTCGTTGTGCGTCACGTTCTGCGCTCTTGGTTTCACTCTGCAGGAACAGCGGGACGCGTTCACGCCCATCTTGAACGCCGTCTCGGCGGAATTTATACGGGATCTGCATCGACCGCTGCTGTCGCGATGACTCCGTTGACTCAGGCTCCGTTGTCTTGGACTCGGTCGTGGTCGTCTCGGACGAACTCGACTCCTCCAGGTCCGTACTCTCCCCTCCGGACGCGAATGGATCCTCGCCAGCCCCTTCTTTCATGCCCGTCATGCGGAGAGCACCTCGTGGTCAAGGTCACCGGGTTCCGGAGGGTTCGGCGCTTCGAGTCCGACCTGTTCCTCTAGGTGGCGGGCAATCCGGTCGAACTGGGCGAGCGTCTCGATTTCGTAGTCACGCTGGCGGTCCCGGTGGTTCCGGACGTACTCGAACGCCGAGCACTGCTGCATCCAACAGCCTTCCATCAGTGACGCCCGTTCTCCGATAACCTCGGGAATCGGGTAATCGATTTCGTCGAGAATCGTCCGCTGGTCGCGCGTATTCTTGAAGCCGACCGGGACCGCCGCAAGCACGCCAACCTCGACGTCCAGTTGGTCCTCGAGCCCGGCGACGAGAGCTTCGAGACCTTCGACGGCCGCCCGTCCTTTCGCGCTCGGCTCGACGGGGATGACGAGTGAGCGCGTGGCGTGAATCGCGTTGTACAGATGCGGCCCCTCTGTCGCAGGCGGGTCACAGATGAGTACGTCGTACTCGTCAGGCACGCCGGCTTCCTGGAGGACGCGCAGCAGCTGGGCGTGCATTCCGAATGCTTCCCCCATCGCTTCGGCTTGTTCTTTCTCGCGCTGGAGGTATTCGGCAAGGTCCGAGAGCATGTTGTGTTCCGGGATGATGTCGACGCCTTCGACGGTTCGGACGAGATCGTCGAACTCACCGCTTGGACGCCGAATCATGTGTCGAACGATATTGTCGACGGATTCGGTACGGTCCGTGTCGACGCCAAAGAGTCGAGAGAGGTCACCATCCTGCGGGTCGAGTGGGACGACGAGCGGTTTCAAGCCTGCTCGGGCGTGCGCGACTGCGAGGTTTGCGGCTGTCGTCGTCTTGCCGACCCCGCCTGCCTCGCTGTACGTCGAGTACGCTAACATACTCTCTTCATGGACACCACTCATCTTGAAAGTTCGGTACGTTCATTCATTACTGTAATTCGTTACGTGGTGTGGTGAACATCAATAGTGAACAACACTAGTGAACATTATGGATGAACACAACTACTGAATGTATTTGGTGGTTGAACCTACTGGCGTATGTTGATGAATGCATCTGGTTACAGTTCCAAGTGAAGTCGAAGACAGCGTCGGGTATTCGTACTATCTGACTTCCGGCTCGGTTACTGGTTCGGCGAACGCGACTGACTCTCGCACGTCAGTAATCTCGACGTCTGCCTTATCGCCGGGCTGAGTCCCGGGCACGACTACGACAAACCCTCGTTCGACCTTCGCGATTCCATCGCCCTGGTCGCCTAGTGTATCGATGGTTACTGAGCGGACTTCGCCTTCTTCTACCGGTGGCGTCTCATTCTGGTTCCCACTTCGGTGACGGTCACCGGTTGATGCAGATTGCGCGTTAGTTGTTTCTTCCTGAACGTCGTTCGTTGAGGCAAGCAGCGCCACCCGATAGATATCTCCGGGCGAAAGTGAGCTGTCCTCGACGAACTCTTCTGGAATTGAGATCGTGTACTCGTCCCCCTGTTTTTCGAGTGTTGTTTCGTAAAGAAGGCGTAGCGAATCCGGAATCTCTGCCATTACCGGCTGTACGCAGGGCTGACTAAAGGGAATTTGGTTGTCTAGACGTTCTCCGATCCTTCCTGCCGCCCCAATAATTTGATATAGCAGAATACAATTTATATCTGTCCTACATCCGCTATTTGCCTCTTAGCTGGCGTGTGGGTGCCAATATCGGTGGAATTCGTCTATGTATCTGTTGGTCGTGATTACCCCAATAATCACGACCACTTTGAAGTACCCCGCCGCCGTCGGTGAAGCACGAATGCTGCAACCGCCTCACGACGGCGCTTCCCCCAGGGTAGAGGACCCGAGACCGGGGCTGCAGGACGGTGGAGGGCCGGTGAATGCCTGACCGAGCGCTTTCGACGCCGCTCGACGACAGCTTCGAGCGCTACCTCCAAGACAAGGGGAAAGGCCGCGGTGGGGACGGTGGGAACTATCGACGCAACGCCGCTCGCGAACTCGAACGGTTCGCCGAGTGGGTCGCCGGCGACCGCGGTGACGACGACTGGGCCGGGATCGTCCCCAACGACGTCGACCGCGATCCCACCTTCGACGATCTCGACGAACGCGTCTTCCGCGAGTACGCCCGGTATCTCGCTGGTGACCGTGGCCTCAAACAGAACACCGTCCAAACCTATTACCGCTATATCTCTGCCTGGTGTGGCTGGTGCGTCAACGAGGGATATCTCGAAGCCCATTACGCGCAACGGGCGAGTGCGATGGCGCCGCTGCCGGAGGACGACGGCCGCAAGCCCGGCGACCAGCAGGCCTGGACGTCCGAACAGCGCCACGCCCTCACCCGCCACGTCGACGAACAGGCTCGCGACGTCGTCGAGGCGTACACGACACTCCCAGAGGATACTGACTCCCTCGACAAGCAACGAGCACGCTACGCGGCGCTGAAGGCGGCTCGTGACCGGGCTCTGGTGTTCGTCCTCGCGTACACCGCCGTCCGCGTCGGCGAACTCCTCCGCGATCCGAACGACCCGCGCCGGCGCGGCGTCCGCTGGGAGGACCTCTCCCTCGACGACGGCAGTATGGACGTCTACCGGAAGAAACAGCAGTGGGACGCCGCGAGTCTCCCCGACCCGGTGATCTCGCCGCTGCGGAGCTTCCGTCAGCTGATGGACCCACCGACGGAGCGCTGGCCGGTGTTTCCGACGTTCGACCAACGGACGCTCGCAGAGCTCGTTCGGGAAGAGCTAGGCGAACGAGGGGAACGCCCAGAAGCAATTACTGAGCGGCGTGATGAGTACGCTCGCGACCTCCTGCTGGCGCTCGATGAGGATATCCGGCCGCCGTCAATCACGACGGACGGCGCACGGTCGATTCTCCAACGGCTCTCGGAGGCTGCGGAGATCGACATCGACCATCCGAAACACGATTACCTTGCTCCGCACGGTGGTCGACGTGGAATGGGGGAGGTGCTCGTCCGCGCGTTTGGGTATACAGTCGCTGCTCGATATCTCGACAACTCAGAGGAGATGGTCCGGGAACGGTACTCACACATCGAGGCGGGAGAGCTCGGTGACGTAGCTACCGAAGCACTAGAACAGATCGATTGACGCAAGCGTTTATACGGGAGCAGAACCTAGATTCGATTGATTAATGAGTCTTGATCAAGCGGTTGACAAAGCGCTCGCGACATACAATATGTCGCGGAGCGAAGAGGCCGAGGAAGCGGGCCGAACAGTCGCTACGCTCCAAGACTGAAAGGGTCACTAAGTCGGGATCCCGGATCTTTTCCGCGAATTCTGCTTTCGAGAGTTCTGGCGTCCCTTTCACCTCCGGATAGATGGCACGTTCGACAGCCTCCTCAACGAACGTCACCCAGAGATCTTCGTGCTTCTTCGCGTAGACGATTTTTGTCTCATTCAGGTATATATCCAACTCGTATTCAGTCAAGTCGATCTCGACTGCGTGTTTCCGCTCAAGTGTTCTCGCGCCGAACCTATACAAATGCTTGAAGAGGACGTTCTTCCGTCGAACGGTCTACACCCGCTTTGATTCGTTGATGTACTCGTTCACCCATCGCCAATCGTAGGAATTTGAGGAAGATGCAGTCGAATACCGGCGCTCATTAGTGTGACGACATTTCTCAATCCTCCACCACGGCTATCGCTTCAATCTCGATTGCTGCTCCTTTTGGTACTTGTCCAACCTCAACAGCACTTCTCGCGGGTGCCTTGTCGTCGAAGAAAGTGCTGTAAGTCTCGTTGAACTCCTCGAAGTCGTCGATATCATCGAGGAACACTGTCGTCTTGAGCACATCAGTCATTGACGCTCCCTCCGAGGTAAGTATCGATTGAACATTTTCGAGGCACTTTCGAGTTTGTTCCGACACCGTGGCCTCATCGAGAAGTTCCCCGTTATTCGTGAGTGGTAGCTGACCTGCTGTAAAAATCAGATCACCCGTACTTGTCGCCTGACTATACGCTCCGACAGCCGCTGGTGCATCGTTGGTGCTAATAATCTGCTTCACCAATATCTGGCTGAACTGTTTCGCTGACGAACTCTCGAGCCGCCTCTTGGATCATTCGCTCTTATTCCGAGAGATCCGCATCTAAGTCGACATAGTCTAGCATTAATCTCATAGACCCAGACAATATTTAATAAAAGTTTGTATTTAATGTAGACTCCCTGAACATCTTGATCGGACCACGTTCGATACTGTATTCCTCAATACTAGAGAAGGTATTCGAAAATGGGAGGTCAGTAAGATGGAGTTGAATACTGAGTTTCAAGCCCGCCACGAGCAGTAGCCAGAGCGGGAGTTCACTGACAAACCCACCCTTTCGGGGAGGTGGTTGGCGTGAATACTGGGAATGAACCTTGAGGAGGACGTCACCGATCGCTTCCGTTGGGCATTCGGTAGGTGAGTCCAATAACGATAAGCATCACGCCAGAAAGAACGACGTAGCCTGTATCGAAATAGCCATGGTCACCAACCACGCCGAAGATAACCGGGCCAGTAGCCGCTAGTGATGCCGTGAGCGTTCTAATAACACCTAGTCCCGTTCCTTTCATCTCCTCGGTGAACGCTTCTGCAATAAATGACTGGGTAATCGCCCCAGCTCCGAGCATAGTACTAATAAGCGCAGTAACTCCAACGAGTAGCCAGATGCCATTTATAAACGGGAGGAGTAAGAAGCCCGCGCTCGCTGGCAGCAGAATACCGATAAGTGACCGACGAATTCCGATTCGGTCATAGGCTGTCCCGGAGAGCGGCTTTACGAGAACACCGACGGCAAAGAAGAGTCCGAAGAGAATGCTCGCCTGTTGCGAGGATAGTCCTTTCACTGACGTGAGGTAAGTCGGGTAGAATGCGGTAAATGACTGCCAGATAAACATATACAGGAAGAAGATGACAGTGATAAATCCAAGCGCCGGGTCTCGAAGTTCCGCGAAGACACCAACAGCATCCCGCAACGACTGCGACTTTCCCGAGTCCGTTGCCGAGTCCTGTTGTGGCGACGTAGCATATATTAAAATTCCAGAGATGACCAGTAGCGGGGGGATAAATCCGAGTCCAGCCTGCCAGGCGATTGACGCGGCGAGAATGGCGGCAACCGGTGGGAGGGCAGTCTGACCGATGTCTCCCATAGCCATTGTGACGCCGAGTGCGCTGCCAAGACGTTGCGTGTAGAGCTTCGAGAGAATCGTGATTCGAGCAATTGGGTACAGTGAGTGGCCTAATCCCCAAACAGCGGTTGCCAGAAACAAGATGACTGGCGACGAGGACGTGACAACGAGACTAAGGGCGCCCGCAACGACAATCACGCTCGCAGCCATGAGTTTGCGTTCATCGTATTGGTCTGCGAGTATTCCGCCGGGTAATTGACCGATCGCAGCAAAAAACCATAACACAGTCACGAGAAAGCCGGCGACCGTGAGGCTGAGGCCGTAATCAGATTGAAGATATGGAATAATGACGGGATACACCATCCGTCCACCGTTTAATAGCCCCCAGCCGATCGCAACTGCGGCAAGCGAGATTCCTTTCCCACCACCCCATAACGCCGCTATTTCTTTCCGCATCTCGATTCGAAAACTCATTAGGATTTAATTGAACCAGACAGCCAATTAACTATAGTCCCTGTGCTTTGCCTTGGACAGCACTGTCCTATCTGTCAACTGCCCCGCGCACGATGGCACGGGGCTTGTCAGTGAACTCGGCCTCTGCCCCGATTAGGGGGACGGGACGGATCCCCGGTTCGGCGTCACTACTCCTGACTTCAGGGCGAGTTGAAGTCAACCACGTGCAGAACTTGTTGTTTCGGGATTCGTTGAGTATTCAAGACTGACTACTTCTCGCGTCCGTGCGACCGCGGTTAGCACCGGATACGTCCATGGTTTGTCCTCATAGAGGTATGCACACAGGGAGTGGTGGTCAATTTTGGGAAGAGAGCCACGCTCTTGAATCGTTTGCTGGCGGCGCTCTGCAACCGTATCTAGCTGTTCGGTAAACGACTCGTGGTGCCATTCCGGGATTATCGTTGTGTCGAGCGCAGCGGAGACCTCCAAGAGATCGGCCCGCGCCGATTCAACTGACTGGATTTCAGTTTCGAGGATCCTGACGAATTCCTCGCGTTTGCGAATCGCTTGCGTTGCCCTTGCCTCGAGTGTGTTCTTGTACGGTAGGGTGAATGACACCGACGATTCGGGTCGGATATTTACAGCGACAGCTGCGCCGAACTCGTTGGCGAAATGTTCGACGAGCGATTCGCCGTACGCGTCATCGTAATGTGGGATACTCAGAACAGTTTCTCGGTAAGCGGTGCGAACGCGGTTGACTCGGTTGGTCGTGGACGTGCGACCAGTAATCCGCATCGCTCGGTCTGGTGGCGTCGGCGCCGGGTCGATTCCCTCAAGACGCTCACGGAACTTCTCAAATGCTTCCTGTTCGACGTTCACTTCCTTGCGTTCCTGGTTGACAAGGTGTGTAGCCGCTGACAGCGGCGCAAGAACGTACTGTTGGAGGGAATCCACGAAGTACTGCGGGCTCCGCTCGCTGCTTGTGTTACTCATACACGTGCTATTTAGTAACGTGGTACAAAAAATTACCTGAACTGAGGCGCTGAGGCCTTTTCCTTGACGATCGAGTAGGGAGAGGATACCGCGTCCATCTGGGACTAGGTTTTTTATACTCTACCAGATAACTGAAAGCTGATGCCCGTGAGCTTCCGAAAACAGAGGGTGTTGTATGACTGTTGGTGATGAGGTAGTCAAGCGCCTTTCGGCGGAAGGTGTCGAAACTATCTTCGGCATCCCAGGCAAGCAGACGCTCCCGCTGAATAAGGCCATGAATGAATTTGGGATCGAGTTCGTTATGGCGCGCCACGAGACTGCGGTTTCTCATAATGCATGGGGATATGCTGAGTCAAGTGGTGAAGTTGCGGGTACGGTTGTCATCCCTGGGCCAGGTGATATGAATGCAATGAACGGACTGAAGAATGCATTAAATGACTGTACCCCGTTAATCCATATTGCCGTCGAAACCGAACCAGAGGTCCGGGGTGGTGACGGAATTCATGAAACACCACCAGATACCTATGATAACGTGGTGAAGGAGAATTACCTCGTTGAGGAACCACAAGCAGCAGCGCCGATTGTTGCCGAAGCAGTTCGGACTGCTCGAACCGCGCCAAAGGGCCCAGTCCGCGTGGGCATTCCTAAGAACTTCCTCACGATGGACGTGCCGCAAGCGGCACCATCAGATACTACCCCTCCAAAACCACGACAGCCAGATGTTGATGCTGTAGATACGGCTGCTAGTCTCCTCGCGGATGCTGACGAACCGGTTATTGTCATTGGCGGCGGGGTTCGCGCATCGGGGGCTACAGATAGCCTCCTTGCTCTTGCAGAGCGTCTTAGCTCGCCAGTGCTAACGACATACAAAGGGAAAGGTGGATTCCCGGAAGATCATCCCCTCTCTGCCGGTGTCCTTTGCGGGGGTACTAGCCCTGAAGTGGCCGAAGTGTTGGCTGAATCAGATGTGGCGCTAGCCGTCGGAACTGACTTCGACGCCGTATCAACCGGTCAATGGAGTCTCGATGTCCCGGAAGATCTGATTCACGTCACGCTTGACCCGAACGATATTGGAACTGGCTATGAACCATCCGTTGCGTTGGTCGCGGATGCAGATACGACACTTTCCATGCTGTCTGATGAAGTGCCCCAGAAAGAGGGAACGGGCGCCGAACGCGCACGCACCGCGCGAAACTCAGATGAAAACCGAATCAAGGAGTTAATTGACGGAGATGAACCACCGCTTACCTCGCCGACAGCATTACGATCGGTGCGATCCGCGATATCGGAAGACACCATCGTTACTGCAGACGCTGGCGGGTTCCGGCTCTGGACGCTTGTCTCATTCCCTGCGTTCGGTCCACGGTCCTACGTTAACCCCGGGTCATGGGCAACCATGGGAACTGGTCTCCCGTCTGCTATCGGTGCGAAGACCGCAAATCCAGATTCCGACGTAGTAGCCTTGACTGGTGATGGTGGTCTACTAATGTGTGTTCACGAATTGCATACTCTAGCAGCCGAAAATATCGACGTTACCGTAGTCGTATTCGCAAATCAAGACTACGCGATCATCAGCGAGGAAGCTGAACGAAGTTACGGCTTAGAAGATATGACGTACGGATGGCCACGTGCATCTTTGTCGTTCGACCTCATCGCCGAAGGGATGGGAATCGAGGTAATGAACGCGGAAACGTCAACCGAGATCGAGGAGACGGTCGCCGAAGCGGTTGAAAGTGAGGGGCCCACACTCGTTGAAGTCCCCACTGATCCAACAGAACCCCAGGCTAGCGAGTGGATGACACGCCCCCAGAACCAGTCATCTAAATAACTCTTCTGCCGGTGCACACTGGATGTATCTCACCCCTACATTTAATAGTAAAACTTAACAATACAGCAGAATTCCGCTGTGGTGTGAAGGTACTTGTCACTGTCAAGGAGGTCGCTACTGTCGAGGACGACTTCGAGATTTCCGGCACGGAAATCGAGGAGACGTACCTCGACTACGACCTCAACGAGTGGGACGACTACGCCGTCGAGGAAGCCGTCCAGCTTGCGGAAGCCGGCGACGACGTCGAAGTCGTCGCGGTCACCATCGGCCCCGAGCGCAGCGAGGAGACGATTCGGATGGCGCTGGCGAAGGGCGCCGACCGCGCGGTCCGCGTCTGGGACGACGCCATCGAGGACGTCGAACTGCTCGACGTCGAGACGAAGGCCGAGCTGCTCGGCGCAGTCGTCGAGGAGGAGGACCCGGACATCGTGCTGTCGGGCGTGCAGGCCAACGACGACAGCTTCGGCGCGACCGGCGTCGCACTCGCCGAAACAGTCGGCTTCGAGTGGGCGGCCGTCGTGAACGCCCTCGACACCGAGAAGGTCCTCGACGAGGGCGTCGCCTCGGTCCGCCGCGAGCTCGAAGGCGGCATCGAGGAGCTCACGGACGTCGAACTCCCCGCGGTGCTTGCCATCCAGACGGGCATCAACGAACCCCGGTACGCCAGCTTGCGGGGCATCCGGCAGGCCCAATCGAAGGAAATCGACGTGCAGAGCCTCGACGACCTCGGAGTCGGCGCCGACGACGTCGCGAGCAGCCTCGATGTCACGGCGATGTACGAGCCCGAGACCGAGAGCGACGCCCAGTACCTCGAGGGTGACGCGGGCGAGCAGGCCGCGAAGCTCGCTGACGTCCTCCGCGAGAAGGGGGTGGTCGGCGAATGAGCGCCGACGTGCTCGTCGTCGCCGACCACCGTCGCGGCGACCTGCGGGACGTCAGCCTCGAACTGCTCTCGGCGGGCCGCGAACTCGCCGACGAAGCGGGTGGGGACCTCCACGCGACCGTGATTTCGGGGAACGTCGAGTCGCTCGCCGAAGAGCTCGACCGCGAGGGCGTCGACCGGATCCACACAGTCGCGCACGGCGCGGAGTTCAACCACGACGTCTACGTGCAGGCGCTCACGGCGCTCGCCGGCGACCTCGAACCGGAGTTCATCGTGGTGCCCAACAGCGTCAACGGCCTCGACTACGCGCCCGCCGTCGCGACGCGGCTCGACCGCCCGTACGTCTCCGACGCGGTCGACCTCGACTACAGTGAGGGCACGCTGGAAGTCACGCGGGAGATGTACGGCTCGAAGGTCGAGACGACCGTCGACGTCGCCGAAGGCCCGTTCGCGGTCTCCGTTCGTGGCGGCGAGTGGCCGCCCGCCGAGGGCGTCGGCGACGCCGAGATTACGGCGTTCGACGTGGACGTCGACGAGGATGCTGTCCGGTCCAAAGTAAAGGGCTTCGAGGAGGTCGGCGGCGGCGACGTCGACATCGGCGACGCGGAGTTCCTCGTTTCGATCGGTCGCGGCATCGAGGAGGAGGAGAACCTCGAACTCGTCGAGGAGCTCGCGGAAGTGACGGGTGCGACGCTGTCGTCCTCGCGCCCCATCGTGGACAACGGCTGGCTGCCGAAGAACCGCCAGGTCGGCCAGTCCGGCAAGCAGGTCACCCCTACCGTCTACCTCGCCATCGGTATTTCGGGTGCGGTCCAGCACGTCGCCGGGATGAAGGCAAGTGAGACCATCATCGCGGTCAACACCGACCCGAACGCGCCCATCTTCGACATCGCAGACTATGGTATTGTTGGGGACCTCTTCGACGTCGTGCCCGCGCTCATCGAAGAGTTCGGCGGCGAGCCGCCGAGCGTCTAAGGCTCTCCCTGCGCTAAAGCGCGAAGCGTTCACCTCGAACTTTCCGTAACTCGGTAGAGCCGACTGAGATAGCACTGTATCAATCTTTATGTGAGTGGTCGACGGGCCTTGAGATATGCCCTCGTACATGTTAGCGCAAGCCGGGGTTGAGACGCGGCCCACGTTCTGGCGCATCGGCCACGTCGGCGAGGCGCTGTTCTACTACCTCGCCGCCGTCGCCGTCGCCATCTTCCTGTACGGCGTCTACCAGCGATTCGCGACCTACGCCCGCGGCGCCGACGACCCGAGAGAGCGACTCACCGACCTGCCCGCGCGCGTACTCACCGCGGCGAAACTCGTCGCCTCCAACGAGAAGCAGTTCGACCGCGACCTCTACGCCGGCCTCATGCACACGTTCATCCTCTGGGGGTTCCTCTCGCTGTTGATTGCCACCACCATCCTCGGCATCGACATGGACCTCTGGACGCTGGTGCTCGGCCAGCCCTCCTTCTTCGTCGGCGACTTCTACCTCGCGTACTCGTTCGTCGCGGACGCCATGGGGCTGCTGTTCGTCGTCGGCGTCGGCATGGCCATCTACCGCCGCTACTGGGTCCAGTACGGTCGCCTCTGGGGCAAACACACCAGCACCGAGGACGACCTCTTCGTCTGGACGCTGTTCCTGCTCGGCGTCGGCGGCTACCTCACCGAGGGCGTCCGTATCCTCGGTACCAGCGCGACCCGCGACGTCTCCTTCGAAACCGTCTCCTTCGTCGGCTGGTTCGTCAAGGACGTGCTGCAGGCAGCGGGCGTCACCCCGCAGGCCGCGGCCGCGGCGTATCCCGTCGTCTGGTGGAGTCACGCGCTGCTCGCGCTCGCGTTCGTCGCCAGCGTCCCCTACGCCAAGCCGTTCCACATGCTCTCCAGTTACGCCAACCTCGTCACCCGCGACGAGGACGCCGGCAAACGGCTCCCCCGGGTGCCCGAGGACGCCAGCCCCGAGGAAATCGGCCCCTCCGACATCGAGGACTTCACGTGGAAACAGCTGCTCGACCACGACGCCTGCACGAAGTGCGGGCGCTGTTCATCGGCCTGCCCCGCGAAGGCCGCGGGCCGCCCGCTGGACCCCCGCGACGTCATCCTCGACCTGAAAGCCTACCGCGAAGGCTTGGAGGCGGGCGACCGCGAGGAGGTCGACATCGTCGCGGACGGCGGCACCTCCGTCGTCGACGCCGAGACGATGGAGTCCTGCATGAGTTGCATGGCGTGCATGGACGCCTGCCCGGTCGACATCGAGCACGTCACCCAGTTCACGGAGATGAACCGCCGGCTCACGGAGTCCGGGCAGATGAACAAGAACGTCGAGGAGGCCGTCATGAACGTCTTCCAGAAGGGCAACACGTTCGGCGACCCCGACCGCAAGCGCCCCGACTGGACCGACGACCTCGACTTCGAGGTGCCCGACGCCCGCGAGCAGTCCGTCGAGTACCTCTGGTACGTCGGCGACTACCCCAGCTACGACGAGCGCAACCAACACGTCGCGCGCTCTCTAGCACGGGTTTTCGAGGAGGCGGGCGTCTCCTACGGCATCCTCTACGAGGACGAACAGAACGACGGCAACGACATCCGCCGCGTCGGCGAAGAGGGGCTCTACGAGATGGTCGCCGAGGAGAACATCGAAGCCTTCCAGTCCTGCGACTACGAGAACATCGTCTGCACGGACCCCCACTCGTACAACACCTTCTCGAACGAGTACGAGCAGTTCGGCTTCGAGGACGGTGACTCCGTCTACCACTACACGCAGGTCGTCGAGAACCTCGTCAACGACGGCGCGCTCGGCCTCACGGGAACGGAACTGAACGACACCGTCACGTACCACGACCCCTGTCACCTCGGGCGGTACAACGGCGAGTTCGAGGCGCCCCGCGAGGTCGTTCGCGCGACGGGCGTCACGCTCGACGAGATGCCGCGCAACCGCTCTGAGTCGTTCTGCTGTGGCGGCGGCGGTGGCGGCCTCTGGATGGACTTCGACGAGGAGACCAAGCCCAGCGAGGAGCGCATTCGGGAGGCCCTCGAGGACACGGACGCCGGCCCGGACGTCGACCGCTTCGTCGTCGCGTGCCCGATGTGCATGACGATGTACGAGGACGGCCGCAAGACCGGCGGTTACGAGGACGACATCGAAATCACGGACGTCACCGAACTGCTCGTCGAAGCCATCGACGCAAAAGAGAAATAGGCGTATACAGAGGGTAATATCGTCCTTTTCGTGACGAGAAGATGACTGTGCAGTTGGAGACTTCTGGCATTACGTTAAACCCGAGTCCCAAGACAGAGATTCCGTGTGCTCGACGAGAGAAAAGCAAGTAGTCCCGAACACGAGAAGATGAGGTTGTTAAGCGGTCGGCGGGACTATCTTGATTCGCGAAATCCCGGTGCCGCAATCAACGCGATTCTTGAGCACCGCCAGCCCAAACTTAGCCGGTTCTCTCTTGGTCTTCGGTAAACGCAACCCGTCTGGCAGAGTAAATTTTTATTAGAACTTACTGTGAGCATGTGTGATGTGTACCAAGTACTACTCCCGGTAGGAAAGAGCGAGGAACGAGCGATGAAAGCGGCGGAGATCGCTTCGAACCTTCCGAATGCCGAGGAAGCGGTCGATGTCGTCATTCTGAACGTCTTCGAAGAGTTTGACGTCACGGGTGAGGGTGGACAAGTCAAGTCCGAGGACGTGTGGGACGAATACGACTATCCGGATAGCGTTGCAACCGTTGAGAACTACCTGGATTCGCGCGTCGCGGCGGTGTCGAAGCGACGTGAGCACGGCGACGTCGCGAAGCAGATCCTAGCTATTGCTGGCGAAATCGACGCTGACAGTATCGTAATGGGCGGCCGCAAGCGGAGTCCGACTGGGAAGGTCTTGTTCGGGAGCACGACGCAGTCAGTGATGCTCTCGGCGAAGTGCCCGGTGACAGTTTCGTTCAGCTAGTAGTTCGAGTGCAGTCTGTCCGGGCGCTGTCTCTGGTTTTTCCACGTATATCGGTGGGTAAAAGTGAGATGCTATTATGAATTATTCTGGGCTGGATCAGGTATATTTTTGTTGCAATACACGAGAAGAGCGACTGTGCCATCGAAATCCATCGAAACGTTGAGGGAGACTATCGGCGAGACGTATCGAACGGTCGAAGACTTTGAGGTCGAGCGCGGGAAAGTCGCAGAGTTCGCGCGTGCGATCCACGATCCGGCAGAGATCTACTTTGACGAGACTGCCGCAGAAGAAGCCGGCTACGAAACGATTCCCGCGCCACCTACGTTTCCACGGACATCGTACTTCCCTCGTTATCGTCCCGAGGGCGTCGATTATAGCCTAGGATTCGATCTCGGCTTTGACCGCGCCCGCGTGGTTCACGGTGAACAGAAGTACGAGTATAACCGTCCACTCTACGTAGGCGATGTCCTTGTTGGGGATACCACCATGGAAGAGATTTACCAGCGGGAAGGCCGCAATGGTGGGACCATGACGTTTGCCGTCCTATGTACAGAGTTCATGGACAAAGCTGGTGAACATGTGCTGTCGGCGTATAATACTCGTATCGAGACGGGAGGAGCTATCTCAGGTGAGTCAGAATGACTGACGAGTTTACGGTGGGCGATTCATTCGAGCATACTGTTGAGGACGTTGGCCGGGTGGATTTTGTGAAGTACGCTGGCGCGAGTGGCGATTTTAACCCAATCCACTACAACGAACCACACGCGAAGCAGGCGGGCTACGATTCCGTGTTTGGACAGGGAATGTTCACAGCAGGGGTCGCCTCACGCTCCGTCCGCGAAGCTCTTGGTCTCCAGTACCTCGACGAATACCAGACACGATTCAACGCTCAGGTCTGGCCCGGAGATACGCTCTCTACCACAGTTGAGATAACAGCAGTAAGCGAGACAGATGAAGGAACACGCGTCGAAGCAGATGTCACGGTCATAAATCAAGACGGCGAAAAAGTGGTTACAGGAAGTGCTGTAGCCATTTTGTGACAACCTCACCTGTGAACGCCACGGGTTTTCGATGTTGGAATGCTGGTAATCATCGATAACGTGGTACAATCGACCCTCGAACAGGAAGATTGCTTGTTAGTTACTACTAACACGACGTCATGGAGGATTCGTGGGAGGCTCTGGGCCTCAGAAGAGTGCTGTAACTAGTGTATTTGGGATCGTATTCTTGTCGTGTGGTACCAAGAACAACCGCCCCGGTTTCTTATTAGGAAACAGGGGGATAATTGCTTTAGATACAGTCTATTCGGCGATTCCAGAATAAAAACCAAATATAAATATAAATCTGGGTGAAAATACAACTATTCTACTATCAGCTAAAGATATCCGCTACCTATAACGATAGGCGCATTATCGTTGCGTTATGTGTTTCTTCCCTCCCCTGGTAGGTGATATCTTAGCGGGCAGAGTTTGATACTGGATCTCTAGGTTTCCCTACCCCATATCCAATTACAACCATATGGCTGTAATCACAGCGGCCTGAGACTCACTAATACATTTCCATTACAACCGTATGGTCGTAATCCTATTGGAGGAGCCGGAGATGAGTAGTGTATAGCAGATCGCAGGCTAACCACCTCATATATGGGAAAATTTCATTTAGATCCTCTATCTATGCCTTGTAGTCGGTTTAACCGTACAGTAATATACATATGTGCGCTATATCCACCATATAATATCTGGAATTTTCATTTTGGCCATGCACAATATATGTATCCGGTTTTCCTAACCAGAAACAGAATTGAATCACTCATCCGTACCGGGATTGTTTCGATTTCGTCGGTCTGTGGACTGTACGGTGCTTGAGAACTGTACAGCGCTGTATTCTCCGCGTTAACCACCCACTACGCTCGTTTATTGAGGAAGGCACCTTAGCACCTTGATTCAGGTAAATCCGGTATCCAAAGATAGGCCTGTTGTTATTGGAGTATTAGGAGTGGGCGATATTGAGCTCTATCTCATTAACGAGGCTCAAAAGGAGATCAGGGTACTCGTCATCCATTGGCGCCCCACGCATTCGGTGGTTCGGACCAGAAACGACAATCGCACCAAGTACTGTTCCATCGGGCTTAGTCATAGGTGCAGCGACAGCATAGAGCCCTCGTGTGCTTTCCCCGACACTATAGGCGACACCACGTTCCCGAATCGTTTCGAGTTCTTCGACCAGCGCATCACGGTCTGTGATAGTGGCTTCTGTCGCACGGGGAAGGCCATGTCGGTCGATTATTTCGTCAACACGCTCAATCGGGAGTTGTGACAGAATTGCTTTCCCAGACGCGGTTTGGTGCAAGTACATCTGTGTGCCCGGCCGCGTTCGTGAGGGGACCCCATTAGTTCCAGCTTCCCGATAAAGAACGACTGATTTGCCATGCTGTTCAGTCATACACTGCCCCACCTCTCCTGTTTCAACGGCGAGTTCTCGTACCTTCGTCTTGATAATATTGGTACTCGGGAACTGGTCTCGAACGTAGCCCCCGAGATCCAGAAACTGAAGGCCTAACTGGTATCGGTCACCTTCCTTGACGACGTATCCATGTGCTGCTAAGGTCGTGAGATGCTTGTGGACCGCACTCTTCGACAACCCAGTCTCCGCCGCAATTTCGGTGACCCGACCGCCATCATTCTCTTTCAGCGTGTCGATAATTGTGAAGGCAGTTCCGAGGCTCTTGATCGGTACCTCAATCTCGTCGGCCTTTGTCCGGTCCGGTGTATCGTCGTTCATACTCTAACAGTAGTTTGTAGGTATGTGAGTTTTCCCATTTAGAAACGCCTGTCGATGCTGTCCACCTCCCCCGATCATCTATCCGGAATTAGATCATTTGTAGCAACGTTCCCTCATCTCAAAGAAACGTCCGCGGTTTAATGGCGGTCGTACTCAACCAAATTCAGCGTCAACACCCTCTTGGCCACTGGCATCTGTCAAGACGCAGGCTGTTAAAGATTCAATACGGCAGAACAAGAGTGGCCCACCGCACCAGTCCCAAACGATGGCTACTCGCCGGTAAACTCTGGATCTCGATCCTCATAGAACGCTTCAATACCTTCCCGCATGTCCTTAGTAGCGAATAGAGAGGTGAACAACTCTAATTCGTGGTCCAAACCAGCATCTAAATTCATCTCCGTACTCGCAGATAGGGCACGCTTACCGTGTTCGAGGGCTTTTGGACTCTTTTCTGCGATAGTTCCCGCCAACTCCGAGAGACGTTCCTCAAACTCACCTTCAGGATGGGTTTCCTCAACGAGACCAATCTCTTCAGCTTCCGTAGCGTCTACCAGCTCTCCGGACAGTGTAAGCTTCATCGCCTGTCCCATCCCAACCACTTGTGGCAGTCTCTGGGTACCGCCACCGCCGGGAATAAGACCGAGGTTGATCTCAGGCTGGCCGAGCTTTGCACCCTCCTTGGCAATACGAATATCACAGGCCAGCGAAAGTTCACACCCGCCGCCAAGTGCGTGACCGTTGACCGCGGCGATAACAGGGAGCGGGAAATCTGCGACACGCTCGTAAATGCGTGGCCGGGTGCTCGCTTCCCGCTGGTCGAACTGATCGCGTTCCCGAAATTCGCTAATGTCCGCCCCCGCAACAAATGCACCGCCTTCGTCGTCGCCTGTAATCACTAGCACGCGGACGTCCCTATCAGTCTCCTCCAATACATCAATCGCCATCTTAACTTCCGAACGAACCGTTCCGTTCAGCGCGTTCCGTGCATCCGGCCGGCTGATCGTAAGCGTAGCGACGCGCTCGGCAATCGTACCGAACTCAACAGTCACCGTTTCGTATTCATCAAACTCGCTCATCGGTGATCCTCCCCAGCAGGCCGGACAGCTTCACCATTCTCCCAGACGTAGAATCCCTCCCCAGATTTCTTCCCAAGTTTACCGGCGCGGACCTTTCGACGGAGAATCTGCGGTGGGCGGAACCGCTCACCTAACTCCTCGGTCAAGTATTCCGCAATATCTAGGCGGACGTCGAGCCCGACTACGTCGGTTAGCTTCAGCGGCCCCATCGGATGGTTGTATCCTTCCCGCATCGACGTGTCGATATCGTTAACACTTGCTACCCCGGTTTCGACCATCCGCATCGCTTCCAACCCTAGGATAACGCCAAGCCGGGAAGAAGAAAATCCGGCAGTATCATGGACGACAACTGGTTCTTTCCCGAGGTTTTCAACATAGTCTACGGTGGTCTGCTCCGTTTGCTCGTCAGTCTGTTCCGCGATAATAACCTCCACGAGTGGCATGATGTGCGGCGGATTAAAGAAATGTACACCGACGACGCGCTCGGAATGATCAAGCGCACTTGCTAATTCCGTTACGGACAGCGACGACGTGTTCGTCCCAATAACAGCATTTTTATCGACGATTTCCTCTGCATCCGTGAGCACGTCCTTCTTCAGTTCGATATCCTCTGGGACCGCCTCAATCACGAAATCCGCGGCCTCGACTGCAACTTCGAAGTCTGCGGTTCCCTCAATATTCTCTAACGTAGTTTCGCGCTCATCCTCCGAAACTTTCCCTCGTTCGACGCCTTCTGCGAGATTACTCTCGATAGAATCAATCCCATCCTGTACACGCTCTTGGTCCACGTCGTTCAACGTCACATCATGGCCGGCAGCGGCCGAAACTTGTGCTATACCGTGGCCCATGCTCCCTGCACCAATAACTGTGATCCGCATGGGTTGAGAGGGATTGGGGATACCGATAAACGTTACGCTCGTTTGCTACCTACCGGTGCCGGACAAGACAGTGACGCTCCCCAAGCAACGGCGGAAACAGTACAACGGCTTGCTCAATCCTGTCCCAGTGGACAGTAGTCGCAGAATATCTTAGCTGCTCATACGACTTTGTCGCTCTGGAACCGGGAGATTTCCTCATCGCTGTATCCCAGCTCCGCAAGGATTTCGTCGGTATGCTCTCCGAGCATTGGAGGGGCCTGGCTCGTGTCCGTTTCAAGCCCCTCGAAATTCACGGGGTTACCGGGTGCCTGAAACGTTCCAAGATCGGGATGTTCCATCTCTGTAATCATGTTGGTGGCCTCAATATGAGGATCGTTGACGATGTCTTCAACCGTATTTAGCGGTGTCGACGGAACCCCTTCCGCGTTGAGGCGATCCATCCACTCTTCGGTCGTTCGTTGTGCGAAAATCTCATCGAGAGCTTGGTCGAGTTCGGCCCGATTTGAGACGCGGTCGGTGAATGTGGCGTATTCCTCACGGGCCAGCCATTCCTCGTGGTCGATCGCACGACAGAAGGGTTCCCAGTGTCCCTCGCTGATGACGCCGACGACGAGGAACCCGTCTGCTGTCTCGAACGCCTGATAGGGCATCAAGTTCGGATGGCGGGTTCCCATCCGCTGGGGATTCTCTCCGGTGGCGAAGAAGGTTGTGACGTGATATAGTAGAAACTGGAAACTGGAGTCAAGCATCGCTAACTGGATGTGTTCGCCTTCTCCAGTGCGCTCACGGTGATAGAGGGCGGTCGTAATCGCGTACAGAGAGGTCATTGCCCCTGCGATGTCTGATACTGAGATGCCCACACGTGCGGGCTGGTCTTCGGTTCCTGTGACGCCCATGATGCCGGACCGGCCCTGCAGCACAATATCGAACGCTTTCTGGTCGCTGTAAGGGCTGTCTTCACCGTAGCCGGATACATCGCAGTATATAATCTCGTCGTTCAGTTCGGCGACGGTATCATAGTCCGCATTAAATTTCTCAGCATCTCCTGGGCTGAAATTCTGTATGAATACGTCCGCTTTTTCGAGCAGCTCGTGGAGAATATCCTGGCCCTCATCACTGGTCAAATCGAGTGTGAGGCTTCGCTTGTTCCGATTAAGGCTAACAAAGTAGGCCGACAGTTCGTTGTATTCGGGGGTGAATGAACGCGTCAGGTCACCGTGAGTTGGATGTTCAATCTTGAGAACCTCAGCCCCGAGATCACCGAGCGTCTGTGTGGCGAACGGTCCGACCAAGGCTTGTGTCGCATCAACGACGGTAATGCCCTCTAGTGGCTGCATACTTGTGCGTAAGCGTCGTTCTTCTTAGTCGTTACGACGACCGTTGTCTAAGGAACCAAATACTTGGGATAATGAACGCGTGCGCTCGAATCATGTTTTCTTCTTTATCCGGAACCCACAGCTTCGACGGGGGAGGAAACAACCAGTGTACCAAACCTTTATTGTTAATCATTCATGTGGTGGTATGTATGCCTCCTGTTAGCAGACGGGATGTGCTGATGGCATCGGGCGGTTTAACAACGTTCGCGCTAGCTGGCTGCCTCGGAAACGGCGATGGTAGCGGCGACGGTGGCGGTGGCGGTGGAGGCGGCGACGGTGGCGGGGGGGACGACCTCCATCGGCGTCGGCATTCCGAGTGCCACTACCACGACCGGTTCGGCAAGTAACTCTCTCCAACGCGTTGTTGAGGAAGTCTCGGGAGAAACCGAACCCGCCGGTGAAATCCGGTGGAACAACCAAGAGACCGGTGGTGACCCCCCGAGTCTCCGACAGTACAATCAGGGGAACGTGCGAGCAATGACCAGCGGGAACTTCATCATCGCGTCAGCGCTGCAGGACGCACCGCCTTTCTCGGAGCGTCCAGTAGACGAAGTTCCGCATCAGCTGTTCTCTATCGCAACGCTTCACATGCACATCCTCGCAGTCGACGGGTCGGGGATCGAGACAACCGATGACCTCGTCGGGAGCAATTTCTGGCCACTTCCGCCACAGTGGGGGTTGCGCTCGCAGGCAGAAGTAGTGCTTCAGAACGCTGGCATCTGGAGTGACCTCCAAGATTCCAACTCAATCGTCAACGCTGGCACGGGGCAGGTCGCAGGTCGAATCGAGGAGGGAAGCGTCGACGCGTTAATCAGCTACGGATCCGGATTCGCTAATCTCCCCGGCTGGGCAACTGAAGTCGACGCCAGGGCCGATCTTCACCCCGTCGAATGGAGTGACTCGCTCATCGAAGGCGCCAATTCGACCCGTGGGACCAATCACAGCGAAATCGAGGCCTACGGCTGGGAAAACCAGGACTTCAACGGAGAAACCATAGATGTCTACGGTGCGGACTTCCAGTTCTTCCTGAGTCCCTCGATTTCGCGAGACGTCGGCTACGAACTCGCGCGCATTAGCCACGAGAACGCCGGATCCATCCAAGACGGACAGCCCGCCTATCGTGACCACAGCGACCCGGAGACGATGGCTTCGCTTTTCCTCGAAGATCACCCGGTCCACGCAGGTCCGTACGACTTCCTTGAAGAGCAGGGCGTCGACATGAGTGCCTACACGCGTGGCGAAATCCAGGGCTAAAGTTCGCCACAACACCGTCCATAGTTTATAATGAGTCAAAGAGAAAGTGAACCATCCGTATGGTCGCCGCTAGGATTTGAGCGCGAGCACCTGCTAAACAACCTCCTCACGGCTGTTTCTCTACTTTTCTGGGCACGAATCGTCTTGTACGCCTGGAACCAAGAGGTACCACGGGCGAAGTTTGCTGCCGTATTCCTTGGTGGCGGGATGCTGATTTACGTTATTGAGCAACTGCGTGATTTAGAGGAGGGAAGCCTACTCGAACGGCTTTGGCTATGGTTCTGTGCA
This sequence comes from Halobacterium sp. CBA1126, assembly GCF_009741975.1. GTDB lineage: Archaea > Halobacteriota > Halobacteria > Halobacteriales > Halobacteriaceae > Halobacterium. Next base: position 7,884 of record NZ_WPCF01000026.1, on the reverse strand, counting down.
GCGATGAGCATTATCGGCCCCGCCTACGTGTGGTGGCACTACCAGGTACTAGAGACCCTTCGTATCGGGTATGCACTTCCGCGAGAGTACGCCCTCGGTGCGGTATTCGCGGTAGTCGTGCTCTACCTGACCTATCGGGCGTTCGGCACAGCCTTTGTTGGCGTCGTCCTCGCGGCGATCGCGTACGCATACTTCGGCTACGCAATCCCGGGAATATTCGGCCACAGCGGGATTGGAGAGCGTCAGATAATCAATCTGCTAACGATGGAGTTCGACGGGTTCTTCGGGTCGATTACACAAACTGTCGCCGTTAAGGTCTCGATGTTCTTGCTGTATGCAGGTCTAATGCGCGGATACGGCGCGTTCAACCTGATTATGAAGCTCTCATATCGAACGACGAAGTACCTACGGTCTGGGGTCGCCCAATCAGCCGTCTTGTCCAGTCTCATCGTCGGATCGATTAACGGTGCACAGACGGCGAATGCTGCAATGACGGGCTCGTTCACCATTCCGCTAATGAAGGAAAGCGGAATGAAGAGCGAGACTTCGGGCGGTATTGAAGCCGTTGCGTCGTCCGGTGGACAAATCATGCCGCCAGTGATGGGCGCGGCAGCCTTTGTGATGGCGTCACTCGTTCCCTCCGTTGGGTACGTAGACGTTCTTGTCGCGGGAATTGTGCCCGCGCTTGTCTTCTACATCTCAGTCGCTATCGGTGTCCACTACATGGCGATCAAACAGCTCCCGGAGGAGGGGATTGATCTCGAAAAGCGCATCGAAGAAATCCCGGACGGATATCATCCAGTGATCGAAGCACTGCGCTTCGGGGTTCCGTTTGCCGTGCTGCTTTACACGCTCGGCATTGCGCAGTGGACGGTCATTTCCTCCGCGCTGTACACTTGCGGAGCGATGGTTCTGACAGGATCTGGTGTTCCCATTCTTCTGAGCTTCGTGCAGGGTGGACCAAGCCCTGTCGAGACGGTCTCAGATGTGATCAACAGCACAGTTTCTGGGTTCAAGTTCGGTGCAATCGCGATTGCGCCGATCACGGTTATCATCGCAGCAGTCAACGGTATTGTTGACTTGCTAAACGCAACTGGAATGCCCGGAAAACTGTCGATTGCACTGGTCAGTATCGCGGGTGGTGTAATGCTGTTCACCGTTATTCTGGCGATGGTTATTTGCCTCATTCTGGGTCTAGGCATGCCGACGGTAGCAGCGTATACGATCGTTGCACTACTCATCGCCCCAACCATCATCACCAACTTCGCAGTGCCAACACTAGCCGCACACTTCTTTGTCTTCTATGCGGCCATCCTCTCAGGAATCACCCCACCAATTGCAATCGCGGTAGTCGTTACCGCTGGAATCGCGGAGGCAGACTTCTGGCGGACATCTCTGGAAGCACTCAAGCTCGGACTACCACTGTTCATTCTCCCATTCACGTTTATCTATAATCCTGAGATTGTAACCGGTGGGTTCGATCTCATGACTGCTGGATCCGGCCTCGTCGTCTTGCTCGGAGCAGTCACGATTACTCACGGTCTGAACTGTGCACCGAAGCCGTTCGGTATCCCGTCGCCGTTCAGTTACGGTATCCGTTCTATGTTCGTATTATTGGGCACGCTTGCGATGGTCTGGCCGGGGATGGCGCCACGCATCGGTGTCGTTGTTGCCTCGATGCTGCTCATTCTCGCACAGACTCAGCTCCCCCGATTCAGATCCGTGGAGCGCGTCTCGGGAAGTGACTGAAGCGAGGATTGTTTTCCTCGCTGACTTCGATTTACGACGATAAATTATTTACCTAATGAATGCATCCATTCTGGCATGCGAGACGTGTACGTAGTCGGGGCTGCCCAATCAAAATTCGGCACCTTCCCCAACGAATCTTATCGCTCGCTGTTCGGCTCAGCGTTCGAAAGTGCCGTCGAAAGCATTGATGGCGATTTCGACCGCACCGAAGTAGATGAGGCCTTTATCGGGACACTTGGAGTCGGAGGTCGTCAACTCGGCCTTTCTGGCCCAGCTGTCACTGAGTATGTCGGACTTGATGGGACGCCCTGCACCCGTGTCGAAAATGCTTGTGCAGCGAGCGGCGTTGCACTCCGTCAGGCTCTTACATCTATCCGAGCCGGTGTTTCCGACATCGCAGTCGCAGGTGGGGTTGAAATCATGACTGACATGAGTAGCGAACAAACCCGCTACTGGCTCGGTGTTTCCGGGGAGACAGAGTGGGAGCGAATGGCCGGCACAACGTTCGCTGGGGTATATGCACAAATGGCGTCGGCACACATGGACGAGTATGGGACAACTCGGGAACATCTCTCTCGGGTCGCCGCGAAAAACCACGGAAATGGCGCAAAGAATCCCCACGCACACCTCGGATTCGATTGCTCGTTAGAAGACGCGATGGAAGCATCGACGATAGCCGATCCGCTGAACCTCTACGATTGTTGTCCGACGTCAGACGGTGCGAGTGTTGCCATACTAGCGTCTCGTGAAGTGGCAGAGGAGCTCACTAATTCTCCAGTCCGCCTCACTGGAAGCGGACAGGCCAGCGGAACCGTCGGTCTGTTCCAACGTCCAACCATTACTGGTATTCCAGCGACAGAGGATGCAGCAGAGCAGGCCTACGAGGAAGCAGGTGTCAGCCCTGAAGATATTGATTTCGCGGAGGTTCATGACTGCTTCTCCATCGCTGAACTAATGGCCTACGAAGACTTGGGTTTCTGCGAGAAGGGAGAGGCGGGCCCGTACATCGCATCCGGAGCGACTGAACCGGATGGTGAACGGCCGGTCAACCTATCAGGCGGGCTGAAATCCAAGGGGCATCCGATCGGCGCAACCGGGACCGGACAGTGCGCCGAGGTGTTCAAACAGTTACGGGGTGAGGCCGGTGATCGGCAAGTTGACGGCCTCGAACGAGGTCTCTCGCATAATGTCGGAGGATCAGGTGGCGCTGTTGCCGTTCATATCTACGAGGAGGGATGGGCATGAGTGCCATCGAAAGCGCCGGGGCGTACGTTCCGCGATACCGGATCACTGCCGACACCATCGCCGAAGCATGGAACGGCTTCCAAGCCCGTGGTGTGCATGAGAAACGCGTGGCCGCCGGTGACGAGGACGCAGTAACTATGGCTGTCGAAGCAGCAAAAGACGCGCTCGCTGCGTCGACCCACGGACGCGAGGACATCGAAACATTAGCACTTGGTACGACCACGCCACCAGTAGAGGAAGGTGATATTGGGGTCCAAGTCGCCGAGATTCTTGGACTGGACAGCTCAACCGAAGTAGTGGTCCATAGTCAGTCTACACGGGCCGGAACGCGCGCACTGGTTGCTGCGCTCCGCGCGGACACACCTGGTCTCGTCGTTGCCGCCGACTGCCCGCTGGGAGAGCCTGACGACGCTGTCGACCACGCAGCAGGTGCAGGAGCCGTAGCATTACTCGTCGGTAACGACGGTGCGAAAGTAGTCGATACAGCGACATATACGAGCGAGTACCCCGGTACGCGGTTCCGTCGACGCGGCTCCGAAACGACTGAAAAATACGATGCTACCGCTTACGAGCGCGATGCGTACACGACGGTGATCGGCGGCGCAGTCGAGAAACTGGCGGAGCCACCGGCGGCAATTGCGCCAACAGCACCCGATGGTTCTATCCCTAGTCGTGCAGCAAGCGTCGCTGACGGCGCTACTGTGTACCAGTATGCCGATGAGCTCGGTGATACCGGCGCGGCGAGTCCGCTGTTCGGCCTGATTTCAGCGTGGGAGAACAACGAGAGTCCCGTGACTGTCATCGGTTTCGGCGACGGCGCCGGGGCTGACGCCGTCACAATCGAGGGATTGCTGCCAGTCGAGATTGATCGGGCGGCGACTGATATCTCCTACGCGGAGTACCTTCGGAAACGTGGGCATATTCTTCCTGACGGAGGTGATGAGTGATGGGAGCTTATATCAGCGTCCCGACGTGGTGGCAGAATCTCGACAGCCGCTACCGGTTGACGATTGGCGAGTGCGGAGAATGCGGTGCGACAAAGTTCCCGCCGGAAGGTGCCTGCATCAACTGTGCTGCCCCTGGCAGCGCCCTGGAACCGGTCGAACCGGAGGGAACCGGAGAGATCGTTGCTCACACGGTTATCGAAGGAGGAGAACCGCCAGAATTCTCGGAGCTTATCAACACCGAGGATGCCATCGGTGCGGTCCTTATCGAACTCGATGAGGGCGCGCGCGTCCCTGGGATGCTTACCGACTGTGACCCGCATGAATTCGGTCGCGGCGACCGCGTGGAGGCGACGGTTCGACGCATCTACGAGCAGGAAGGTGTTGTCCGCTACGGTGCGAAATTCCGACCGAAAAACGACTAGAGGTAGACCCCGTCGGGGTCCAATTCATCGCGGATCAGTCGGAGTTCGTCTTCAGTTGGCGGTTCCGTTTCATCAACATCGCCCGCAAATTTGATATCCCAGCCAGTCGCCTCCTGCACATCCTCGCGATCGACGCCGGGATGAATCGACTCAACAACCATCTCCTCGTTTTGGAAGCCCATCACAGCCATATCCGTAATGACGGCCGCGGGGCCTCCCCCTTGAAGACCATGCTTCTCGCGGCCTCCCTCGCCGTCGATAAAGCCAGGGCTTGTGACAAAGTCGACTTCCTCCGGGAAGCGCTGGCGCTGGTGGGATGTGGTGATGATGGTTCGTTCGACGTTGCTCGCGATTTCGCAGGCCCCGCCGCTCCCGGGAAGGCGAACGTCCGGGTCGTCATAATCACCGATGACAGTGGAGTTGATGTTTCCGTGCTTGTCGACCTGTGCACCACCAAGGAATCCAGCGTCAATTCGGCCTGCTTGCAGGTAGTAATTGAAGCCGCCGTGCAGGGACTCGATCGATGCCGCACCCGAAGCCAGCACAGGATCCCCGATAGAGAGTGGGAGGCTTGAAGGGTCGGAGTCAATAGTCCCTGACTCGTAGATCATCCGGAGGTCCGGCGCGTGTGTTCGCTTCGCCAGATTCGCTGCCAAGTTGGGAATCCCGATGCCAACGAGCACCGAGTCCCCGTCTCGAAGCTCCTGTGCCGCTTTCACAACCATTAGTTCCGTGTCGGAGTAGCTCATTCAGTTCTCACCCATGTTGATTGGCTCTGAGTAGGCATTTCCAGTTTGCAAGTCGAGCAACCGGTCGCTGGACAGTTTACGGATGTACTCATCGCGGTCCGCTACGCTGTAAACCCACTCGTCGAGCCATTCCTGGGTACTCTCATGGGTCTGAGACACTTCATCCCAGTTCAGGTACGCATCGTTGTCGCGGTCGTAGTATCCCTGGGCATAGGAGGGATGTGAGCCATAGGGTTCCTCAACGATGTAGTCTATGTCGTCGGCTGTTACGAGAGTCCGATTGGGATCCGAGCGGATGACTGACTCGTCAACAATTTCTTCGACACTCAGGATAACCGTGTCCGACGCCAGCGCTGCCTCTTTGTGTTCACCAGGAATACCCCAGAGGTGCACGTTGCCGTTCTCGTCGGCTCTCTGCCCACGAACAACAGCTACGTCGGGGTTCAGCGGCGGGACAGCGTACACTTCCTCGTCGCCAAAGGGCGATTGAACGGAACGGATATTGTCATTTTCCGCGGGTAAGTCCGATCCTGAGAACGTTTTGAGCGGGACAAAGGGAAGTCCAACTGCGCCGGCGTATAGCCGCATTACCAACCCGAAGTGCGTATACTCCTCTAGTTCAATCGGATTCGGAACGCCGTCCTCGATGGCACGACGGAACGCTCGGAGGCTTCCAACACCTGGATTACCAGCCCACGAAAACGTGACTTTCCCGACGCATCCTGCAGCGATCATCTGGTCGTAAATGAGATCTGGTGTTGCACGCACGACCTCGAGGTCCGTGTATTCTTGACGGATTATCTCGTGGCCGGCAGCGAACGGGATTAGGTGCGTGAATCCTGCTAGATAGACGCTATCACCGTCGCTAATGGCCGTTGAGATAGCCTGTTTCATACTTGTGACTTTACTCATTAGTATACTTCCCCACGTTGCTCAGTACACTGATGGAAAGGGCTTAAATTCTCTTGTCCAAGCTTGACTTTCTACGGGCGGATCAGGGGGGGAAGCCTCGGGGCGTGACCTCGAAGTAGTTCACGCGAAAGCCTCGGGTTAATCCGCGAAGCGAGTCGCATGCCGAAAATACTAAGCACCGGTGACAGAATTTGATAGTATGGGATTTCGCCTCTCAGACGAGCATCGCGCAATCCGTCAGGCGGTCCAAGAATTCGGCGAAAACGAGATTGAACCCGTCGCTCGAGAACACGACGAGGAAGGATCCTATCCGAAAGAGATCATCGAGAAGGCTGCGGAACTCGACCTACTCGCTCCGAGCATTCCGATAGAATATGGCGGTCCCGGTATGGACTCGCTTTCCTCGATTATTGTCACTGAAGAGCTCTGGCGTGCCGATCCGGGTATCGGCTCAGCCGTCGGTTCTCGTGGATTTGGTTCGGATATGATCAAGGAGTATGGCGACGAATGGATGAAAGAGAAGTGGCTTCCCCGTATTGCGAATGGCGAATCCGCGTGCTGTAGTTGTATCTCAGAGCCCGCACATGGTTCAAACGTCGCAGGGATTGAAACGCGCGCCGAGAAGGACGGCGATGAGTACGTCCTCAACGGCGATAAGATGTGGATCACGAACGGCTCAGTCGCCGACGTTGCTGTCGTAATGACTAAAACCCGTTCCAACCCGGAGAACCCCCATCGCGGGATCACGGCGTTCCTTGTGCCGACTGACACCGATGGGTTCGAACCGACGAAGATCACGAACAAGCTCGGGATCCGGGCTTCTGACCTCGCAGAGATCAAGTTGGACGACGTCCGGGTTCCCGAGGAGAACATTATCGGTGAACTCAATGAGGGGTTCTACCAGCTTATGGATTTCTTCGCGTCTGGTCGTTCGAACGTCGCAGCACAGGCTGTTGGTGTTGCACAAGCTGCGATTGACGCCGCTGTCGACTACGCGAACGAACGTGAACAGGGTGGCAAAGTGATCAAGGAGTACCAAGCCGTCTCGCACAAAATTGCAGATATGGCGGCAAACACTGAAGCAGCGCGTTCGCTCACCTATCGCGCTGCGAGCCAGATTGAAGCGGAAAATGACCAACTCGCTACGAGGTTTGCGTCGATGGCGAAACTTTTCGCCTCAGAGAATGCTGTTGATGTGGCCGATGACGCGATTCAGGTCTTCGGCGGGGCTGGGTATGTCTCCGATTACCCAGTTGAACGATACTACCGCGACGCCCGCATAACGAAGATCTACGAAGGAACGAGTGAGATTCAGCGGAACATCATTTCCGACCAAGTGCTGTAATGGGGGCGCTTGTTTGGATGTCGGTTTCTCTTCGGCCGACGTGTGTCACCCTCTCTGACTGACTGTCGAGAGGGGTCTGTGGGGCCGCGGATCCGCCTCGAGACCGCTGATTTGAATTATCACTATTTGGGTAGATTATTAGTTCCACCTTCTAAATTATACTTTATTGGAAGTCAGTCCCCATGACGAACTATGTGGAATCGGAGTTGAACCGCTGCAGAACTGCCTGGATATACCTAAGCGTGAGAAACCACTGTCATAGTTTCTATAACACCATATCTCTGGGTAGTGTTCAGATTAGCTGATTCCATGCGAAGCTGAACGATCTGAGCCAATCGTCGGCGGTATCTGCTTTGGCGTTGCTGAAACAGTTTGAGAACGAGGAGGTTCGTCGTTTTTATCTCTCGAAAGACACGTTCTACGCTATTCCGATTCCCATGTTTTTCATATCGGAATCGGAGCCCGTGTCGCTGACAGGCGTCTTTCAGTGTGGGTGCGCCATCGACGAGAAAACA
>NZ_WPCF01000139.1 GCF_009741975.1 Halobacterium sp. CBA1126 | reverse complement strand
GTCGAGTTCCCCGCGCCCGCGGTCTGCCCCGTCGCCGACCTCTCCGAGCGCGCGAACACCACCATCAGCGACGTCTCCACGAGCGTCGCGGCCGCCGACGGCGCCGACTGCGTCACGGAGTTCCTCGTCGACGCCGACGCAGTCCCGGAGGACTACGGCGAGCCGGTGTTCGAGTACGCCGACCGCCACCTCTACCGCGTCGCCCACGACGCCGACGCCGACTGCCCCTGCGTCTGCCTCGGCGAGTTCGACACGCCGGTCGACCGCTTCTTCGCGCACGCCGGCGACCTCGAGGTCGTCTTCCACGCCGAGAGCTTCGAGCAGCTCCAGACCATCGTCGGCGAGTTCCGCGACCGCTACCGCGACGTCGACATCCAGCGGCTCGTCCGCGCGCCCACCGGCGGCGCCCCGCGGGACTCGGTGTTCGTCGACCGCGGGAAGCTCACCGACCGCCAGCTCGAGACTCTCCGGACCGCCTACGAGATGGGCTACTTCGCCCAGCCGCGCGAGGCCAACGCCACCGACGTCGCCGCCGAGCTCGACATCACCGCGTCGACGCTCACCGAACACCTCGCCGCCGCCCAGCGCAAGCTCTTCGCGGACGTCCTCGAGGAGGGGTCGTGACCGGCTCCGCTCGGCACCGAGCCCCCTGCTCGCCCGGGCGTACTTAAACCCCCCTCGATAGCAGGGTCCCACACTCCTCCCCCCGGAGTCCATCCTACGAGATATGAGCCAGAGCCAGCTGCCCGCCGGCATCCGCACCGACCGCGACGACGGCCCCACCACGCACACCGACGCCGAGGACGTCCAGAGCGTCCTCGACGCGCTCGACGACGCCGACTGCCGCGCGATTCTGGAAGCCACCCGCGACGCCACGCTCACCGTCAACGAGATCGCCGCCCGCTGCGACCTCCCGCAGTCGACGGCCTACCGCAAGGTCGACATCCTCGCGGACGCCGGCCTGCTCGAGGAATCCCTGCGCGTGCGCCGCTCCGGCAAGCACGTCAGCGAGTACGACTGCGGCGTCGACGACGTCACCCTCTCCGTCGACGAGAGCGGCGTCGCGCTCACCGTCGACCACGCCGACACCGAACCCAGCGCCACGTTCGCGAACTCCCTGTCCACCCGGCACGTCGCCGACGACTGACCGGCCGGCCGCGTCGCTGTCCGTCGAAACAGAGAACTGAGACTCTTCCTCGACGATCCGCTCGGAGAACCGACGGCGCCGCCGCTGTCGGACGTTGGAACAGCAGGATTGTGCGTGGGTGATGTCCCAGAGGGGATATCACCGTGCATCGCCGTTTCGCCTCGACGGCGAAGCCGTCTCGGCGTTCGGCGGCGCGTCGCGCCGCCCGAGCGATGCGTGGGACCGGATTTGAACCGGCGAACCTCTACAGGACAGCGCCCTCAACGCTGCGCCTTTGGCCTAGCTTGGCTACCCACGCTCGCTACGTGCGTTTGCAACCCACCGTACCCGCCGACCAATTAAAACCCCTACGATTTGGCCGTCGCCTGCGAGTCGCCGACACGGAAACCGCTATGGGGCGGGCGTCCGAACCGTCGCCCATGACAGACGGGTTCGCGCGGCGGCACGTCGGGTCGCTGACCGCGGTGCTCTCGGCGGCGTCGCTCGCGCTCGTGATCGCCGCGGTCCGCGGGTTCGTCCCCGCCTCCGCGGTCCCGCACGCGCCGCAGGCGTTCCTCGACTTCCTCCCGACGCTGAACGCGGCGCTCAGCGCGGCCGCCATCGTCACCATCACCGTCGCTGGCGCGCCATCCGGGACGGGGACGTGAACCGCCACAAGGGCGCGATGGTGGCGTCGACGCTGCTGTTCGCGCTGTTCCTCGCGTTCTACCTCTACCGCATCGTCGTCGAGGGGACGACGTCGTTCGCGGGCCCCGAGGCCGTCTACACGTTCGTCTACCTCCCGGTTCTCGTCGTCCACATGGGGCTGGCGATGGTCTCGATTCCGCTGGTGTACTACGCGCTGTTGCTCGCGAGCACGCGCCCGCTCTCCGAGATTCCCGCGACCAGCCACGCGAAGGTCGGCCGCGTCGCGGCGTCGCTGTGGCTGGTGTCGTTCGCGCTCGGCATCGTCGTCTACCTCCTGCTGTACGTGCTCTACTGACGCCGGGTCTGGACCCACTCCGGCGGTTCGACGGTCGTCGCGTCCGCCCACGTCACGTCGAGCGTCCGCCGCCCGACCGGCGTCGTCGTGTTCCGGTCGCGGGTGACCGACAGGGAGAGCACGCGCCCGCTCGCCGCGACCTCGAGCGTGGCGGCGTTCCGCGAGGGCGCGTCCCCGCTCAGCGTCGTCTCGTCGGCCGACAGCGTGGTCACGGTCCGGTCGTCCCGGCGCTCGGTGTCGACCACCGCGAACTCGAGGCTGTCGAGCGCGCCGCGGAGGTGTTGAGCCTGGACGACGCGCTCGACGACCAGCGGCGCGCCGCCGTCGCGGGATTCGGCGCGAACCGACGTCTCGTTGCCGTACTGCATCCGCCGCAGCACGGTCGTCTCGTTGGCGTACACCTCGAATCGCCCGGCCGTCGTCTCGTTCCCGCTGACTCGGACGCCGCGGGAGACGACGTGGATGCGCGTCAGGTCGGGCGTCGCGCGAGCCGTCGCGGTCGTCTCGACGGCCCGGACCTCGCCGGCGATTCGTATCGCTGTCGTGCTGTTCGACCTGACGACGGCGCCGTGCGCGACGACGTGCTCGCGGTGGGCGTCGACGAGCGCGGTGGCGTTCGAGACGCCGTCGGCGGTCACGCCCGGCGGGTACGTCGGCTCCGGGGGGCGCTCGGTGCCGGGCGCCGGACCGACCCCGTTACAGCCGGCGAGCACGACCAGCGCGACTGCGGCGACGTGGAGGGCTGGGCGCATATCCGGCGGGTCGGCCGCGCCGCGTAAAAATCTCGCGTGCGGTCAGTCGTCGGCGGACGCGCCGACCGGCCGGTCGATGTCGCGGTCGGCCGCCTCGCCGGGGATGTCGTAGGGGTACTCGCCGGTCACGCAGCCCGCGCAGAGGTCCGCCTCCGAGCGGCCGATCGCGGTCGTGACGGCGTCCAGCGAGAGGTAGGAGAGGCTGTCCGCGCCGATCTGCTCGGCGATCTCGCCGTCGGTCTTGTCCGCGGCGATGAGTTCGTCGCGGGTCGCCATGTCGATGCCCATGTAGCAGGGCGCGCTGATGGGCGGCGCGCCGATGCGCACGTGGACGGCTTCCGCGCCGGCCTCCCGGAGCAGGTCGACGAGCTGGCTGCTCGTGGTGCCGCGGACGATGGAGTCGTCGATGACGGTGACTGTGCGGCCCTCCACGGTGGACTTGATGGGGTTGAGTTTGAGGCGGACGGCCTGCTCGCGCGCCTCCTGCGTGGGCATGATGAACGTCCGGCCGACGTACCGGTTCTTCATCAGGCCCTCCGCGAACTCGACGGTGGCGCCGTCGCTCTGCGCGGCCTCCGCGTACCCGGAGGCGAACGCGCGGCCGGAGTCCGGGACGGGCATCACGACGTCCGTGTCGACGCCGTTCTCCGCCCAGAGCTGGCGGCCGAGCTCGCGTCGCACCTCGTAGACGAGCTCGTCGTCGATGACCGAGTCCGGGCGCGCGAAGTAGACGTACTCGAAGAAGCAGTTCGCGGTGTTCTCGGCCTCGACGAGCTGGTGGGAGTCGTACCCCTCGCCGTCCTCGTGGAGGACGATCAGCTCGCCCGGGCGGACGTCGCGGACGAGGTCGCCGCCGAGCGTGTCGATGGCGGCGGACTCGCTGGCGAGTACGTAGCCGTCGTCGAGTTCGCCGAGGACGAGCGGGCGGTTGCCGAGCGGGTCGCGCACGCCGAGCACGGTGTCGTCGTGCATGATGGTCAGCGAGTACGACCCGTGGACGCGGTTCATCGTCGTCTCGACGGCGGCGACGAGGTCCTCGTCGAGGAGGTTGCGCGCGAGGTCGTGGGCGATGACCTCGGTGTCGCCGTCGCTCGTGAACGCGTGCCCGCTGCTCGCGAGGTCGTCGCGGATCTCGTCTGCGTTCACGAGGTTGCCGTTGTGACTGAGGCCGAGCGCGCCGCCCTTGAACGAGACGGAGAACGGCTGCGCGCAGGACTTGTCGACGCTGCCCGCGGTCGGGTAGCGGACGTGCCCGATGCCCGCGCTCCCGACGAGCCCCTCGATGTCGGCCTCGTCGAAGGCCTCCCCGACGAGGCCCATGCCGACGTGCTGGTGCTGCTGGAAGCCGTCGTGGGTGACGATGCCCGCGGACTCCTGCCCGCGGTGTTGGAGCGCGTACAGCGCGTAGTACGTCGGGAAGGCGGCGTCGCGCTCGGCGAGGGAGACGCCGACGACGCCGCACTTCTCCGTGGGATGGTCGAACTCGGGGCCGTCCTCGCGCCCGGGTGACATGGACGCTCCTACCCCGGCAGGCAGGGTAAAACTTCCGCAACCGTGTCGAACTCGCCCCCGCTCACTACATTTGTATGCACGAATGTGTTCATCATCGACTGGCGTGTTACCGAATCACAAAACCGCGGCTGCCGGTACAGCAACTGCTCCAGCGGCTCCGGAACGAACTGCGAGTCGAGGAACGAGTGCGTCGCTACGGGGCCGAGAGAGACGCAGGAGAAAACGGCGCCGTCAGTTGTCGCCGGTCTTGCCCTGCCAGTTGTAGCTCCGGCGCTTCGCGGACTTGCCGAAGCCACAGCTCGAACAGACCTTCTTCTTCGTGTGGTAGGACTTCTCGCCGCAGCGGCGGCACTTCGTGTGCGTCGTCGTGTTCTTCTTCCCTTGGCTCGGGGTCCCAGCTCCCGTCATGGTTTGATGGTAACGACGTTGTCGCCACGGATAATCGTTGTGTCTTCGCCCTCCAGCACGACGTTCATGTGCTGGTCGTAGCCCGTGAGGACGCCGGTGAACTCCTCGCCGTCCTTGAGTCGGACCGTGACGGTCTCCTCTAGGGACTCCTCGAGTACGTCGAGTGGTCGGCCGCTCATACACCAACCGGGACGTGTCGCGTCTATAAGCGTACCGGACCGTGCCCGCCACCCTGAGAACGCTCAGACGTCCACGGCGAACGAGTCGCGGTCGGCTTCCCGGACCGCGAACGCCGCCAGCAGGTCCGCGGCGGCCTCGACGTCCTCGGTGTCCACGACCTCCGCGGGCGTGTGCATGTACCGGTTCGGGATGCCGACGGCCGCCGTCGGGATGCCGCCGCGCGCCCGGAAGAACGTGTCAGCGTCCGTCCCCGTCGTCGTGGACATGGCCTCGACCTGCACGTCGATGTCTTCGGCGTCGCCCGCCGCTCGGACGGCGCGGACGACCTCGGGGTGGCTCGCTCCCCCGCGGGTCACCGTCGGCCCGCCGCCCAACTCGATCTCGCTGGCGTGGCTGCTCGGGTAGCTCGGGTTGTCGGCGGCGTGCGTGACGTCCGCGACGAGCGCGACGTCCGGGTCGAGGTCG
>NZ_WPCF01000016.1 GCF_009741975.1 Halobacterium sp. CBA1126 | reverse complement strand
TCGCCAGTACCGCCGCCGCGTTCGGCTACGACGTGACCGTCTTCCACACGTTCTGGGGGCTGGACATCCTCCACGAGGAGCGCTCGAAGAACCTCAAAACTCAGCTCCGTCGGCAACCCCCAACATGCCCGTCCCGAAACGCCGTCAGCCTCGGCGGCCCCGGCGGCGCGGTCGTCTTCGACGAGTCGCTGTTCCGCATCCTCGATGCCGCCGAGTTCGAGGCCGTGCTCGCGCACGAACTCGCGCACATCGAGCGCCGTGACAGCCTCGTGCAGTCGCTGGCGTTCGCCGTCGGCCGCACGCTCGTGGGCTTCTTCGCGGTGCTCGTGTTGCCCGCGGCGCTGGTCGCGCGCGGCTGGAATCGCCTGCTGGCGTGGGGGCGCGGCCGGCCGGGCGTCGAGTCCGCGTCCGCGCTCCACGAGCGCATCGGCCGGCTGGTGCTGGTGGCGTTCGTCGCGCTCACGCTGGTCGTCCGCGCGCGCTCCCGGCAGCGGGAGTTCGCCGCCGACGACCGCGCGGTCGAGGTCACGGACGCGCCGCTCGCGCTGGCGGCCGCGCTCCGGAAGATACAGCGCGCCAGCGAACCCCGCGGGCTGTTCGCGCCGCTGGCGCGGCGAAAACGCGAGCGGGACGGCGTCGAGCGGTGGTTCTCGACGCACCCGGCGATGGACGAGCGAATCGAGCGGCTGCGCGAGCGAGCGCGCGAGGCGGAACCCGCCTCGATGCGTGCGAACGGCGAGCGGCGCGAGCCGTGAGCAGCGACGAGCGAACTAGGCGCCATCCGTGACGATGCCGGCGACGCGCTCGCGGTCGAACAGCCGCTCGTCCTCGGGAATCTCGGGGTAGTCGTCCCCGTCCTCGTACTCCGGCCACTCGCCGAACACGTCGGGGTAGAGCTGCTTGGCGGTCATCTCCAGCTGGAAGAGGTTCATCAGCGGGCCCTGGTAGCGCATGCCCGAGGCGTACACGCGGTCGTTCTCGACGGCGGAGAGCCGGCCGCCGGTCTCGTTGTTCCGGAGCTGCTCGCGGACCGACTCCATGTCGTAGTTCGGGGTGGCGCCCCAGAGGTGGAGGATGACGTCGGGGTCGGCCTCCAGCATCGTCTCGTAGCCGACCGTCCCCCAGAGCCTCGACCAGTCCTCGTCGGCGAACGCGTCGTCGGCGGCCAGCGGGCGGGTGTCCGCGAGCCAGTAGCCGGGCTTGTTGAGGTGGTACGTGTAGAACGAGCCGTCCGTGTAGGTCGCGCGGACCGCGGTCGGGCGGTCCTCTTCGGGCGGGAGGTCGGCCTCGATGGTCGCGATGAGGTCGTCGTGGACCTCGCGGAGCGCCTCGGCGCGCTCGCGCTCGCCGAAGACGTCGGCGACGTGGCCGAACAGCTCCCAGAGCGTGTAGTAGTCGTAGGCGTCGCGGTACTGCTCGGGCGCCTCGGCGTGGGTGCCGCTGTAGAAGTTCCCGAACCACGGGCCGACGTTCGACGCGATGTCCTCGACGTCGCCGGCCGACCAGTTGTCCTGCGTGACGAGGTACGCGGGGTCGAGGAAGTGGACGTCGCTGTCGAGGCTGTACAGCTGTTCCTCCTGGATGCCGTCGCCGAACGGGTCCGGGAGCCCCTCCCACTCGAAGGAGACGCCGTCGAGGCGCTCGTAGTAGTGGTTCATCGTCGTCCCCGACATCTCGGGGACGTAGATGGAGTTGACGGCGTCGCCGTGGCCGAGCGCGACGGCCATGTCGGCGTACTGCGGGAACAGCACGAAGGCGTCCTCGGGCGGCTGGTCGAAGCTGACCTCGCCGACGGGCGCCAGCGACGCGCTGGTGCCGGTGTCGACGGTGGTGGTGTTGGTCGTGCCCGCGTCGGTGTTCGGGGATTCGGTCGCGTCGCCGCTCTCGCTGGGGCTGGCACAGCCCGCGAGCAGGCCGGCGGCCGCTGCCGCACTCGTCCCCTTGAGGTACTGTCGCCGCGTGAACGGTCCGCGCTGGTCGCTCATGGGTTTAGGCACACCTAAAGAAATAAAGCCGTTTGGATTTCCTCCGGACGGCTATATAGCGAACTGTGACAGTCCCTCACGAACGGACGGCTACGCCCCCCTCACAGCCGTATATATCACTCATATTATAGTTCTTATAGTGGAACGCCGTCCGTCCACGTGATGTCGCAGGATTCGACGCGTCTGTCCGAGTACGTATCGCGGCGGAAATTCATCGCGACGAGCGGCGCAGCCGGCATCGCGGCTGTCGCGGGCTGTTCGAGCGGCGGCGACGGGGACGACGGCGGCGACGGCGGGACCACCGTCGACTCCGAGAGCGACCAGGAGACGACGTCCGCCGGGCAGTCCAGCCAGATGGACACCAGCGTCCTCACCGGCGACGGCTCCTCGACGGTGTTCCCCATCACGAACACCGCGGCGAGCTACTGGAACTCCAACCCCGAGGCCGGCGACGGCGACTACTGGCCCAGCGAGTGGGCCGACGAGTACGGCACCGACATGCGCCTCGCGGACTACTTCGCCAGCCTGTACGGCTACGAACCGACCGGCGCGCGCTCGGACCCGCCGTTCCGCGTCTCCATCGCCCTCAGCCACTCCGGAACGGGCGTCGAGGGCGTCATGGAGGAGCGCGTCGACATCGGGGACGCGAGTTCGAGCGCCGAGTCCATCCTCGCGGGCACCGACGAGGAGGACGCGCTCGACAGCATCGTCGACCACGTCGTCGGCGTCGACGGCCAGCCGCTGGTCGTGAGCCACGAAATCGCCGAGTCGGGCCTCGAGTCGATCACCCTCGGAGAACTGCAGGACATATACATGGCCGAGATCACGAACTGGTCGGAAGTCGGCGGCCCCGACCGCGAGATTCTCGCGCTCGGCCGCGCCGACGGCTCCGGCACCGACACCGCGTTCCGGAACAACGTCTACGGCGACCCGAACGCGCCCATCCAGCCCGACCAGCGCTTCGGCCAGAACCAGCAGCTCGCGCAGGCCGTCGAGCAGGCCGACAACGCCATCGCGTACATCGCGCTGGCGTTCGTCGAGCCGGACGGCGCGACGCCGCCGCTCGACCTCGTCATCGACGGGACCACGTACGCCTACGGCGAGAACCTCGGCGCCAAGGAGTACCCGCTCTCCCGGGACCTCCACGCGTACACCTGGGAGGACACCTCCCGGAAGGAGGCCGCGTTCATCAACTTCTGCCTGAGCGACTTCGGGCAGGAGACGTTCGTCGCCGGGAACAACTACTTCCAGCTCCCGGCGGACCGCCTCGAGACCGAGCGCGAGAAGGTCGCGCCGTCGAACTACGAGTAACCCGGCGGCCCTCTCGTCCGCCCCGACCACCGATTTATACGAAGCTATGCACGCATGACCTCTCGACGACCGAGCGTACAGGACGTACCGACAGACCTCCGCGCGGCCGCCAGCCGCCGCGCCGCCGCGGCGAAGCGGTGGGTCCGGGACTACCGCTCGCGGACCGCGGACGGCGCCGTCGCCATGCACGTCGTCGTGTTCACGTCCGTGCTGGCGACGTTCGGCGCGTTCTTCGCGGGCTCGCAGTGGACCGTCGTCCCGTTCCTCGCCTTCCTCGCGAGCATCGGCGTCGGCTGGGTCAAGTACCAGGCCGAGGCCGCGAAGGCGCTGACGCTGCTGACGACCGTCGCGACGGTGGCGATTCTCGCGCTCGTCGTGTCGTTTCTCGTCTACGAGTCCCTGCCCGCGATACGCGCACGCGGCCTCGACCTCTTCACGCAGGTCCGGAACCCCGCAATCGACGACCCCGAACTCGGCGAGGGGCTGTGGAACCGCGGCGACGTCTGGTCGCTGACGCCGATGATGCTCGGCACCGCCATCACGACCGTCATCGCGACGGTGGTCGCGGCGCCGGTCGGTATCGCCGGCGCCGTCTTCGTCAGCGAAATCGCGCCCCGGCGCGTGCGCGAAGTGGTCAAACCCGGCATCGAACTGATGGCCGGCATCCCCTCGATCACTTACGGGTTCGTCGGGCTCACCATCCTCAACCAGTACTTCTACGCGGAGTTCAGCACCCCGACGATTGGCACGTACTTCGCGGCCGGCCTGATGATCGGCATCATGGCGCTGCCGACGGTCGTCACCGTCGCCGAGGACGCGCTGAACGCCGTCCCCGAGTCCATCAAGAGCGGCGCGCTCGCGATGGGGTCGACGCCGTGGCAGACCACCAAGAGCGTCACCATCCCCGCGGGCCTCTCCGGCGTCTCCGCGGGCGTCCTGCTCGGCGTCGGCCGTGCGATGGGCGAGACGATGGCGGCGACCGTGATGCTCACGCACACGAAGGGGTTCCCGTCGCCGGTGTTCGACGTGTTCTCCGGCTACGGCGAGACGCTCACCACCGTCATCGCGTTCGAAGCGGGCAACGCCAGCGGCCTCCACAAGAACGTGCTGTTCGCCGCGGGCGCGTGCTGTTCGTGATGGTGATGCTGTTGAGCGTCGCCTCGCAGTACGTCGAGTGGCGGATGCACCAGAAGCTCGGAGGTGAACGATGAGCAACGCCACCCGGAACCGGATCGACGGCGCCGACTCGACGGCCGGCGACCTCCTCTCACGGGGCGTCCTCGCCACCTCCGTCGTCGTGTTCTTCGCCGCGTGGACGCTGCTCCTGCAGTGGGTCGACGAGACTGCCGCGGTCGGCGGGGTCAGCGCGCTGAAGCTGCTCGGCGTCGGCCTCGTCGTCGTCGGCGTCGGCCTCGTCGTCGTCGGCGTCGGCTCGCGGCTCGGCTACGTCGACACCGCGCCCTCGAAGACGGCAGGCGTCCCGGTCGGCGTCGTCTTCGGCCTGCTGTGGGCGGCCGTCGGCGGCCTGCTCGGCACGCTCGCCCTCGGGAACGCGGCCGTGCTCTGGCTCCCGGTCGCCGCCCTCTTCGGCCTCGCGGGCTTTCTCGCGTCCGTCCTCCCGCGCGAGGACGTCGGCGCCACGGTGCCCGGCGCCGTCGTCCTCCTGTTGCTCGGCGGCTTCGTCGCCGCCGGCGGCGTCAACGCCGGCTGGACGTGGGCGCCCGCGTGGTCGTCGGCCGTGTTCCCGGGCAGCGAACTCGTGCCGATACTCGTCGTCTTCGCCACCCTGCTCGGCGCGTGGTGCGCCGGGAAGGCGAACGAGGGGTTCGGGGCGGAGGGGCGGCAGGCGGGCGCGTACTACCTCGTCGGCGCGGTCGTGTTCGCGATGCTCGGCGTGCTCGCGCTCCTCGTCGGATTCATCGTCACGAACGGTCTCGCGACGATGCTCACGCGCGCGAGCCTCGCGGGCGGCGAGCTGACGGTTCCGCTCGTCGGCGTCGAGCTCCCGTGGCCGGAGTTCCCGTTCCTGACGAACCCGACCGGCGGCCTCTTCGTCGAGGTGCCGGGCGTCCTCCCCGCGATCATCGGGACGCTCTGGCTGGTGTTCGGCGCCGTGCTGTTCGCGGTGCCGCTGGGCATCGGCGCCGCCGTCTTCCTCACCGAGTACGCCGAACGCGGCCGGCTCACGCAGGTCGTCGAGGTCGCCACGAACGGCCTCTGGAGCACCCCGAGCATCGTCTTCGGGCTGTTCGGGCTGGCGTTCCTCGTCCCCCGCATCAGCGGCGGGAACGCCATCTTCGTCGGCCAGCTCGTGCTCGGGTTCATGCTGCTCCCGCTCGTGCTCATCACCAGCCGGGAGGCGATTCTCGCGGTCCCGGACGCCCACCGCGACGCCAGCGCCGCGCTCGGCGTCACGAAGTGGCAGACCATCCGGAGCGTCGTGCTCCCCGCCGCGATGCCCGGCACCATCACCGGCGTCATCCTCGGCGTCGGCCGCATCGCCGGCGAGACCGCGCCGCTGCTGTTGGTGTTCGGGGGGCCGCCGTACCCCAGCACCACCCCGAACGTCCTCGGGAGCTTCGAGCTCACCGCCCAGCCGCCGTTCGTCACGAACGAGGCGCTGCTGTCCCCGGCGAGCGCCCTCCCGTACCAGCTGTACGCGACCATCACCGCGGGCGTGTTCCCCAAGGAGATATTCACGGACACCCAGTTCGGCTGGGGGACCGCGCTCGTCTTACTGCTCGTCGTCGTCGGCCTCTACGCCGTCGGCGTCGGCAGCCGGCTCTACTTCCGGAGGAAGCTACACCATGAGTGAGACAGACACAGTCGACGGTACCGACCAGCGAGTGACCACCACCGGCGAGACCAGCGAACGGGTCCGCGAGGCGTGGTCCGACTACGAGTTCGCGGGCGACGCCAAACTCGTCGTCGACGACCTCGACGTCTACTACGGCGACGAACGGGCGCTGCAGGGCGTCTCCCTCGACGTTCCGGACGAGTCGGTGACCGCGCTCATCGGCCCCTCCGGCTGCGGGAAGTCGACGTTCCTGCGGTGTCTGAACCGCATGAACGACCGCATCGACAGCGCGCGCGTCGAGGGGTCGGTCACCCTCGACGGCGAGGAGGTGTACAGCGACGGCGTGAACCTCGTGGAACTCCGCAAGCGCATCGGCATGGTGTTCCAGGAGCCGAACCCGTTCCCGAAGTCCATCCGCGACAACATCTCCTACGGCCCCCGCAAGCACGGCGACCTCGACACCGGCCTGCTGGCGCGCCTGCTCGGCCGCGACGACACCGACGACGAGGAAGCACTCGTCGAGCGCGTGCTCCGGCGCGCGGCGCTCTGGGACGAGGTCAAAGACCGCCTCGACGACAACGCCCTCGGGCTCTCGGGCGGCCAGCAGCAGCGGCTCTGCATCGCCCGCGCGCTCGCGGTCGACCCCGACGTCATCCTGATGGACGAACCCGCTTCGGCCCTCGACCCCATCGCGACCGCGAAAATCGAGGACCTCATCGAGGAGCTCGCGGAGGACTACACGGTCGTCGTCGTCACGCACAACATGCAGCAGGCCGCCCGCATCAGCGACCAGACCGCGGTCTTCCTCACGGGCGGCGAGCTCGTCGAGTACGGCGACACCGACCAGATCTTCGAGAACCCCGAGAGCCAGCGCGTCGAGGACTACATCACCGGCAAGTTCGGGTGATTCCCGTGCCGCGAGAGGAGTTCCAGCGGTCCCTCGAGGACCTCCGCGACGGCGTCCGCGAGATGGGCGACCTCGTGCTCGCTCGGGTCGACGACGGCCTCGACGCCCTCGAGACCGCGGACGACAAGTTCGCGCGGTCGGTCGTCCACGGCGACGACGAGGTCAACGACCGCTACCTCGCGCTGGAGGGCGACTGCATCGACCTGTTCGCGCTCCAGCAGCCCGTCGCCGGCGACCTCCGCCTCGTCGCCGCGTCGTTCAAGATTCTCACCGACCTCGAGCGCGTCGGCGACCTCGCGACGAACTTCGGGCGGTACGCGCTCGCCACCGAGGACGCCCGCCACGTCGACGTGGACGTCGTCGACGTCGGCCGCGACGCCCGCGAACTCGTCGCCGACGCCCTCGACGCGTACGCCGCCGGGGACGCCGCCGCCTGCCGGGAGGTCGCCGCCCGCGACGACGACGTCGACGCGCTCTGTCAGGCGGCCAGCGAGCGCGTCGTCCGCGACCTCATCGAGCGCGAAGCCGGCGAGGACCCGTGGCGGACGGAAGCGCTGATGGACGACGTCTCCCGCCTGCTGCTCACCATCCGGGACGTCGAACGCGTCGCCGACCACGGCGTCAACGTCGCCGCGCGCACGCTGTACGCCGTCGAGAGCGACCCCGAACTCGTCTACTGACTCGTCTTCTGGCGGCCTCTCTCCGCCTCCGCCTCGCGCGAGGCAACTGCTTTGTATCCCCACGCTGATGACGAACCCGATGACGCGCGTACGGGTGACCGACGAGTGAGACCGCGACCCCGCCGCACCGAGGGCGCAGGATGATTCCCGGCGGCGACGTGCTCACGGTCGGCGTCCTTCTAGCTGCCTTCGGCGCGTGCGCGCTCGCAGTGCAGTCCCTCGCGATTCGCTACGGGACGATTACGAGCAGCTCCGCGGAGGCGCTCGTCGTCGTCCTCGCCGTGAACGTCCTCGTCCTCGTTCCGGCGGCGTTCCTCTTCGGGTCCCCGGCCGAGACGCTGACGCGGGACGCGGTCGCGGCGTTCGCCGCGGCGGGACTCGTCGGCACGATGGTCGGCCGGGCGTTCCACTACGAGGGCATCAAGCGAATCGGCTCCAGCCGCGCGGAACCGATCAAGGCCTCACAGCCGCTGCACGCGTCGCTGGTCGCCGTGGTCGTGCTCGGCGAAGTCGTCACGACGGGCCACCTCGTCTCGATGGTCGCCATCGTCGCCGGCATCGCGGTGATCACGTACGAACACGGCCGCACCGACGGCGGGAGCGGCGCGGGCTACGTCGGCCTGGCGTTCCCGCTCGCGGCGGCGTTCTTCTTCGGCATCGAGCCGACGCTCGCGAAGATCGGCTTCGGGGAAGGCACGGCGGCTCTCACCGGCCTCGCCGTGAAGACGGTCAGCGCCGGCGCCGCCTTCCTCGCGTACCTCTGGTGGACGCGCGGACTCCCCGACCTCCGGACGGTCGACCGGCGCGAACTTCCGTGGCTCGTCGCCGCCGGCGTCGCCAACACGCTGTTCCTCGTCGGGTACTACGGCGCGCTCGAACTCGAGCCGGTCTCGCTGGTCGTCCCGCTCGTGCAGTCCAGCCCGCTGGTCGTCATCCTGCTGTCCGTGTTGTTCGTCAGCGACGACCTCGAACTGGTCACGTGGCGGCTCGCCGCCGGCGCGCTCGTCGCGGTCGCCGGCGCCGTCGGCGTCACGCTGTTCGGCTGAGCGCACGGCGTCCGCGGCGGCCGGTGTCGCCGTCGCTACGGGCGAGTCGCGAAAAGATGGAAAATCGGGCGTCGCTCAGTCGCCGCCGCCGAACATCTCCCGCATCATCGGGTGCATCTCCATCATCTGCTCTTCGGCGATCTCCTCGTAGAGCTTGTACGTGATGGAGATTGTCAGCAGCAGGCCCGTCCCGGTGACGTTGCCGATGGTGCCGAGCATGTTCGCCAGCACCGCCAGCAGCCCGACAAGCGCGCCGCCGAGCACGGTCACCTGCGGGATGTAGCGCTCGAGGACCTTCTCGATGACCCCGAGGTTCTTCCGGAACCCGGGAATCTGCATCCCCGAGTTCTGGATCTGTTTCGCGGTGGCCTCCGGACCCATGTCCGTCGTCTCCACCCAGAAGATGGCGAAGACGGCGCCCCCGACGATCATGAACGTCAGGTCGACGCCGATGCGGATCATGATCTGCCACGGCTCGATGCCGGCGGGCACGCCGCCGAGCCACCACATCCAGCTCTCGCGGTTGTAGATGGGCGAGAGGTAGTAGAACAGCCCGCTGATGGCGGTGCCGTCCTGGTAGACCCCCAGCCACGACGGGATGCCCGTCGTCGAGTTCAGAATCTGGCCGAGGAACTGGATGTTCGCCTGCAGCGCACGAACGAGAATCATCGGCAGGACGCTCGCGTAGATGAGCTTCACGGGGAACCGACCGCGCGCGCCCTTCACGCGAGCGTGGCTCAGCGGAATCTCGACGCGCACGCTCTCGGCGTACACGACCGTGACGTAGATGAGCAGCGTCGTGAACAGCCCGAGGATGCCGCCCTGAATGAGCAGGAAGGAGAGCCCGTCCATCGAGAGCAGCGGCGGGATGTTCGAGACGTTACCCAGCGCCAGCGAGATCCAGTTCGGGATGAGTCCCTGGTTCGGGAACTGCCCCTCCCAGAAGATGAACCCGCCGACGAGGCTCTGGCTCACGCCCGCCACGATGAACAGGCCGATACCGGAGCCGACGCCCCACTTCGAGATGACCTCGTCCATGAACAACAGGAGAATGCCACCGGCGGCGATCTGGGCGAACAACAGCACCTGCACGCCGAACGAACCGACGCCGAGGCTCTGCGCGAGCGCGGCGCTGGGCTGCAGGAAGTTCCCGAAGAACACCATCGGGATGCCCGTCAGGAACACCATCACGATGACCAGCATCTTCTGGAGTCCCTGGTAGATCGCCTGGTCGCGGGGGTCGTTCGTGTCTAGCCCCAGCAGGTTCGCCCCGCCGAGCAGCTGGAGGACGATGCTCCCCGTGACGATGGGGCCGATGCCGAGCTGGAGCACTGTCCCCTGTCCGCCGGCGAGCAGGCTCCGGAACTGACCGAAGAGGTCCTGGCTCGCGCCGGTGTCGAGCCCCCAGAGCGTGACGTTCGTCAGGAAGAAGTACAGGACGAGCACGCCGGCCGTCCAGTACATCTTGCGGCGGAACGGCACGTGTCCTTCCGGACGCTGGACTGCGGGCATCCGCGTGAGGACCGGTGCGGCAGTCTCCTTCCATCCCATGGGTTACTCCTCGCTGTCCTCGGAACCGCGCTCGGAGACGACGGCGTCGCCGCCCTCGCTCTCGATGAGTTCGACGGCGCCCGCGGAGAACGCGTCCGCCGTCACTTCGAGCTGTTCGTGGACCTGTCCGCTACCGAGCACTTTGACCTCGTCGGCCTCCCAGCCGTCCTCGGCGACGTCGCGGGCGTCGACGCGGTAGCCGAACTCCGTCTCCTCGGCGACCCCGTCAGCGACGAGCAGCGCGATGTCCTCGTCGAGCTTCTGGACGGAGACCTCGCGGACGTCGCGGTCGGTCTTCTCCGGGCGCTTGAAGCCGGACTTGCCGACGTCCTCGTAGTTGTGTTGCTCGTGTTTCTTGCGACCCGCGCGGCCGCGGCCGCCGCGGTTACCGGCGCCGCGCCGGTTCTTGTGCGTGCCGCCGCCGTGCGTGCGGGAGCCGCGTTGTCGTCGTTTCTTGCTCGTCATAGTTAGTGCATGTCGGTGAGGAGGTCGTCTATCTCCTCGGTGGTGTGTTTGCCGAGCTCGCCGCCCTCGCTGACCGGCTGCTTGATGCCGTCGTGGCCGCCACGCGGCGGGTGCAGGCGGAGCGCGGGTGCGAGTCCGGCCCCGCGGAGCGTCGTCTCCTCGTCGAGGAGCGCGTCCGCGAGGTCGTCGACGTCGTCGTAGTCGGTGTTCTCGGCGACCCACTCGTCGTCGACGTCCGCCGACCCCGTCTCGGGCTCGGCGCGCGCCGCGATGAGCTCCGCGAGCACGTCGCGGCTCGGCTCGCCGAACGCCACGAAGTCGTTGACCTTCGCGACCATCCCGTCGTAGGCGTCCGTCTCGGGGACGAGCGCGCAGTGGTTGACGTTGTGGATGTTCAGCATCTCGAGCGTGTCGACGACGTCCTCGCTGATGTTGACCTCGCCGCGCAGCTGGACGACCGCCTGCATCACTCGATCACCTCACGCTGCTCGTGGGCGTGCTGGGGGACGCGGGCTTCCGCGGTCTTCCGGAGCGCGTTGAACGTCGCCTTCGCGAAGTTCACCGTCGTCCGGGTCTTCCCCGAGGAGCGCGTCCACGCGTCGTCGATGCCCGCGAGCTCGAGGACGTGGCGCACCGTCTCGCCGCCCGCGAGGCCGAGGCCGCGCGGCGCGGGAATCAGTTCGACCTCGACGCTCCCGGCCTGCCCGGTCGTCTTGAGTGCGACGGTGTGGGGGCGCCCACAGCCACACTCCCAGGACCCGCAGCCGCGGGAGACGTCGATGATGTTCAGTTTCGCGACCTCGATCGCCTTCTGGATGGCGCCGCCGACCTGGTCGTCGCGGCCTTCCGCGTAGCCGACGTAGCCGTCGCGGTTGCCGACGACGACCACGCAGCGGAACTTCACGCGCCGACCGGAGTCGGTCATGCGCTGGACCATGTTGATGTCCAGCACTTCGTCGTCGAGTCCCGGCAGCAGGTTGTCGACGATCTCCGGCTCCTTGAGCGGGAGTCCGCTGTCGAGGGCGTCGGACATCGAGTCGATGTCGCCGTCCTTGACGAGGCGACCCAGGCGAGTCTTCGGTTGCCAGGTGTCGTCGTAGCTCATTCGTTGTCCTCCATGATTGCCTCCCGCACCTCGTCGAAGTGCTCGGGAAGCTCCGTTGCGTCGAACTCGCCGCCGTACAGCGGCTCGTCGAGAGACTCGGCGTACTCCGCGATGTGTTCGCCGCGCGTCCGCGACCAGTCCGCGAGGACCGAGTCGTTGTGCGGGACGTCGAGGCCGGCGTCGATCGCGCCCTCCTGTACCGCGAACACCTTCGAACCCGGCGTCGCGCTGTTAAGGCCGATGTCGAGGACGGCCTCCTCAGCGTCCGAGTCCTGCGCGCGAACGCCAGCGAGCAGCCCCGTCAGGTACGCCGCCGGCAGGTTCCCCGTGGGAGCCTCCCAGCCGTACTCGGCGAGGTCGCTGGAGTGTGCGCTCGCAATCGTTTCGTCGCCGTCGGGTCCGGTCACGACCAGCTGCGCCGTGACGTGCTTGTTGCTCTTCCGAGCAACGAGCCGAGGTTTCCCTGACTTCAGGAGGCGCAACCTCTGATGGTAGTCGGTCCGGACCTCGCGGCGGCGCCGCATCGGCACCTTGTATCGTGGTCCTGTCGCCATTAGCTATCACCGTAGTGTTCTTCGACGTAGTTCTTGAGGCGTCGGACGCTGTCGAACTCGCCACCGTTGGCCATGTTGTACAGCTTCCGGTACTGACTCTGGGTGAGCTCACCCTCGTCGCGGAGTTCCCGGAGCGTCCGCCGCTGCGCGCGAATCTGGCCCATGTACGACTGCTTGTCGTCCTGCCGGGCGCCGGCCTTCCCCTTCCGGGTGCCGGCCCCCTTCTGGTGTCCGTAGGCCTTCTTCTCGTCGCGCTCTCGTGCGCGACCGCGCGAGTTCCCGTTCTTCTCCTCTGCCGCAATCGTCCCTTCGTCGACGAGCTCGCGGATGTCCTCGCGGGTGATCGCGTCCGCGATTTCGCCCTGCGCTTCGGGGTCGAACCAGACGCGGTTCTCCCCGACGTCGAGGACGTCGGCCGCGAGCCGCTTCTGTGCGCTCAGGTCGCTCATTGGTCAACCTCCACTTCGACGTAGGTCGGATTCAGGACGCGGATGCCCGCCTCTTCGGCCTGCTCCTCGATGCGCTCGCGCTTGCGTGCGCCAACCTTCGAGGCGATGCGGGCCGCCTCCGTGTCCGGGTCGATCTCCTCGAGGTCGTCCGTGTTGTGCACGCGGACCTCCTCGAAGCCGCTGGGGTGTTTGCCGCGGACCGCTTCCGGCGTCCGGAAGCCGGCCTCGACGGTGTCGCCCTTGCCCTTCACGCCGCGGCGCTGCTTGGACAGCTGGCCCCGCGGGCGACGCCAGGACTTCGGCGTCCGCTTCTTCTTGTGGTAGTCCTGCCGGTTGAACTGCGGCTTGCCCTCGCGACGGCGCTTGTTCAACAAGCGCTCCTCGTCGTCGCTGAGCTCCGGCGTCTTCTCGGTGAGGCCGCGGGGACGGAGCTCCGTCTCCACTTCCTCCTCGGTCTCTTCTTCCTCGGGTTCGGCTTCCTCGACCTCGGCCTCGGTCTCCTCTTCGACCTCGAGACCGCCGACGTCGGCTTTGATGCGCGCTGCGAGCGCGTTGCCGACGCCGTCGACGTCCGCGAGTTCGCTCTGGCTCGCTGCCCGCATGTCCTCGACGGACTCGTAGCCGGCCTCGCGGAGCGTCTCCGCCTTCGAGGGGCCGACGCCCGAGACGTCTTCCAGTGTCTCTGGCGTGTCGTTGTTCGCTTCTTCTTCTTCAGCCATCTATCAGGCACCTCCCTTCGTGGGCTTTTCGACGATGTACACGCCGTCCTGGAACACGCGCGTGTCCTTGTCGGTGACGCGCGTGAGCTGTTCGATGTCGGCCGCCGTCTGGCCGACGTCCTCGATACTCGGGCCGTTGAGCGTCACTTCCTCGCCGTCCACGGAGACCTCGGTGTCCCCGCGAATCGGCGTTCGTCGCGGCGCCTTCTCGCCGAGGAAGTTCTGGATGACGACCTCGTCGCCCTCGACTTCCACCTGCATGGGGAAGTGAGAGTAGTGGACCTCGAGCTGGTACTCCCAGCCCTCGGTGACGCCGTGGAACATGTTCTCCACGTGGCTCTCGAACGTACCGACCGTCGAGAGCGTCTTCGCGTCGTCGACGTCGCTGGAGACGACGACCGCGTCGTCCTCGACGTCGACGTCGACGTCGGGGTACCAGAGGCGTCGCGACACGGACCCTTCGGGGCCTTCGACGGTGAGGTCGAGGTGGTCGACCTCGGCCGTCACGTCGTCCGGAATTTCGATTTCGACTCGTGCCATGATTAGTATACGTACGCGATCACTTGGCCACCGATGCCCTGTTCGCGGGCCTCGTAGTGGCTCATGATGCCGTGGCTCGTCGTGACGACGAGCGCGCCGTAGTCACGAGCGGGGAGGTAGCGCTTCTCCCACTTCTCGTAACCGTCGGCTTCCACGGAGTACCGTGGGTTCACGGGGCCACACTCGTTGATGGCACCTTTCAGTTCGACCTCGAACTTGCCGGCCTTGCCGTCGTCGACGAACTCGAAGCCGTCGATGTACCCGCGGTCGTAGAAGACCTCGAGGACGGAGCCGACCAAGTTGGAGGCGGGCTCTACCGTATGCGTGAGGTGTCCGACGCTCTCGGCGTTGTCGATGCCGGAGACCGCGTCGGAGAGGGGATCGTTTGCCGTCATTGTTAGCTGTACTTCTTGAAGCCCATCGAACGGGCAATCTCACGGAAGCACTGTCGACAGAGCCAGATGTCGTACTTGCCGACGAGGCCCTGCTTGCGGCCGCAGCGCCGGCACTCGTGTGTCTGGCCCGTCTCTTCTGCTTGTTCGCTCTCGCTCATTCGTTGACCTCCACGTCGAAGTTCGCTTCGAGGAACGCCACCGCGTCCTCGGGGTTGAGCCGGTGGTTCGACGGAATCTGGCGGCTGACCTGATCGCGCTTCGCGACCCGGTAGCCCGGGCGCACGAGGTTCACGGTCACGTCGAGGCCGTAGATTCCGACGTCGGGGTCGTACTCCTGACTCGGGAAGTCGGTGTGCTCTTCGACGCCGAAGCTCACGTTCCCCGTGTCGTCGAACTGCCGCGCGTCGAGGTCGACGTTCGGGAGCGCCCGGTCGAGGAAGTCGTGGGCGTCGTCGCCGCGGAGCGTGACCTTCGCGCCGATCGGGTCGCCCTCGCGGATGCCGAACTCGGGTTCGGTGCGCTTGGCGGTCGTCCGGACCGTCTGCTGGCCCGTGATCTCCTCGAGGATGCTCTCGGCGTTCTGGAGGTCGACACCGCCCTGACCGACGCCCATGTGGGCGACGACCTTCTCGATGCGCGGCTCGCGCATCTCGTGGAAGTCGGCTTCGGCCTCGCTCATTCGCCATCACCCGGGAGTTCCGCGTCGTCCTCGACGAAGTTCTCGTCGATGACCACGACGTACTCTTCGACCGTCTCGAAGCTACCGTCGGCGGTCTCCACGTAGACGGTGTTGTCGGCGCTGCCCGGCTGGACCGCGATCTCGTCGATGCGGCCGATGTCGCCGGCGTGCTGGCCCGCGACTGCGGTGACCAGCGCGCCCTCCTCGTACTCGAAGTGGGCGACCACGTCGCTGGACTCGTTGTCCACGACGACGGAGTCGTTCCCGCTGTAGACGTCCTCCTCGACGAGCAGGTTCGTGCCGTCGTGGAGGTTCAGCTGGGTCTGCCCACCGGAGACGGTGGTCTTGTCCTCGACCTTGCTGAGCTTGCTGTCCGCCGCGTCCGCGTCGATGGGCGTCAGACCGAGCCGTCCCCCTTCGTCGGGGAAGACGCGGTAGTGTTCGTCGCGCTCGGGGAACGCCAGGATGTCGAACATCCCGATGGGGCGGTTGACGTCGCCGACCGAGCCGCCGTTGACGAGCACGCCGTCGGTGTTGATGGCGTACTGCGCCTCGCTGGCGTCGTCGACGTAGCCCAGGACGTCCCGGAGCACGACGACGAGCGGAACGCCCGACTCGCCGTGCGGACCGGCCCCGGCCTTCGCGGTGAACGTCTCCGTCTTCCGCTCGACCGGCCAGGACTTCGGTACCGAGAGTCGCTTCTGGTGGTTCGTCATTCGTTGTCACCTTCGAGCCGCGCGGCGCGCACGTCGTCTTCGAGGTCGAGCTCGGTGACGCGGAGGTTGCTGGCGTCGATGGGCTTCGGCAGCTCCTCGCCATCGGCCTTCTCGACGGTGACGTCCTCCACGCGGACCGTCTCGTCGCGGAGGTCCACGTCGACGACCTCGCCGGTGTCGCCGGCGTCGTCGCCGCGCATCACTTCGACGGTGTCGCCGGCGTTGACGCGGACGCGTCGCTGGCCGTACTCCTCGCGGAGCTCGTCGGACAGCGTCGCGTGGACCTGCTTCTGTCGCTCGTGAAGCGGCGCGCGCTCCGTGCGGTTTCGCTGTTTGTGTGGTTGTTCGCTCATGGTCTATACGATCATCGTGGCGGTACTCGCGATGGTACCGTACCGTTCCGCCACTTCGCGCGAGATGGGGCCCTTGATCTCGGTCCCGCGAGGCTCGCCGAGGTCGTCGATGACGACTGCGGCGTTGTCCTCGAACTTCACGCGCGTGCCGTCCGGCCGTCGGATGGGCTTGCGCTGACGGACGATGACCGCTTCGAGGACCTGGCGACGCATCTCCGGCGTCCCCTTGGTCACCGAGACGGTCACCGTGTCGCCGAGCCCGGCCTTCGGGTGGCGGTTCTTCGTTCCTTGGTAGCCCTGTACGCTCGTGATCTTGAGCTCGCGCGCGCCGGTGTTGTCGGCGCAGTTGATGAGCGAGCCCTTCTCCAGGCCCTGCGTGACGTCTGCCTTGATGGCTTCCATCAGGCGTCACCTCCGTCGGTGACTTCGACGACCACGTGGGACTTGGTCTTCGAGAGCGGTCGGGTTTCTGCGATACTGACCGTGTCGCCGACCTCTACGTCGAGGCACTCCGGCTGGTGGGCCGGGACGCGCGACCGCCGCTTCATGTAGCGGTCGTACTTCGGCACGAATACGTCGTATTCGCGCTCGACGACGATGGTCTTGTCCATGTCGGTGGAAGCCACTTCACCCTCGAGGACCTGACCGCGCACGGAGAGGTTTCCGTGGAACGGGCAGTCCTCGTGGGAGCACGTGCCTTCCGGTTCTGTTACGTTCAGTCCTATCGCCATTTCGAATCAACTCCTGTTTCGGAGCGTGTAGCGGGTCGTGAGAGCAACGCGACCCCATCCACCGTAACGTAGGCCGCGCCCTCGCCAGTGGTTTGGCTCTCGCCACCTGCAGGTTGGGACGCGGTCCCGGTCTCCTTCGCGGAGACCGCAGCTTCATCTGTGAGTCGGAACTCGAATGTCGTCCCCCGCTTGGGGACCTGTTTGACGCCCGAGGCGCCGCTGTCCGAGGAGCGCGGCTCCTCGCTGTCGACGACGAGCGTCCGCATCGTCTCGCGGACGACCTCGCCCTCGATGCCGGCCCTCGAGGGGTCGGTGGACTCGACGACCCGCGCGTACAGGCCGACGAGTTCGTGTAGCGGCAGTGTCTCGGGCGTCACACTCATCTTACTCGCTCTCCGTTTCCGCTTCGAGGTCGCCTTCCTCGCGCTGAATCGTCTTGATTCGCGCGACCGTTCGACGCAGCTCGCTGATGCGGCCCGGGTTGTCCGGGGCGCCGCCGGCGGCCTTGACGGCCTTGGCGTTCAGCAGCTCCGTCTCGATGTCTTCGAGCTCTGCTTCGCGTTCCGCGGGGGTCATGTCCCGGATCTCTTCGGTGTGGAGAATCGCCATTATTCCTCACCCTCCTCGGACTCTTCGTCCATCTCCTCGAGGAGCTCTTCGGCGGTCTCCTCCGCGTCGGACTCCAGCTCGTCGAAGTCCTCGCTCTCGACGTCCTCGGCCTCCGCCTCGACGTCGGCGGCGAGCTCGTCGAGGTCCTCCTCGACGTCGCCGTCGGTGTCCGGCGGTGAGGTCGTGGACGCGCCCTCTTCGGCGTCGACGTCCTCCTCGACGATCTCCTCGACGGCGGCCTCCTCGGCCGCCTCGGTCTCGGCGGCGTCCTCGGGCGCCTCGCCCTCGGGACCGCCGGCTTCGGCTTCCTCGCCTTCGCCTTCGAGGAGCTCTTCGAGTTCCTCGCCGGTTTCCTCCTCGTCGACGACGAGGTCCTCGATGTTCGCGTCCTCGTGGATCTCGAAGTCGTCGGGGAGCTTCGCCTCCGGCGGGATGATCTTCACGCTGACGCCGATGGTGCCGAGCTTCATCACGGCGACGCCCTTGCCGTGGTCGACGATCTCCTCGGCGGGCTCGCCGTTGTGCTTGATGTAGCCGCGGTTGAACTTCTCGACGCGGCCGCGGTTGCCGGTGACCTTCCCGCTCAGGACGATCTCGGCGCCGAGGGCGCCGGCTTCCATGATGCGGTCGATGGTCGTGTGGCCGGCCTTCCGGAAGTACCAGCCGCGCTCGAGCGCGTTCGCGAGGCGGTCCGCGACGATCTGTGCGTTGAGGTCGGGTTCGTCGACCTCCTGCACGTCAATCTGCGGGTCCTCGAGGTCGAAGCGCTCCTCGAGCTGGGTCGTGATCTTCCGGATGTTCTTCCCGCCCTTGCCGATGACCATCCCGGGCTTCTCGGCCTTCAGGACGATCTGCATGCCCATCGGCGTCGGGGCGAGCTCCATGCCGCCGTAGCGGCGCGCGCCAGCTCGTCGGCGAAGAACTCGTCAATCTGGGAGCGCTGGAGGCCCTGCTCGATGAACTCCATCTCGTCGGCCATTACGCGCTCACCTCCTCGGCGTCGGGTTCGGCGACCACGAGCTCGACGTCACAGAGGGTCGTGTTCCACGGGTCCGCCTTCCCCATCGCGCGGGGTTTGCGGCCGCGGCTCTCGTCGACCTTGTGCGGGGCGACGTGTTCGATGACCATCTGTTCGGCGTCGAAGCCCTGCTGGTCGGCGTTGTTCGCCACGTTGTCGAGGAGCTTCTGGAAGTCCTTCGAGGCCTTCTCCGGGTACCGGCCGGCGTCCCAGCCGTCGATGTCGTCCCGGTGGCCGACGCCGCTGTTGTGCTGCTTGAACGGCACGGACTGCTCCTCGTTGATGACGGCGTCGAGGTACGTTCGCGCCTCGGCGACCGTCTTGCCCTTGATCTCGCGGGCGATGGCTTTGCTGTGCTTCAGGCTGATGGACCGCTCCCGGAGCATCGCTTTCGCGGTGGTCTCGGGGTCCGTGTCCACGCTGTAGCTGATTCCCATGGTTTACTTGAGCGGCACGAACTTCGAGGAGCGGGTCGCGCCGATGCCCGCCTGCCCGTGTTCGACCGACGTCCGGGTGAGCTGGAACTCGCCGAGGTAGTGCCCGAGCATCTCGGGCTCGATCTCGACGCGTTCGAACTCCTGTCCGGTGTACACCGCGAACGTCAGCCCGACGAACTCCGGCAGCACCGGCATGTCGCGCAGGTGCGTCCGGATGGGGTCGTTTGCCGTCTCCTCGGGCGTCGATTCGCGGGCTTCCTCGAGCACCTTCTGGTGTTCGTCGGACAGCCCACGGGTGATGGTTCGCCGCTGGCGTGCGGGGAGCAGTTCCGCGACTTCCTCCAGGCTCATCTCCTGGAGTTCGTCGAGGTCGTGGCCGCGGTAGGTGAACTCACCCTCGCGGCCGGTTCGGTATTCCGTACTCATGGTTACTTGTTGCCTCCGCGGCCGGTCCGCTTGGAGGCGATGTCGCCGACTTTCCGGCCCGGCGGCGCGTTACGGGAGACGCTCTTCGGCCGGCCGGGGTGCTGGCGGCCGCCGCCACCGAACGGGTGGTCGACGGCGTTCATCGCGACACCACGGACGATGGGCCACTTGCCGCCGCGGGCCTTCATCTTGTGGTGTTTGTTGCCTGCCTTCACGAACGGCTTGTCCGTGCGACCGCCACCGGCGACGACGCCGATGGTGGCGCGGCAGTCCGGCGAGAGTCGCTTGACTTCGCCGCTGGGCAGCTGCACGACGGCGGCGTCGCGCTCGTGCGTGACGAGGTCGGCGTTGACCCCGCTCGCGCGAGCGAACTTCCCGCCGTCGCCCGGGTGGCTCTCGACGTTACAGACGGGCACGCCCTCGGGGATCTCCCCGAGCGGCAGCGTGTTGCCCTCCTCGATGGACGCCGAGATGCCGACTTCGAGAGTGTCGCCGACGGCGACGCCCTCGCTGGCGAGCACGAGGCGCTGGTCGCCGTCCTCGAACTCCACGTTCGCGACCGGCGCGCTGCGGGCGGGGTCGTGTTCGATGTCGACGACCTCGCCGGCCAGCACGTCGGTGTCTTCGGTCTTGCGGTGCGAGAGCTCTGCCTTGTACCGGTGGGACGGCGCGCGGAACGTCGACGTGCCGCGGCCGCGCCGTTGGCCTTGAATTCTTCGTCCCATGTTCAGAACACCCCGATGCGGGAGGCGACGTCCTGTGCGTCGTCCTCGTCGGACAGCGTGACGGTCGCCTTCTTCTCGGCTTCCGGCGTGATCTGCGTGTTCACGTTCGTGACCGTCACGCCGTACTGGTCCTCGATGGCGTCGCTGATCTCGGGTTTGGCGGCGTCGATGTCGACGACGAACTGGAGCTTGTTCTCGAAGTCCATCTCGTCCATCGCCTTCTCCGTCACGATGGGGTAGTCGATGATGCCGCTCATCGGTCGGCCACCTCCTCGACGGCGCTCTCCGTCCAGAGGGTCAGTCGACCGGGCTCGGTGCCCGGCGCGAGGTCTTCGGCGTTGACCTCGCGGCCCGTCGCGACGTCGACGCCCGCGAGGTTCCGCGCCGCCTTCGACGGCCCGGACTCGCTGGACGTGACGACCAGCAGCGACTTCGGCTCCTGGTACTTCCGGCCGCGGAGCGTCCCCTGGCCGGCGCGGACGTTGCGCCCCTCGTCGGCGCGCTCGACGTCCGCGTGGACGCCGACCGCTTCGAGGAACTCCACGACCGCCTGGGTCTTCACGAGGTCCTCGAAGTCGTCGCTGACGACCAGCGGGAGCTCGGCGTCGTCGTCGAACGCGTGGCCGCGCTCGGCGACGGCGTCGGCGTCCGTCGTCGCCGCGATGGCGCTCCGGACGGCCGCCTTCCGCTCCTTGTCGTTGACGTCGAGGCTCGGGTCTTTCTCGGCTTTCGGCGGGTGCGCTTTGCGACCGCCGACGGTCTGCGGGACGCGCGCGCCACGGCCCTCCGTCTTCGGGACGTGAGCCATGCCGCGTCCGCTACCGTGGGACTCGGCGGAAGTGCGCAGGCCCGCGTACTCGTCGGAGCCGTGCTTCTGGGTTCGGTTGGCCTGAGCGGCGAGGACGGCACGCTTGACGAGGTCGGGCCGGACGGGTTCCGAGAACACGTCCGGCAGGTCGAGCGTCCCGGCGTCGTCGCCGTTCAGGTCGCGTACAGTTGCCTGCATGGTTATCCTTGGTTAGATTCGGTGCTCACGTAGCGCACCTCGGGGTCGAGCCGCGGCGACTCGCTCGGCCGGACGGCCGGGCGGAATCGCACGAGGCGCTGTTCGGGACCGGGCACCGAGCCCTTCACGAGCGTGTAGTTGCCGTCGACTTCGCCGTAGTTCGGGAAGCCGCCGGCCGCGTTCACGTCGTCGCCGTCACCGATGTCGATGACGCGCTTGTTGAGTTCGGTGCGCTGGTGGTAGCCCGTCTGGCCCATCTGGGGGACCGTCGAGCGAACCCGGGAGGGGTTCCACGGGCCGAGGTTCCCGATGCGGCGCCGCCAGCCCTGGCGGGCGTGCTTGCCTTTCCGCTTCTGCACGCCCCAGCGCTTGACGGGCCCCTGGGTCCCTTTGCCCTTCGTGACGCCGGCGACGTCGGTGAACTCGCCGGCTCGGAAGACGTCGCCGAACTCGTGTTCGCCGCCGTCCGCGAGGAGGTCCGCGGCGAAGTCGACGCGCTCCTGGAGGGAGCCGCCGCCGACGCGCGTCTCCATGATGTCGGGCTGTTTCTTCGGCACGCTCGAAAGCTCGCCGGGCACCGTGTAGGTAACTACGCGGACGTCGGCGATGTCTTCGGATTCGAGCGCTTCGGTCAGTTCGTCTGTCTCTCCGTCCGTCTCCGGAACGGAGAGCGCGCGGTCGAGAGACTCGTGGGTGTCGTCGGCCCAGACTTCCGTGAGCGGCTTCTTGCCGTACGGCGTGTCCTCGTAGAGGCGGACGGCCGCCGCCCGCATGGGCGGCGTCTCGACGACGGTGACGGGCACGGTCGTCTCCATGCCCTCCGTCGGCGCGTTCGCCTTGTCGTCGACGAGGACGACGTGGGTCATGCCGGCCTTGTAGCCAGCGAAGCCCTGAAGACCGACTTGACCGTCGTCTTCGGGCCACGAGTTGAAGCGCGGTACTTCACTCTCCGCGCGCTTGCGGGGGCTGAACCCCATCGAGCCTTTTCGTGGTCGGTTTGGCTGTGGCATCGTATCACTCCGTGAGCGTCAGGCAGCCGAGGGAGGCGAACATCGCTTCTTCAGTTCGCACGACCTCGCTGCCCTGGTCGGGGATGGTGTTGAGCCAGGCGTCGAATCGCGCGGGTGCGTCGGTAGATGGGTCGGCGACTGCCTCGCTGACCTCGTCTCCGGTGAGCCCGAGCATGGGCGGGAGCCCGCGTTCGGGCGCACCGAAGGCGACGGTCATGCCGTTCCGGGCGGCGCGTTCGACGTACCCCCCGAGGGAGGCCGCCGAAAGCGGCGTCCCGTGGCGGGAGGTGGCGATGCGAACGCCCGCGTCGGGGCGGTCGAGAGCGTCACCGAGGGCCGTGCGTTCGACCGAGAACCCCGGGAGGGGTTCGTCGACCAGCTTCGCACGGACCGGTCGTCGCGAAGAGACCCTGATGGTCACGCGCTCCCCCTCCTCGACCTCCATACCGGGAGGCGTCTGGAGCGAGATTGGGTGTTGCATTCCGCAATTGACCCGAACGCGCCCTTCAGATCCGACCTGGGTCACGATTCCCTGTCGTAACGACCCAGACCCGCTCGAGTCTGAGCCGGTCCATGACGAGAGACGGAGCGGCGGCAGGACACCGGCGTACTCCAGTTCGTCGCGCGTGTCGAAGGCCTCCTTTCGGAGGTAGGGTGGCGTCGCGGCGTACCGCAACACCGTTTCGACGAACCCGCCGCCCCACTTCCGCTCGCCGTCTTCGTCGGGGAAGACGACGAGTCGGTCAGTCCGGAAGACCGCCGCCGCGCGGGCGACGTAACCGAGCTTGCGAGTGGCCTCGCGTTTGTCCTCGGCTTCCCGGACGAGGGACGACGGCACGAGTACGCTGTTTGTCATGCCGTGTCGCGTCCGTGTCTCGTCACGAGACTGTAGCGTAGATACCGACCCCTCCGGTAAAAGGGTGGCGTTTCCCATTCCAGCCTGTGAGGCCGTTTCACGCCCGTCTACCGCTGAATCGTGTGCGAGAGGTTCCCACTATCGAGCGAATCGGATACCAGTAGTGTTCCTTCACGCGCACGCGACCCCGGCAGCCGTCTGCCGTTCGTCCCACGCCCGGTCGCAAAGAACGGATTTATATGTGACCCCGTCGTTCGTTCGAATGCGAACGAAGGCACGCGCGCTGGTAGTGTAGTGGTATCACGTGACCTTGCCATGGTCACAACCGGGGTTCAAATCCCCGCCAGCGCACTTCTACTGACGCCACGACCGCGAGAGACCTCCGTGTCTCTCGCGTCGTTGCAGTTGAGTGCGGGAGGGATTTGAGCTCGGAACGAGCGACCAACGGGAGCGACGTTCCGGCGTTCAAATCCCCGCCAGCGCACTTCTCATTCCCTCACCACGTAGCGCCACGTGCTATCGCCCTTACAGCCGTTTGCGGACCCTGAGGAGGACGGCGACCACGGCGACGCCGACGCCGAGCGCGAACGCGGCGGGGTTCGTGGCGCTACTGTCGAACTCCCAGCCGAAGGCGACGACGCCGACGACGCCGATAATGCACGCGAGCACGGCGACGAGCGTGGCGGTGTCGAACTGCCGGGCCATGCGGAGTCCTGCGGGCGAGCGCGTCAAGAATCCTCCGCCCGTTGGCACGGACTGCAGTCGTATCACTTCCGTTACTGTATCCTCACCCACTACCAGCCGGCGACCGGAGCAGGAAGACCCGTCGTTCGCTCGCGTAGCGCCGATTCTTCCGCTTCTCCTCGCCGTTGGTTGTCACACTCGCGGTGAATTTATGTCGCCGTTACAGGATTGTGTAGCCAGCCGCCCATGTCGCGCCTCTCCGCCTCGGCGGTCGTCCGGCGGTACTACCTCTACCGGGCGACCGCGCGACCCGGCTTCCACTACCCGGTGTACACGCTGTTCCTGCTGTTCAACGACCTCACGCTCGCCCAGATCGGGCTCATCGCGAGCATCCAGTCCGTGGTCGTCGTCACCTCCGAGGTGCCGACCGGCTATATCGGCGACCGCATCGGCCGGCGGAACAGCCTCGCGGTCGGCGCCGCCATCGTGCTCGTCTCGAACGCCAGCTACCTCGTCGCCACCGACTTCGTCGGGTTCACGTTCACGTTCGTGACGCTGTCGTTCGGCGGCACGTTCGTCTCCGGCAGCGGGAGCGCGTGGCTCTACGACACCCTCCGCGAGCACGACATGGAGGAGGAGTTCACGCGCGTCAGCGGCCGCGGTCGCGCGCTCGGGCAGTGGCTGCGCGCGGGCACGCTCGTCGTCGGCGGGTTCCTCTACGCGGTGAACCGCTACTACCCGTTCTACGCGGGCGTCGCCGCCGCCGCAATCAGCCTCGCGCTCGTGTTGCGCCTGCCGAAGAACCGCGCGTACGACGACGACAGCGAGGCGTTCGGCGACGACCGGATGACCATCGTGGACGCGCTCCCCATCATCCGCGACCAGTTCTCGACGCCCGACCTCCGGTGGTTCGTCGCCTACCTCGCGCTGTTCAGCGGCGCCGTCCTCACGATGGACATGTGGATTCAGCCCATCGCGCGGGACACCCTCGAGACCACGTTCGGGCCGACGCTCGAGACGTGGGGAATCCCCGAGGGCGGGGTGCTCGGACTCCTCTACGCGGCGTTCACGGTCGTGTCTGCGGTCACCAGCGACTACGCTAGCGACGTCGAGCAGCTGCTCGGCGTCCGCCACGCCCTGCTGGTGATTCCCGTCGCCATCGCGGCGACGTACGTGCTCGCGGGGCTCGTGCCGCTGCTCGTGTTCCCGATGTTCTTCGTGATGAAGGGCGGGCACTCCCTGCTCGGCCCCATCACGAACCGCTACGTCAACGACCAGGTGCAGTCGGTCGGCCGCGCGACCCTGCTCTCGGCGGTCGCGATGCTGCGGAACGTCGCCGGGATTCCGTTCCGCGTCGGCAGCGGCGTGCTCGCGACGTGGTACACGTCGATGACCGCGGTCGCCGTCCTCGGCGCCGTCTTCCTCGCGGTCGCCGCCGTCCTCTGGGCCGTGCGGCCGCCCGTGAGCGCTGACTACGAGCCGCCCGACGCCGGAGCGGGCTGAGCGGGCGCTGCCGCTAAGTGCGCGCCCGACGCAGTACCGCCCGTGACAGTCATCGCACTCCTCAGCGTCGCACCGGTCACCGAACAGAGCATGGCGAGCGACGTCGCCGACGCCGTCGCGGCGCTCGACGACTTCGACGTCACCTACGAGACGAACCCCATGGGCACCGTCATCGAGGCCGAGGACGTCGACACCCTGCTGGACGCGGTGGGCGCCGCGCACAAGGCCGTCGACGGCGACCGCGTGAGCACGTTCCTGAAAATCGACGACAAGCGCACGAGCGACCAGCGCGCCGGCGAGAAGGTCGACGCCGTCGAGCGCGAGCTCGGCCGCGAGGCGCGCTCGGACCGCTGACCGCGCCGGACTGAGAAACCTCTTGTGTCGGGGCGCCGAATCCGGCGGCATGGACAGTCTCAACCGGATGGCGCTGGAGCTCGCCGACGAGGCCCTCGAGTTCACCGAGGAGCTCGACGTCGGCGCGTTCGAGCTGGACAACGGCGCGACGGTCATCGACTTCGGCGTCGAGCACCGCGGCGGCCTCGAAGCCGGCCTGCTGCTGGCGGAACTCCAGACCGCGGGCCTGGCGACCGTGCAGACGCGCGTCGACGACGTGGCGGGCGCGACGTTCCCGCACGTGGAACTCGCCTGCGACCGGCCCGCGGTCGCGCTGCTGGGCGCGCAGAAGGCCGGCTGGGAGCTCACCGTCGACGACTACGAGGGGCTGGGCAGCGGCCCGGCCCGCGCGCTGGTCGCCCGCGAGGGCGAGTTCGAGGCCATCGACTACGTGGACGCCTTCGAGTTCGCGGTGCTCGCGCTGGAGAGCGACGCGTACCCGACGGAGGCCGCCGCCGAGCAGGTCGCGGACCTCGCGGACGTGAACGCCGAGAGCGTCTACCTGCCCGCGTACCGCACCGCGAGCGTCGCCGGCAGCGTCACCGCGGCGGCGCGCGCGGCCGAACTCGCGCTGTTCCGCCTCTACGAGCTCGGCTACGACCCGACGAACGTCCTCACGGCGTCCGGGAGCGCGCCGGTCGCGCCCGTCGCGGGCGACGAGGAGGAGGCTATCGGCCGGACGAACGACGCGCTCGCGTACGGCGGCCGCGTCCACCTCACGGTCACGGAGGACTTCGAGGAGTTCGACGCGGTGCCGTCGTCGGCGGCCGAGCGCTACGGGCAGCCGTTCGCGGACATCTTCGCGGACGCCGACTGGGACGCCAGCGCCGTCGACGAGGGCGTCTTCGGCCCCGCACAGGTCACTATCGACGTCACGGGCGGCCCGACGTACGCGCTCGGCGAGGTCCGCGAGGACCTACTCGCCGAGGGCTTCGGCGTCGCGTAACTCGGCCCGAGTCGCCGGAGGGCGTCGTTTTATGATTCGCGCGTCCGACGTAGCGGGCATGAACGCCCTGTCGGGTCAGTCGGTCGCCGTAATCGGCGCGGGCTTCGGCGGCCTCTCGACGGCCTGTTACCTCGCGGACGCGGGCGCGGACGTCACCGTCGTCGAGAAGAACGAGCAGGTCGGCGGCCGGGCGAGCGCGCTCGAACGCGACGGCTTCACGTTCGACATGGGGCCGTCGTGGTATCTGATGCCCGACGTCTTCGAGCGGTTCTTCGCGGCCTTCGACAGGGAGCCCACGGACTACTACTCGCTGGAGCGCCTCGACCCCCACTACCGCATCTTCTTCAAGGACAACGCGGGCCGCCGTCCCGGCCGCGACGCCCCCGGCCTCGACGTGAACGCGGACGGCGACGTCGTGGACGTGACCCCGGACCGCGAGCAGGTGAAGGCGGTCTTCGACGCCTACGAGCCGGGCGCCGGCGACGCGCTCGACGACTACCTCGCGAAGTCCCGGGAGAACTACGAGGTGGGGATGGAGCACTTCGTCTACGAGGACCGGCCCCGCATCCGGGACTGGCTGGACCCCGACCTCGCGGAGTACGCCCGCGGGCTGACGCTGCTGGGGTCGATGCAGGACCACGTGGAGAACTACTTCGACCACCCGAAGCTCCAGCAGATCATGCAGTACACGCTGGTGTTCCTCGGGGGCGCGCCGAACACCACGCCCGCGCTCTACAACCTGATGAGCCACGTGGACTTCAACCTCGGCGTCTACTACCCCGACGGCGGCATGTCCGGGGTCGCCGACGGCGTCGCCGAACTCGCCGAGGAACTCGGCGTGGAGTTCCGCACCGACCACCCAGTCACGAAGATTCACGGCCGCCGCGGCGGCTTCAAGGTCGCGACCGAGGCGTCCGACGTGTTCGCGGACGTCGTCGTCTCGGACGCCGACTACGCCCACACCGAACAGGAGCTGCTCCCGCCGGAGAAGCGCCAGTACGACGCCGACTACTGGGAATCCCGGACGTACGCGCCGTCGGCGTTCCTCCTCTACCTCGGCGTCGAGGGCGACGTCGACCCGCTCGCCCACCACTCGCTCGTCCTCCCCTCCGACTGGGAGGAGCACTTCGCCCAGATCTTCGACGACCCCGCGTGGCCCGAGGACCCCGCGTACTACCTCTGCGTCCCCTCGGAGACCGACGACTCGGTGGCGCCCGACGGCCACAGCAACCTGTTCGCGCTCGTCCCCGTCGCGCCCGGCCTCGACGACACTCCCGAGGTCCGCGAGGAGTACCGCGACCTCGTGCTCGACGACATCGCCGAGCACACGGGCGTCGACCTCCGGGACCGCATCGTCGTCGAGGAGCGGTTCTCGGTCTCGGAGTTCGCCGACCGCTACAACAGCTACCGGGGGACGGCGCTCGGCCTCGCGCACACGCTCCGCCAGACGTCGCTGCTCCGGCCGCCCCACCGCTCGAAGGCCCTCGACGGCCTCTACTTCACCGGGTCGTACACCACCCCGGGCATCGGCGTGCCGATGTGTCTCATCAGCGGCGAAATCACCGCCGACTACGTGCTCGAAGACGCGTAGATGCTCCGCTACCTCCTCGTCCTCTCGCGGCCGCGGTTCTGGTTCTACCTGGCCGGCCCGGTCGTCGTCGGCGTCGCGTACGGAGCCGACGCCGTCCCCGAGCTGTTCGCCCTACCCGCGGTCGCGCTGTTCGCGTACTTCCTCGTGCCCGCGAACGTCTTCCTCTACGGCGTCAACGACGCCTTCGACCGCGACGTCGACGAACTGAACCCGAAGAAAGACGAGAAGGAGGCGCGCTTCCGGGGCGGCCGGACCGTCGCCGCCGTCGTCGCGCTCTCCGGCCTGTTGCTCGTTCCCGTCGCAGTCCTGCTCCCCGCGGTCGCGTACCCGTGGCTGGCCGCGTGGGTCGTCCTCGCCGTGGAGTACAGCGCGC
This sequence comes from Halobacterium sp. CBA1126, assembly GCF_009741975.1. Taxonomy (GTDB): domain Archaea; phylum Halobacteriota; class Halobacteria; order Halobacteriales; family Halobacteriaceae; genus Halobacterium. The sequence continues at coordinate 5,157 of NZ_WPCF01000016.1, read as the reverse complement.
CGCCGTTCCGGTTCAAGACGACGCCGCTCCTCGATTCGCTGTCGAACGGCCTCTACGTCCTCCCCGGAGCCGCCGCGTACGCTGCCGTCGCCGGCCACCATCCCCCGCTGCTCGCGGTCGCCGCCGGCTGGCTGTGGGCGATGGGGATGCACACGTTCTCCGCGATTCCCGACATCGAACCCGACCGCGAGGCCGGTATCACCACCACGGCGACCGCCCTCGGCGAGCGCCGCACGTACGCCTACTGCACGGGCTGCTGGGCGGCCTCGGCCGCGGTCTTCGCGGTCGTCGACTGGCGGCTCGGCGCCGTCGTCCTCGCGTACCCCGCGCTCGTCGCGGGCATCGTCGCCGCCGACGTCGCCGTCGACCGCGCGTACTGGTGGTTCCCGTTCGTGAACACCGCGGTCGGCGCCGCGCTCACGCTCGGCGCGCTCTGGAGGCTCACCCGTGTCTGAGGCCTCCACCCGCGCCCGTATCGAGCGCCGCCTCGACGCCCTCGTCGCCGGCCACCGCTTCGAAATCGCGGTCGTCTTCCCCGTCGTCGGCGCCGCGCTCCTGCTCGCCTCCGCGTGGGGGTGGCTCCCCGAGCCGCTCGCGTTCAACCCCTACCTCGTGCTCGCCGGCGTCGCCGTCATGCGCCTCCCCCTGATTGCGGGCCTGCTCCCGCTCACGGACCGCAAGGCCGGGGTCGCGGTGCTCGCGCTCGTCGCGTACGCCTTCGGCATCGAGTTCGTCGGTATCGCCACCGGCTGGCCGTACGGCCACTTCGAGTACCTCGTCGACCTCGGGCCGATGCTCGCCGGCAGCGTTCCGCTCGGTTTGCCCGTCTTCTTCCTGCCGCTGGTCGTCAACAGCTACCTGCTCGTCCTCCTGCTGTTCGGCCGGCACACCCGCCGCGCGGTCGTCCGCCTGCCCGCGGTCGCCGCCGTGGTCGTCTGGATGGACGTCGTCCTCGACCCGGGCGCGGTCGCGCTCGGCTTCTGGGCGTACGACGCCGGCGGCGCGTACTACGGCGTCCCGCTGTCGAACTACCTCGGCTGGGTGCTCTCCGCGACCGTCTCGGTCGCCGTCCTCGACTGGGGGTTCGACCGCGCCGCGCTCCGCGACCGCCTCGCGCAGTGCCCCTTCTTCCTCGACGACCTCGTGAGCTTCGTGCTGCTGTGGGGCGCCGTAAACCTCGCGTTCGCGCAGTTCCTGCCCGCGCTGGCCGCCGGGCTGCTCGGCGTCGCGCTCCTCGGAACCGACCGCTTCGACTTCACCGTGCTCGATCGGAACCCCGCGCGGTAGCTACGGCGTCGGGTGGGGGTCGCCGTGCCCGCGCCGGTGGTCGGCCGACGACGAGACGCAGCTCGCGCGGTAGAACACGTACTCGGGGTCGCTGTAGAACGCCCACAGCGCCCGCGTCTTCGCGAGCAGCCAGAGCTTCCGCGTCGTCGAGAGGCTCGGCGTCGCCGAGAGCACGTCGTACTCTCGCTCGCGGATCAGCCGGTGGTGGTCGGCGTACAGCACCGCCGACAGCAACACCGCGAACTGGCAGTCCTCCGGGAGGTACGCGATGCCCGCGACGCCCTCCCGGTACTTCGCCTCCGTGCGCGCCAGCTCCGCGCGCATCGCGTCCCGGAACCCCGGCGTGACCTCGCCGCCGCGGAGCTGGTCGACGGTGACGCCGTGCTCGCGGCGGGTCTCCCCCGGGAGGTAGACGCGGTCGTAGTCCTCGACGTCCTCCTTGACGTCCCGCAGGAAGTTGCTCAGCTGGAACGCCTCCGCGAGCGCCGCCGCGTGCGGGGCCGCCGACTCCGGGTCGTCGACGTCCATGACGGCGACCATCATGTTCCCGACGGCGACCGCCGACCCCCGCATGTACGACGCCAGCTCCTCGTGGGTGTCGTAGCGCGTGCGCTCGAGGTCCGTCAGCATCGCGTCCACGAACGTCTCCACGTCCTCGTCGGGGATGCCGTAGCGCTCGGCGAGCTCGGCGAACGCCGCGACGACCTCCGCGGTCTCGTCGTCGAGGCGGCCGGGTTCGGGGTCGTCGCCGAGGGCCGCCGCGCGAATCGCCTCAAGTTCCGCGCGCTGGGCGTCCTCGTCGCGGTCCTCGGTCGTGTCCACGACGTCGTCGGCGACGCGGAAGAACGCGTACAGGACGTACGTCGCGTGGCGCACGCGCTCGGGCAGGAGCCGCGTCGCAAGGTGGAACGTCTTCCCTGTCCGCTGCTGTATCGCCTTGCTCGTCGATATCTGGGTGCTGTCGACCATTTGTTGGGGCCAGATGCGGCACTCCGGCGCGTGCAGCTCCCGGCTGTGCAAGTTCCATGTTTGACGTGAACAATCAAAAAACACGGTGGCAGCAGCGACCCCCGCCGGCTCTCGGCGCGGCGTCGCCGAACTCAAGGCCGTCCGCGCCCGAGTTCGCGTATGCAGCGCAAACCAGTGCCGCCGGCGCCGGCGTCCCTCGACCGCCTCCGCGAGGTCCGGGACGCGGTGCCGCTGGTCCCCGAGTCCGAGGACGACTGCTGTCGCCAGCTCGTCGAGCGCGCGGGCGTCCACGACCGCGGGGAGGCGTCCGCGTGGCTCGTCTTCCTCGCCGCGCTCGGCGCGGTCGAGGAGACCGACCTCGGGTACGCGAGGGCCCGCGGCGACCACGACCGCGCGGCCCTCGCCGCGAACTTCCGCGAGCGCGTCTTCCTCGCCCCGGAAGTCCTCGACGCGCTCGGCGACCAGCCCCGGTCCGCTGCCGCCGTCTTCGAGGCGGTCCGCGAGCGCGTGCCGCGCTGGGAGCGCACGAAGCGACAGGACTGGGAGGGGTTCTGGACCGAGCGCGTCGAGCGCCGCCTCGACTGGGCGGTGCTGTTCGGGCTCGCCGAGGCCGCCGACGGCGGCTACCGCCGCGCCTGACTACTCGACGAACTCCTTCGTCCGCGCGTAGAACGCGCCCTGCCCCGCGAGCACGGCGAACGCGGCGACCCCGGCGGCCGCTATCGGACCGTCGTAGCCGTTCGAGACGGCGACGTACGCCGCGCCGAGCCCGACCGCGAGCGTCGCCGCGGTGGCGAGCGCGCCGTCGACGACCTGTTCGGTGCTGGTGTTCGCGGCGTCGTAGGCCTCGCGGTCGAGGCGCGAGCTCGTGCGGACGAGTGACGGCGTCCCCGCCGCCAGCCCGATAGCGAGCGCGTACGGCGTCGCCACGTACGTCGAGGCGCCGCCCGCGACCGTGGCGGCGGCGACGATGCCGACGAGGAATTCGAGGGTGCGGCGGCTGACCATGGGACGGCTTCGACGCCCGGCCCCGAAAACGTTCGGTCAGTCGGAGACGCTGGTGACCGTGCCGACGCCCTTGCTCGCGCCCTCGCGGAACACGAACCGCTGGCCCTCCTCGACGAGGTACGGCCGGAACTTGAACCGGACGCTCGTCTCGCCCGTGTCCCCGGGCAGCAGCTGGCCGTCCGCGGGGTCGAAGCGCGCGGCCTCCCCGATGGTCTCGAGGTGGACGACCGGCTCGTAGCCCGCGTCGATTCGCGTCGGGTGGTTCAACACCATCACCTCCGCCTCGAACTCCTTGACGGGGTCGGGGTCGGCGTCCGCCGGCAGCAACACCATCCCGCGCTCGACGGCGGCCTCGCGGACGCCCTTCAGCGCGATGCCGACGATGCGACCGGCCTGCGCCTCGTCGACGCGGTGGTAGTGCATCTCGATGGAGCGCACTTCCACCTCGCGGAAGTCCCCGTTCGGGAACGGCCCCAGGAGGAGTTCGTCGCCGGCCTCCACGGTGCCGGATTTCACGGTGCCGGAGGCGACGGCGCCGACGCCCGTGACCTCGTACGAGCGGTCGACGTACATCCGGAACGGCCCGCTCGCCGCCGTCGTCTTCGGGAGCCGCCGGAAACACTCGTCCAAGACCTCCAGCCCCTCCATCGTCACCGCGCTCGTCCGCACGATGGGGACGACGTTGTCCCCGATTTCCTCGATAGCGGCGTCGACGCCGTGGCGCTCGACGGGCAGCGGCGTGCGGCCCGCGTTCCGCAGCAGGCGCTCGACCTCGCGTTCGACTTCTGCCACTCGGTCGTCGTCCACGAGGTCGGTCTTCGTGACGGCGACGATGGTCGGCAGGTCCGTCGCCAGCAGCACGCCGATGTGCTCGCGGGTCGTCTTCGTCGGCCCGTCGTCGGCGGCGACGGTCAACAGCCCGTAGTCGAGCTTCTGGCCGACCAGCCCGCGGATGGTCGTCGACAGCCACGGCTCGTGGCCGACCGTGTCCACGAACGACACCACGCGGTCGGCGTTCTCCACGACCGCCGCGCGCTCGTCCTTCCGGTGGGGGTTGCGCACGCGCATCGGCCCGTCCTCGTCGAAGCCGTAGACGCCGTACGAGAGGTCCGCGGAGAGCCCGCGTTCGACCTCGTGGGGCTGGACGTCGAGGAACCCCCGCGTGCTGCCGTCGCCGTCGTCGGGGTCGCCCGTGACGAGGCTGCCGACGAGCGTCGACTTCCCGTGGTCGACGTGGCCCGCGGTCCCGACGATGATGTGGTCGTCGTCTGGCGCCAGCGACGCGCCGTCGCGGACGACCGCCACGCCGACGATGCCCTCGTCGGCGTCGCCGTCGCTCACGCTGTCGACGCTCCACGTCTGGACGTCAGCGATGTGCGCGCCCGCCTCCTCGGCGAGCAGGCTCAGCACGTCCATCGTCTCCGAGAACGTCTCCGGGGGGACCCCCGCGAGGCCGCCGTCGTCGGTGACGCCGAGGACGTACTCCGCTTCGCCGTCGCCGGAGAGCACGCGGTGCCGCAGCTGCGCGGCGAGACTCTCCATGCGGCCGTCGGCGAGGTGGACGTCGCGGCTGAACCGTTCCTTGAACTCGACGCTGCCGCCCTCCTGCTCGCCGCGTTCGACCGCCTCGAGCAAGCGGGCACGGTCGCGGCCCATGGGAGCGAGTTGGGGAGAAGCGAATAAAAGCCTTCCCCGGGTAGCGGTCCGGAGACGCACGGAGACGCCGACTCACTCCGTCTTCAGCCGCTCGTACGCCTCGTTGACGCGCGCGAACTCGTCCTCGTCGCCGCCGCGGTCGGGGTGGAGCTCCCGCGCCTTCTCGCGGTACGCCGCCCGCACCGCCTCGCTGCTCGCGCCCGGTTCCACGCCGAGCACGCGGTAGTCCTCGCGGCG
>NZ_WPCF01000013.1 GCF_009741975.1 Halobacterium sp. CBA1126 | reverse complement strand
CCTCGCAGGCAAGCAAGACGACCTCGGCAGCATCTACGGCATCCACGAGGCCGTTCGCGAGGACATCGAGAAACGACAACGACCTACCCCCCAACGTCACTACGACGATGGAGGAGAACTGGACGGACATCGTCGACCTCGTCGGCGGTCCTGAAGCAGCGCTGGACGAACTCGTCTACGAGACCGACGAAGGCGTCGACATCATCCCCGCGCACCCCACCCTCGACGCTCTCGACGGGAACCTCGGCCAGGTGGACGATCCCGAAGAGCGGTACGGACGCCTACGCAAGTTCTTCGACGACACCGTCGACGAAACCGACCGCTACGACATCATCCTGCTCGACCTCCCCGGCCTGTCGAACAACGTCAGCTACAACGGCCTCTGGGCAACACAGGACGTCATCAGCCCCGTCCTCCTCGGGTCACTCGAAATCAAACAGGCGCGCGCGCTCCAGCGTGACGCCACGGAGATTCGACGCGAGTACGATGTCGACGTCCAGCTGCAGATGCTCATCGCCAACATGTTCGACCGCCGCACGAACCTCGACGAAACCATGCTCGAGGAACTCCAGGAGGAGTTCGGCGACCTCGTCGCGCCCGGCGTCGTACCGCAGTCCCAGGCTATCAAGAACACGACAGCGCGCGGCTGCACGCTCTTCGACGTTGACGAGGACGAACTCAGCAAGACCGGACTGGAAGCACGAGAAGCGTTCCGTGAAAACGCCGCGGAACTCCTAACGAGGCTCCGATAATATGGACGAAGAAACACGCGAGAAACTGGACGAGATGAAAGAAGAGAGCGTGAGCGGCGGCGGCGACCGCCTCGAAGCCGAGGGGAAGAGCTCACAGAAGGACTTCGCCGACCTAATCGCAGACGCGATGGAGGACGTTGAGGACGGCGACATCACGAAGACCATCTCGGTCTGGGACACGAACATGGCCGCGCTCCTCCACGTCCTCGACGAAGACGACGCGCGTCGCGAGGAAATCGCGGGAGCGCTACTTGACGACCTCGACCGCGACGAGGACGCCAGCGAGATGGAGAAAGCCGACATCATCCGGCTCGCGCTCCGCTCCGGCCTCGAAGGTGCCTCGCCCGGCATCCTCGAAGAAATGCGGGAGGCACGCAACCGCCAGCAAGAGCAGAAGCCGGTCTGACAACAACCGCTATTCTCTCGTCGTCGAAGTCTTACGCTGACCCCTCAGTCCCGAGTTTTCACCCACTGGAACGATACGAGACAGGCATGGACGACGATCAGGAAGAAGAGCGGTACGCGAAACGCCGTGCGAACTATCTTGAGCGCCACCTCGACGTCCGTGACGTCGAAGCGCAGGCGATTGCGTGGTCGGAGATGGGGTACACGGATTCTGCTATCGCGAAGAAGATGGATTCGACGAAGGGGACAGTGTCGAACTGGCAGGAGCGCGTTGCCGTCGAGTACGGGCAAGAAGTCCTCTTCCCACAGGTACGCGAGGAACGTGGTGACTACGAACGCCTCGACGACGAGGATGTTCTGGAGCTGCCGCGTGAACGCCGCGAGTGGTACTACGGACTCGTCGAGTCACACCCCGACCGTGCGCCGGAGTTCGCGAGGTCGCTTGTCAACATGGACAGCGAGACCATCGAGAAAGTCGACACGAACTGACGAGGCCGCTATTACGCTGTCGTAATGACGGGTGCAGGAATGACGTAATGAATTACAGGATTGTTTCACTCTGTAAGACGCTTAGAAGAAGGTGAAGAAGAAGGTGTTGTGGGTCTACTCACCACTAACCAACCCAACCAAACACCACCGAAACGCGCGAAACTCGTGTCAGACCTTCTTCGGCCGGACAGTCGTCGTTACGCCTTCTCTCCGCGCGTCATTACGACACCGTAATGACGGGCGGGCGTTCCGGGCTTTCCCCACTCGGCAGAGCGGGATTGTCCCAGAGAGCCCGTCAGGGAATCGAACCCCGACATCGTCCACCAGGACGGGCTAAATCGCGTCATCGTCGCTCAGTCGCCACTCCGTTCGTCCGCGAACTCCAGCCACTCGTCGCGATCTGCGACCAGCTGGAGACGCTTCTTCCCCGTTCTCAGGGTGAGAAGGTTGTCGTCATCGCGAGCGCTGCGCTCTCCTTCGTCCTTCTCGGAGGTCGCCTTGGCCAGCTGGCGCATCGTGCGCTTGATGGTGTTCGTGTTCCAGTCATTCGCGGGCTTGTCCGTCTTTTCTCCGAGGATGTTCCGAACACCATCAGAGTCGAGTTTCAGCTCACCGCCCCAGGATTCTGCCTTCGCGTAGAACGAAGGGAAGATGATGGTTGCCCGCTCCTCGTTGGCGGTCAGACCGCCAGTTCCGGACTGGCGCTGGGCAATCATCGACTCGATGGGAAGCGGGTCGTAGCCGGTCTCGTTGCGAACGATAACCTCCGCTTCTCCATCTTCGATTCGCTGGACGCGTTCCTCGAGGAACTCCACGTCATCCTTGTCGGCTTTGCTCCCGATGGCGTGAAACGGTCTAACGACGTTGCCTGCCTCTGTCGAGGTGATCGAGAGGTCCATCGGATTGGGTCCCTCCCAATCGATGCGTGCGCGCTCGTCGAGCTCGTCTTCCAGGTTATCGACGCGCTCCTCCAGCTCGTTCTTCTCCTCGTGAAGGCGCTCAACCTCGGCGGTGAGCGTCTGGAAGGCGGCTGCGATGTCGCCGTCTTCGAACTGTTCTTCTGCTTCTGCGACGGTCTCGGTGGTGGTGTCGGGCATGCTCATGGCTTCCTCCGTGCTGGTGGCTGCCGGACGGACGCCCGAGGACGTCGCGAGGAATAGAGCACCCGCTGTGATGGGTTAAACCTAAGGTCCTCGCCGCAGAAGGGTGACTTGTCCAGAGTCGTGATGGTCCTTCTGTGGCCCATCACCTTCTGCGGTCCGACGTTGTGTTCTCGTAGTGGCTTCTCTGTCTTACTGACTCCATTCGAGGCCAGCAGGTTAAAAGTCCCGCTAATCTCACCCGAAATCTTGCCAATCATAGCGAGGCCACCTCCTGCTTTGAGGCACCGGCGAGGCGGCGCACCTGGAGCTCGGTGAGCATGCAGCCGCAATCGGCGACGATGATGCCCTCCTTGCGCTCGACCTCGACAGGGCCCGCCTGGCAGATTGGGCACCGCTGGAGTGAGATGTCCGTCATGACATCCGGCCCTCCGTAGTAGTCGAGCCCGCGAGGTCCTTTCCGCACCACTCGCAGCGCCATCCTTTCCGGCTGGGACGGTTGCAGCCGTCGCAGATGGTGACGGTGACGCGGGCGTGCTTGATGCGTTTCTCGGAGCTAGCACTCTGACGGTCTCCGCGGTCGAAGTCCTCACTCGCCACCGTCCGACACCTCCTCTTCAATTTGGCCTGCCCGCCACTCCCACGTGTTCGCACCACTCGCACCGCACTCGCAGCGGTACTTTGTCTGCTCGCCGCCGTCCTCCAACATCACGTCGTCCGTTGCTTCTACGCCATCGGCTGACTCGCAAAACGGACAATAGCCAGTCTGTTCTTCTCGGACCTGATAGTAGACTGTTTTGACGACAACGAGAGTGCCGTCAGACCGCACTTTCCTGTGGGAGTTGACTGACCGAGTGATTGCACGGCCGTCTCCCTCAGGCACGAGCAATCACCTCCTCACCGCGCGGTGTTAACGAGACCTCCACTGAGCCGACGCCGAACGCGTTCCCTACGGCGTCTTCGTTGCCCGTGACGGAAGCGACCATCCGTCGGTCGTAGAGAACGGCGAGCAGCGTCTCGCCGTCGTAGACGAATGCGAGCGGTTCGCGCTCGTCGAGGTGATGATCTCCCCGTCCGTCTCGTTCACTCATGCCTGTAGCACCCCGAGGTACAGCGCGAGACCGCCGTAGACTACGGCGACGATGGCGAAGTCAACGCTCAGTTCCTTCTCGCGCATCATCGTGGCTCCGTAGTGGAAGGCGACCATCCAGGCGAGTACCGGGCCTGCCAGAACTGCCGGATGGGTCAGTCCCGAGGCGGCCAGCCTCTGCCCAATCTCCACGGCGACGACACTGGAGAAGACGAATCCGACGAGGATGCCGGAGGCCCAGTTGCAGACCTCCGTGATCTCTCCCCAGGGGAGCCGTTGAGCAGTTGCCTGCCCGACTTCCTCGCCACCGTCGGTGACGAGCTCGGGCTTGTCAACTTCCCTGACCGTCGTAGTGTGGCACGGATTGTCGTTGATGATACGCTTCCAGTTTTCGTGCTCGTTCGCTTCCTGCTGGGCGCGCGTCTTCAGGTGGCCTCGGTTGAACTCCTCGCCTTCGACGCGGTGCGACCAGTCGCACAATCCGCTCTCGCAGGTAACCTCAAAGACAACGGGCTTGTCACTGCAGTCCCGGCAGAGAACGTTCCCGAACCGCCGCATGGCGTGCGTACCATCCACAGGAACGACCTCGCCGCAGACGTGACAGGCAGACTCTGCTGTATCGCTCACGCCTCAACACCTCCCTGTCGCAGCATGTTGCACTGCGAGATGAGCATCGGCCGCGGGTTGTCCGCCATCGCCTCGTTCTCGACGAGTACCTCCAGGTGGTCGTCGGTCGCCGGCGCGACAAGCCCGAACCACGAGACGATCTCACCGCGCTCGCGGAGCTCGTCCAGCAGCGTCTCGACGTCCTCCTTCTCGAAGTCGAACTTCGGCTTGTTAGAGTCAGCACGGAGACGGCGCTTGCTGGTCCAGACCTTGCTGTTGCCGTTCTGAACGCCGTCAGGCTCCGGCTCTACGAGCTCCTCGACGCGTGCGACGAGGTGCTTGCTAGCAGCATCTGTATCGCTCAATCCTGTAGCACCTCCGTGCTGGTCGCGTGGTCGAGGTTCCTGAGTGTCGCTGCGGCGAACCGTGCCTGATGCTTGGCGTCGTCGAGCGCGTCGTGCTCGTTGCCGTCCATCTCGACGTTCGCAGCGATGGGCAGCGATTTGAGTGTCCGGACGTCGCGCTCGTCGTAGTACTCCCAGGGCTCGGTCATCCCGACGGCGTCGAACGCAGCTTCGAGGTGACGGCAGTCGAACGACGGGCTGTTCGCCCACACCTCGGCGCCGTCAGGATACCAGTTGTAGAACGCGTTCAACACCGGACCAAGTTCACCGCCTCCTGCGAGGACGCCTGTAACGGCGTCGTCCTGACTGAGCCACCATTCGAGCGTGCCGGCGTCGATCTCTAGGCCAGCCGCCTGGCAAGACTTGAGACTGATTTCGCGGTGGAACTCGTCGCCGAGCCCGTCCGCAGTGAACTCGACGGCGCCGATGCTGAGGATGGCCGACCCGGGTTCAAGCCCGAGCGTCTCGATGTCGACCATCACGCGCGGAATCTCCGCACTCTCTTGCTCACTCCCCGACATTACGCACCATCCCCGATACGGGGAGCAAGCATGAACGAGCCCGTGTACGCGGTCTCCTCGTCGATACTGCGCTCGAAGTCGATGATAAGCGGGTACTCGGTCCCCCAGGTCAGCGACATCTCGTCGGCCTTCGTCGCCTTCAGCGCCTTCGCAATCGGGTGAAGGTAGCTCATCGAGTACTTCGCGCGGACACGCTCGTCGTCAGGGTCATCGACCGTGGCCGTGTCTTCGAACTCGACGGCCGACGACCAGTCAACGGGGCTGTCCTCGTTGCCGTCGCCGGTGATGACGAGCGACCCGTCGCGGTACTGGAGCGTCGCGTGGTCGTTCCCGCCGTTCAGGTGCTTGATGGCGTCGACGAACGCGTCGATGCCGACGTCAGCCTCGCCACTGAGGTCGAGGTCCGGCAGTTCCGGTTCCTGACGGATGGCGTCCGTGTCGATGTTCAGTTGCTCGTCGGCGTAGTGGACGGTCGCGGAGTCGTAGTCGCGCGACACTTCGATAATGGTGCGTGTCTCGTCGATGTCGATCTCCACCGGGTCGTTCGTCCGCTTGCCGAGGCGTGCGTGCGAGAGGTTGTCCGTGAACCGGGTGATGTTGAGGCCGGCGAGCAGCTCGTCGTCGGCGTTGACGTCGTAGTCGTTGAACGCGCTAGGTTCCATGTCGAGCCGGCACATCGAGACGTTCGCCGGGTCAACCGCCTGGATGTGGACGCCGTCGGTCTTGAAGTGAATCTTTGCCTCGTCGACGACGCAGTCCGGGACTTCGAGCGCCGGACGGATGAGGCGGCCGTTGGCCGAAATCGATGCCGAATCGCCGGACGGCCCGCCGAGAAGACGAGCCTGCTTTTCGCTCTTACTCATGCTGAATCACCCGTAACCGCGTCGCTCGCCGCACTGTACTGCAGAATTGCTGCCGTCTCTTGCTCAGTGCCGCCGTCGGCAACCAGACGCTCGCCGGTCAGGTCCTCGTAGAGCGCTTCCATCTCGCTCGGAGTGCCGGTGTCCACGCTGACGTTGAACTCGTGGCCGGCTTCTTCCTCGTGGAGGCGTGCGGCCTGCACGTGGGCGTCGAGGACGAGTTCGGTCTGGCGGTCGGTGCGTGCGTGTTCGAGGTGCGTCACCGATTCCAGCTCGTCGCAGTTATCTTCGAGGCACTCCGCCTCGATGACTGTGTGTTCGGTAGTTCCGTGTGACCCATCACTCCCGGTCGTCGTGTCTGAGTTCGTCATTCGTAATCGCCCTCGTAGTGGTAGTTGAGCGCTTCAGCGTGCTGTCCAGCCTGCCGCATCTGATACCTCGCCTCTTCGCGGTCGTCGTGCTCCTCGAGCGCTTCGATGGCGTCGTCGAGGCGGTCGTTGATGGCAGCGTGGTGCGCGTCCACGTCGACCTGTGAGGTACCGCCGTCGGCGATGAGGTCGTCTTCCTCGTCGATTTCGAGGCTCCGAAGTTTCGCGGAGAGTTGCTCGCCCGTGTTCTCGTTCTCGATTTTGTAATTGGGGTCGCAGTGCTTGCACAGCGAGAACTTCGGTGCGAGTCGGGAGTTGAGGACCGGCTTGTAGTTCGCGTCCGACATCCGGTTTTTGTCCGCGCAGCGCGGGACGAGCGGGTTGTCCTCACTCGGTAGGTGCGCGGTTGCGCTGCTCTTGCGTTGGGTCGCGATGACGAGGACGTGCGGCCCCGGTTCGCGGAGCGCGCTGTACGTCTGGATGATGCTTCCGCAGTCGGGGCAGACGTGATGGCCGTCCTCGGTGAGCACGAGGTTGGTGCGTTCGGTGATGAGTCCGCAGTCCGGGCACTCCCGAGTTTGGGGGCCGCCGTCGGCAAGGAGTGGCGGCGCTTCTCGCGAGGGCTCGCCACCATCGTCGTCAGAGCACTCCTCGACGTGCTCGCGGAGGTCGTCGAACGAGTCGAAGTCGTCGCGCGGGCAGTGCCCGCAGCTGAATGTGTCTACTGTCATGGGTCCACCTGGTGGAGTTCCTCGACGAGGTCGCGGAATCCGGCGATGCTCTTCCGAGCAGTCTGGAAGCCAGCGCCCTCGGTGCGCTGCAGGACGGCCGGGAAGCCACCGACGAATGCGTGGTCGGCGTCGCCGTCTTCGACCTCCTCGGCGTCGTGCATGCGCGTGAAGCTACGGCGGCCGTCCGCGGTGACGTAGAGCACCCGAATCTTCGGCGAGGGGCTGTTGCTACCGATGTCGTGGCCGACGTAGCCGTCCTCGCGCTTGATGGCGAAAAACGGCTGCGTCGCCGCGTCACCGTCCTCGGTGCGCGCCATCTCGACTTCGTCGCGCGTGAGTTCGCGCGGGCCGCGAACGCACTCGTAGTTCGAGATCGGCGCGTCCTTCGTGGCGCCGTCGGCGCCGCTCATGGCTGGTCGCCTCCCAGGATGTTGCGGACGCTGATGTGGCCGATAGCGTGCCCGCAGGGCTGCGCGCGGACCTCGCCCGGCCCCTGCGTCTCGATGTGCTGGACGCCGGCGCCGCAGACCGGACAGCCCGACCCACTATCGTTTTGAGGGAGGCCCGCAGAACTAGACACACCGACCACCTCCTGCGTAACTGCGGGTGCTCTGGTTGGTCGCCGTCACTGGGAGCGTGTCTGCACCAGCCAGGGTTCCAATCTGATCCGGTGCAGGCGCGCTGGACGGCGTCTGTGCCGCGTTCAGGCCGGGCGATTTAACCCGGTTGAGTTCGTTTGTGTACATACGGTTTTGCGACCACAACCTGGGCGCCTGCTGGGAGCAGGCGTCCAGTCGGCTTTTCTTACCGAGTAGACGCAGGTTAACGCCCAGGTCATGGTGTAATCCACCCTTACAGTCGTAACCTATTAAATCTATCCGTGCGTACTCACATCTATAGCTGTGAAAACTCAATTGTCCATCACCCCAACCAGTGCAATCTTTGTAGCGGCGTTTGAACTTCCGGTATGCGACGACCGAGGGTTGACTGGATGACCCAAGCAGACGACCGTATCCTCGAAACCTTCGAGGAATCCGGTCTCACCCTCACCCCTGCTGTCCTGTCGAAGAACCTCGATTACACCCGCAACTACATCAGCGACCGTTGCCGAGCCCTTTTCGACGCGGATCTTCTTGCGAAGGACGGAGAGGGGTTTTACTACATCACTGACCGAGGTCGTGCGTATCTCCACGGCGAACTCGATGCCGAAGATCTGGAGGAATAGCCTCATGCCGTTTTCCTCCGGTAGTCCTTGATTTTCACTTCGTCGCGCGCGTAGGATTCTCTCGTGGTGGCGTCGACGAGTTCGCTGAACTCTGGGTCGACGTCCGCGTGCGAGCTGGCGCACTGCCGGCACCAGAAGTGGTGGTTCGTGGGCTCCCAGCTGCAATGTCCGTTTGGGCAGACCCAGCGCCAGCGGTCGTCGCTGTCGTGGGCGTCAATCTCGACGCGAGCCATACGTGATTCTTTTCGCGGACCGTAATGAAGGATAGTCTGAAATGGACGGTGAAAGTGAAACTGGCCGTTAACTCGCGTGACAGGAGTTCTTAGGCGCTGCCTACCCCACGAGCGTCGATTCTCTATCTGCGCTCTACTTTCACTTGCATGCATGCCCTAGTTTCCACCCTCGTTAGTGCGACCTTGTTACCCTGTGTCACACAACAGCCGGGTGCTATGCTAAGCAGTATTATAATTCCCGGGGACTGTTTCACCGTAAATTTACGGATAGTAATGATCTCCGCGTTAAAATCCCGGGAGTGAATGGATTGTAATCTTGGAGAATTAATCTGTGGGGTTGCCCCTACGGACTCGACTAATACCGCGGCGGAGAATCTGGACGATAAACGCAATCCCACCCAAGAGTAGATACATCATCACGAAGCCGCCTGCGCCGTTGCTTAATAGTGCGATGGCTACCGGAATACTGGCTGCTCCGCTGACGACACAGATGCCTGCGTATACGCGTGGAGGAATTAGTCCCAGTTGCATCCACTCGTTGCTCCGGTAGACTCTGGTCCCGACGCCAGCGACAATGAAATAAATGACGGTTGCACCGAGAGCGTACCCGATCGCCGCCGCGGTGCCCAGGTAGAGATTTCCGAGAAATGCTGCGATAGCTCCTAATCCAAGCGTTACTACCTTCCACCTTTGCCATCTTTTGGTGGACTTGCCGTCGTCCTTGGTCTCGCTTGTATCGTTGTCAGTTGCCATTATCTATACCGTATGAATAGCGGTACAATAAACTACCCGCCACATTAAGAGCGGACTAATGGTTGGTTTCATCATATTCGGATGGCCTAAACGAACGAAGGAATTTGGCCCAAGTTTCTACTACACTTGCCAAGGCTGCAAGTCATCAAATTACCACCACTACACGAGAGCGCGGCGCTGGCTAACAATTTGGTTTATTCCAATCCTTCCGCTTGGGACAGCGGATTACTATGCTACCTGCACAACTGTGGCCGGACAGAGGAAATCACAGCCAAAGCGGATGCCAAGCGCTACAAAAAAGCGACCAAGATGTCGAGTGAGTATCTGAATAATGCGAAAGAGTCCGACGAATACTGGCCGAAGATTAAGTCTCTGATGGAGGAAACGGAGCGACTGAATTCTGAGTTCGACGATAGTGACGAGTCGGAGGACTACCCACATCCTTCTGGATTCCAGTAGCTATCGCGACGGCCGACTAATTGTCCCTCACTCACAATCAGGTTTTCCTCACCGAGGGCAAGCTAGCAGGCCGGCAGGCCCGTTCGCGGTGCTGTTACTCCTCCGGCTGGCTGGTGTCGTCGAGCAGCTCTTTTGCGTCCTCGAAGCCATCTGCGAAGCCGTCACGATACCCCTGCCGGTAGAGCTCGCGCGCTTCCTCGGGGAGATCATCAACCGACACGTCTGCTGGTGAGTTTGACGTACCTTCACTCTCCTCGTCGCTGGGAGTGCTCTCGAAATACTGCTGGTAGACACGGCGGATGTGGGGCGGACTCCAGTCGGACCGTCGCGCGATTTCTGAGAGATTCCCGTGCGCGTCCTCCCAATATCGCAAGAGGGCTCGCGCCCCATCACGCATTCCCGGCGTCTCAAAATCAACCTCCTTTAACGCTTCCTCGGCGTCACTTGGAAGTGTCTGCTCGCTCGGATAGTCCGTGCTCTTAAGACTCGTGCCGCGTAATTGGATGTGTGCGGGCTTCCCACTAGGCATGGGCCGTAATTTCAGCCCGCCCTTCTAAAACCCCTAGCGACTCGCTTCGACTGCGGCGAACTGGAAATCTCCAGAGAGCGCGCCGACGAGTGTGAACCACGCCCAGCCGAGCCAGAACCAGAGCGGCGGTAAGCCGCCGAACGCGAGTATCGCGGCTGGCAGCGCGAGCAGTCCGATGCCGAGCGGGGCGGCCGCGACCGCGTAGTCGCTGACCGTGCCGCCAGCGTACCGCCAATGCACTTCCCAGTTTCGAACGTCGAACGCATGGAACTTCCCCAAAGCGACCGCAGCGAGTGCGTGCGCGGTCTCATGGCAGACCGTTCCGACAATCGACGCAGCGACAATCTGTGCGAACATGACGACGTCCATCATCGCTGTATCCGCCGGAGGAGGAGCACCGGCGCCAACCCGATTGCAAAGAGGAGCATCACCACGATGATTGCTTGCGCGACCGACGCGACCTCGACGAGCAACACGCCGCCAACGATCAACGTGATGACGGTCGGCAGGAGCGCCGACTGCGTCCGAATGTAGACCGGGAGGTTGATCATCCCGAGGAGGACGACCGCCGCGAAGAACGGGCCGCCGACCTGGGACTGATAGCCACACAGTATCAGGTCGCGGATGTGCATGCCGTCGCCTGCAATCGCCTGCAGCCACTGGCCGCCGTAGTCTCCACACGCCATAAATTACCCCCTCCTGAGGAACAGGATCAGGTCATAGCCGGGAATCAACGCCAGTCCGGTGAAGAGGAAGTTCACCAGGTAATCTGGCACGCCGACGTTCTTCATCATCGCCGCCCCGGGGAAGATGGCGTTGAAGATACTCTCCAACGTCCCACTGAGCGTGTTGTAGAGCGTGAAGAGCGTTTCTCCGCCACCCTGCCCCGTCTGGAAGTTCTGTGTGCTGTCCGTCGCGCCAGCGAGCGCTTCGCCGCCGCCCGGATTCGGCTGCACGCCGAGATACTCCGCCGTCCCAGACACGGCCAGCAGTCCAGCCCCCGCGTTGAAAAACACGAGGAACAGCACGATCCACATCGAAATTTTGTATGGCATTATTTTAGAGCCCTCTTGCTTGCGCTCCCTTCACCAGCACTGAGAGCAGCAACGCGATTGCGATTGCTCCGCCCGCTGCATTGGGTAGCCAGCCGGCAAACCAGAACCCGCCACCGACGATTGCGGTCGTCACCCCACCGACGGCGGCATTCAGTTGCGTGAACAGCCCGCCGATGATGATGACAGCGGTAATTGAGAGTGAGTGCTTTATCCAATCGGCGAGCTCCGGCACCAGGGGTTCACGCGGCGACGACGTCATCACTTTCCCAGAGATCGTTTCACCGTTCCGTTCGGCACTCCACTCGACCACCCAGGAGGCGTTCGTCTGAGTCCCTGTCAGTGGCTGCGTCACACTCAGCGTCCCGTACGGGTCGTTGAGATACGTCTGGTTCAACACGACGTTACTCGCGTTGCCCTGCTCGTAGATTGAGACGTGCAGCTGCGTCGTCTCATTCTTCGGGTCGTGGTAGCTGAACGAGATCGTGTCGTTCTGCCGTACTGCATCCCAGTTGTACGTCGACGCGTTCACATCGAGGGACACGCCAACCGGCACCGGATTCAAGACGACCGTCTCAGCGATGTCGGTCGAGTAGTGCCCGAGCACGCGCGTGTCGCCTTGGGAGTTCGAGATGACGAGACGGTATCGGCGGTCCTGCTGGAGCTGAACCTTGAACTGGCCTGCAGCCCCGAAGTAGTCTCCAGCGACTCGCACCCATTCCAAGCCACCATCTGTCGTATTCAGTGCGCGTTTGATGACGAGCTTCGAGGATTCAGTCGGATACTTCCCGGTCCGGTCGTTCAGCCGGAAGACATCAAGCACCGCTTCTGTATCTGTGGGCAGCAGATAGATAGTGGACTGCTCGTAAATACTGCTGATAATAATCGTCCGCTGATAGTATCCATCTGCTCGCACGGAGAGGATGTACTCCCGGTCGACCGAGACGTTCGACAAATCAATTCGTCCGTTCGAGACGTTCCGCTGGAAGATAAGCTCGCCACTGTAGAGGCGTGCTGAGATGTTCATCGACTGGTTGTCGATGATCGAGTGGTTGCCAACGACGGACCGGACCGTCACCTCCGACGGCACTGACAGTGTGCGCGTGCTCGTCGATGTCACTTCGCCGTAGGAGTCCGAGAGCTTCCAGTGGTACGTATGCTCCCCGCCCTCGGTCAACTCCTTTGTAATTGTGACTGTCTGGTTGCTCGTGACGGTCTTCGAGCCGACCGACTGATTATCCACGAAGAGTTCGGCCGTGACAGAGTCCCCTTGTGCTGTCGGGAACTCCTTGTCGGAGATATCGGCGCTGAACTCAGTTGAAGACTCAGAGAGTTGTGCATTACTCTGTGGCGAGAGGTTACTTGCTTCCGGGGCGTGATTAGTGAACAGGATAGACTCGTCGGCCAGCTCAAGCACTGGGTTCGACCCGGTGACATCCACCTCGAATTTCACCTCCACCGTGTCGCCACTATAACTGGCCAGCGAGAGTCTATGGGAACCCGTTGACGACAGCGTCGATTGGTTCAGGACCGTTCCTGAATCGGTTTGCACCGTCGCCGTGATTGACGCGTCACTCAGCGACGTGATATTGATCATCGCCTGCTCGCCGCCCGTGACGCTGTGCTGCTGGGACAGATACGTCGCGGACGTTGGCTGGCTGAAACCGAACGTGAGCGCGCCACCGCTATCTACGAACCCACTCTCTGGGTTCCAGTACCAGTCCGTTAGTCCGGAATCGTCGTCGGTGCCGATGCGGAGCTGGTCGTCGTTATCTCCACTTGTCTCTGCGTCCGTGTTCGTGGTGACAAATTCGATAGTCCACGTTTCGCCGGTTTCGACGTCCAACGACGAGTCGAGTTGGATTGTCTGCGTTCCGGTGGAGAATGCAGGTTCCCAGTTGTCCTTGAGGAGTGTGCCTTCACCGGTGGAGCCGTCGGGGGCTTCCTGGACAGCATAAATATCGACAGTCATGCCATAGGATTCCCCGAACGTATCCACGACGTCCACACTGAGATTCGAGACCGTGCCGGACCTCGTTGATTCTGTCTGCATCTCAACAGTGAATGGCTCTCCGTCGTTGTTGTCGCCGGCCAGCGTCCGGCTACCCTCAGCCGCCCCATCACCCGAATCCTCAACGACACTATAGGTGTATCCAGAGTCGAGACGAAGGTCAGCGGCTCCACCACTGCCGTCGACGACGAGGTTCGTCAGCGTTTGCGCATTCTGGAGATCCGTTGCCGTATCATGCTTGGAGCCCACGACGTAGTCATCGGTCGCCTGCACGAGCTCCGCAGCGTCCGTCGACGCGACCGGCGGCGCCGACGCCGCCAAGACTGCGAGCACGACCGCAGCGAGTGCGCCCGCGCGAATCGTTCGCTGCCGGGTCATCGGCGCACCCCCGTCGAGGCCGTGATACGCTGCCGGCGGAACTCACGGTACGCGACCAAGAGGATTGTTCCGAAGAGCCCCGTCAGTGGCGCCCACTTCGTCACAACCGCGATCATCCCGCCGAAACTCTCTGCAGCCCCGTAGCTGCTCGCGACGCCTTCTGCGAGGATGGCATCCCGAATCGGATCCAGCATTGCGCCGCCGATGAACTGCAGTACGAGGAACATCAAAATCGCAATCAGGAGCATCACCAGATCGACGAGGCGTCCCATTAGGCTAGTACCCCCGCGACTGGTAGACTGCCAGCGCGATCAGTCCCAGGACCGACACCACGACAACGATGAGCAGGAAGTTGTTGAAGATCGTCGCTGTCCACGCGAGTCCGGTGTCGAGCGACTGCGTCGGTGAATGCTTCTGGAAGACGTCGAGCATCGGCACGAACACCTCCTTGAAGATGGCGTAGATGACTGCCGCCGCGATTAGGACGGCGAACGCCCACGCGATTTCGATGGCTTGCCCGCTCCGGACGAGCCGATTGTCGCGACTCATAGCAGATCATCGATCCCCTCCTCCGACCGTGACGACGAGGACGACGAAGAGTCGCCGAACAGGAGGCTACCCGCACTCTCAACGCCGTACGAGTAGGTATCCGACCCGCCGATAATGCTGAGGGCGTTCTGTTCCTTCTTTTTCTTCCGATCGTCATCACGGTCGACGCGGGAATTCGGTGACGATGGATTGGTGGGTGCACTAGAGCCGCCAATAATGCTGGAGGTGCTAGAACTACCGGGGCTGCCTGGGCTACCGGGACTGCTGGGCGACCCTGGAGGACCAGAACCACCAGGGCCGCCTGGTGAGCCTGAACCGCCGGGACTGCCCGAAGACCCCGGACTACTCGGTGGGCTAGAAAGGAATTCGAAGGGAAAACCGGTCGGTTCTCCGAACCCCGAACCCACGCTTTCTCCGTCGTTGGTGACGGAGCTCCCCTCCGACCCTGTTGCTGGTGTTCCCTGCGGCCCACTAACCGTGTCGCTCGTTCGCTCGGTACCCGAAATCAGGGCAGTTGCGGCGCCCCCAGTGTATGCGCCGCCAGCAGCCGCCGACCCATCGCCGTCCCCGAGGCGGTCGAGGTCTCGGCTGACACGCACTGCTGTCGTGGTCCCACCTTCATCGAGGGCCTCTAGCGACGGACCGGGCGAACTGTCGCCCGCAGAACGGTCCGCTCGCTCGAACAGATCAAGCGGAACCTTTCGCCCCGTTCCCGGGACATCGACGTCTGTTCCCGGAATCTGTTTTCGCCCGACGCGGACACCAATAGTCCCTGTCTTCGTGAACTCGCTTTCCGGCGGGAAGATAGATTCGAGTTCAGTTGTTCTCCCGCCTTCGGGACGCACGTACGCCGCGTCCGCTTCTGCGTTCTCCGTCAGGAACTCGTATCCACTGGTCGTGGGGTCCGGAGCCACCTCCGCGTCATCCATGTCACTCGCTTTTGCTTTCGCTTCCCCACGCCCGAGCCCGGACTCGACGACCTCGTCTCCTTGCTTGACAGCGTAGCCTGCCCCGGTTGCGTCCTCGGGCATTCCGCGAACATCGTCTCCGGGCAGGCCGACGAACCGGTCGCTCTTCCCGCCGATGCTAGGTAGGCGCGGTTTCAGCGTCGGCGATGGCCAGCCCGTTCCTGCCCCTTGTAACGCAATCGGGCTTGCGTCAGGCGAAGTGAATAATCCCGGCAGCTCGGATGCACCTTCACCCACTTCGAAATCAGCGTCGAACTCTGCTTGCGTGCCGTGATAGAGAACACTACTCAGCGGACGGGGGTTATCACGACGAGCCTCAATATCCGAGACAGACTCGCCGATGGACTCGCCGACGTCACGACCGAGTTGTTCGGCCGGCTCGAATATCGTTCCGTCAACGGCTTGCAGTTGAGACCTAACACGCTCCCCCAACGCGCTGTCTGATAAGCTCGCCTTCTTCTCACCGGCAACTGTTTTAGCGAGATTCAAGCCTCTGCCGGCGGACTCTCCCACACGGAATCCCAGAGATTCGCCTGCCGAAAGCGGCTGGTCAACGAGGTTCTGACCAGTCTGAACGCCTCTGCCGACGGACTCCCCCACACGGAACCCCAGAGATTCGCCTGCCGAAAGCGGCTGGTCAACGAGGTTCTGACCAGTCTGAACGCCTCTGCCGACGGACTCCCCCACACGGAACCCCGCGTCTTCTGCAGCATCGAGTGGACGGTCAACAATATCTCGGGCGGAAGTTGCGCGGCGCTGTGAACTCTCTACGAGGTCCCCGGCCGGTTCGGTGATTTTCTGCGTCGGCCGTGAGGACGACGGGAAGGGCATGCTGGACGTTTCGAAGTCTTGGGAAACCGCGTCTTCAACCGTCTGAATAGTGTTTCTCGTCTGAGTTCCAGCACGGTATCCCAGAGATTCCCCCATCGAAAGCGGCTGGTTAATGGCGTCTTTTACAGAACGCACTCGCGGTGCGGTAATCTCACCTATCCGGAATCCGGCCGCCTCGGGAATGCCGAAATCACCTGCTTCAGAGACTACTTGGGGCTGGTCGGCGGCACGCTCTGAAACTTCGCTCACCGCCTCCCGGGTCGGCGCTCCCGGCCCTGTCTCGAATTGTGGAAGGTCACCCTGAGCGCCGTGTTCGTCTGTAATCTCACTGTAATCGACCTCGCCGTCGGTGGACAATGTAGCACTCCGACGGATGTCGCCCGCCGTCTCGATGCCCTTGAAGGCGGCCGTCCCGATTACGGCTCCGCCGACGATCTCACCGCCGAGCTGGTAGGGGTTTTCTTTTGCAGACTCCGTCATCTGCCTGGCGAAGACTTCCGTCACTCCAGCGGCGGCCCCCAGCGTCTCTGGGATGCCAACCTCGGGCGCGTTCTGTGCGGTTTCAATCCCGGTCTCGCCGAGCAGGATGGCGCGGTCAACGTTCGCGGGAGCCTGATCAACGATGGTGCCTACGCCCTGGGCGATACTCCCGGCGTTCTCGCTGCCGGTAAGCTCGGTCACTTCTTCTTCGAGCGTGTCGCCGATGAACGCGTATTCGTCCTCCAGCCTCTGGGCGCGGTCTCGCAGGTCTGCCTCTTCCTCTTCGGTGAGGAGTCCGCCGCTCTTGGTGAGGGCATCGGTCACGTCCGTGTCAAGTCCGACGTCCTCGCCCTGTGCGAAGAGAGCGACTGT
The DNA here is from genome assembly GCF_009741975.1 of Halobacterium sp. CBA1126. Classification (GTDB taxonomy): domain Archaea; phylum Halobacteriota; class Halobacteria; order Halobacteriales; family Halobacteriaceae; genus Halobacterium. The sequence goes on along the minus strand of NZ_WPCF01000013.1, from coordinate 18,693 downwards.
CGTGTCGATGGCGTCCTCGGACATGGTGTTTGCCTCGCGGACGGTGTCGGCGTCGAGGTTGAGGAACCCGGCGAGCCCAGTGACGTTTTCGCTAGACCCTGCCGTTGAGGACTCTGGAAGATTGTCGCCGATGTTTCCGGTTGCACCAGCCCGAGAACGCGGCGTTCCTGGTGGATTCTCTACAGCCGTGTTCGGGCTGTCATCAGATATTTGAGTTGCTGTGAACTCTCCCGATTCGATGATACCGACGGTGAAGTCCTCGCCGGCGTCCATCCCCTGATTCTCCGATTCGACCGCCTGCTCCACGCGGGAGATCGCGTCATCGAACGCACCGAAGTCCGTCGCGTCCGTCCCGCGGGCCATCTCTCCACTACCGGACGTAGCCGCCGCAGCGCCCGCGCGCAGGTTCTGCTGTGCTTGCGCGACCGCCTCCTGCCCAGACTCCGTGAGCGATACATCGACAGGACTCTCCCCGGATTCTCCGTCGCCGGATGCGTTCCCCGTGGCGTCCGAGTTGTACGTCACCTCGAAATCCTCACCGGCCTCGAGGTCTCCGATGTTGAACTCTTCGACTTGTTGACGCGCGAGTTCCTTTTCGCCGTACGGCGTGAGTTCTGCCGCTCCAGTGTCCATGTCGTACGTGAAGTCCTCGCCGATCTGGAGGTCTTGCGCGGTCTGCTGTCCCAGCGAGTCCTCGAGGGCAGCCTGCCCGAGCTCTTCTTGTGACCCCCTCGATAACTCGCCGTCGACGAACGTCAGGTCGTTCTGTGAGACGCCGTCAACGTCCTGTGCGATGCTTGCTGCGGCCTGCTCGGGTGTTAACTGCGGGTTGCCCCATCCTTCAGCGCTGTCGACGTCTCCCGGCTCGCCCGTTTCCGGTGGGTCAGGGCTGCTCATGCCCCATCCTTCGACGCTGTCGACGTCGCCCGGCTCGCCCGTCTCCGGCGGGTCAGCGCTGCTCGAGCCACCGTCGGGTTGCCCGGCCGAGCCTGTGTCCGTGCCACCTCCATCCTGGGGAGGGGCTGGAGGCCATGGTTGGACCGTATTCAGGGGGCTACCTTCGTCGTCCTGGCTCGGCGGGTCCGAGCCATCGGGCTGCGTCCCGGTGGGACCCTGCGGGGTTGACGGGTCGATTGAGCTGTCTGAGCCCGACGTGTTCCCGCCGTCGCTGCCGCCGTCGTCTGAGCCGCTAGAGTCGCCACTGCTAGAGTTGCTCGTATCAGAGCCGCCCGAGTCGTCGTAATCAACAGGGTCGCTCGTGCCCCAATTTTCGGCGCTGTCTGCGTCCCCGGGCTCGCCTGTTTCGGGCGGGTCGGGACTGCTCTCTCCCCATCCTTCGGCGCTGTCGGCGTCGCCCGACTCCCCCGTGTCCGGCGGGTCAGAACTACTCGAGCCCCATCCGTCGGCGCTGTCAACGTCGTCCGCCATCAGCTCCACCTCGACGAAGAGTTATCCATACTGGAGACAATAGCACGCACGAACTAAAACCGCCAGTATGTTTTACGTCCGTTAACAGGACGCTTGTCTTACCGATGCGACGCTTCCACGTCGAAAACATCCAGGAGGAACGTCGTCCCCATCACACCCACGATCGTCATGCCGGCTGCCAGCGCAACGAATAGATACGTCAGCATTGGCTCGGACGAGCTCGTGATGCCGCCATCACGGACGACCTCGAGGTTCGTCGCTGAGAGAGCGCAGATCCCCCAGAGAATAGCGGCCAAAAGCCCGCCGATTGCGTCCATCAGTGGCTCTGTACGCCCGCGAATCGTTAGGAACGCACTTGCCCCGACTGTCGCCAGGGACACGACAAACGCCATCGCGACGATTGCCAGGAACACGCCGAGAAGCATTAGAGACCCCCTCCAGAGCGCGCCATCACCACAAACGCACCCAACAGCAGGGCGATTCCAAGAACGAGGATTAGGACATCACCAAGCGTCCCGGGGACGAACATCATTGTTTCCTTGGCGAGCGACTGCTCATTTGAGGGTTCCGCGTACCCATACGTGATGTTCGCAGTCTCTCCATCGGAGAGTGTCCCGCCTGCCAACGCCACTATCGTCCCGTTATGCCGGTTCCACGTCCAATTGCCTGACTGGGCAACCGTCTGGTTGTCAGCCGTCACGGACACGTCTGTCGCGGCTTGATAGACAACATTATCGCGATTGCTCTCCGAGAGAGACACCGGCTCTCCCGTGTTCACAGTCCACTGCTCGTGGACGGTTGACCCTGGCTGTCCCTCCGTCACTGCCGTTTGAAAGCCCGACTGGGCGATTCCAATCCCCGCCATCAGGAGGATCGCCACGAAGACGAGCCCGACAATCCGCTGCTCCATACGTGATGATGGGCCGCCACGAACTTAGAAGTTCGTCACACAGACGGCAAAATAACAGTGGTTAGAAGAGCAAGTCGTCCAATCCGTCGTCGAGTGACTGCGACTCCGACTGTGACTGGGACGACTGCCTCGACCGCGACCGAGACTGCTGTTGTGACTGTGGCTGCTGCTGGCGGGTCTCTGACTGCTCGCCGCCTTGGAACGCAGCGACGAGGGCAGGGTCAACCTGCGAGTCCGTTTCGAGCAGGAACAGCTCATCAGACTCGACGCTGCCATTCCCGTCAGCATCAACGCCGAGCAGGAACTCCTCGGCCGCCGCGTCGTTATCGCGATTGATTGCTTGTGCTGACGTCGTTCCCCGCGTCCCGACGACCTGATCAATCGCAGACGACTGCGAGCCCCCTGCGTCCATTGCCGTATCGAGCGCGCTCATGATGCGGTCAGTCGTGGACTGTTGGTCACGGCGCGCTTTCTTGAGTTCTTCTTCGCGGATGCGTTCCCGTTCTCGCTCACGGCGTTCCTGCCGGGCTTTCTTCCGCGCTTTCTTCTTCTCTTCTTGCCGTGCACGCTCTTTTTCCGCCTTCTCACGAGCGTCCTGATACTGCTTGCGTTCTGCCCACTCGTCGCCCGATGCCTGCTCTCGCAGTCTTGCCAGTGTTTCTTTGATACTTGCCATAAGTAGAGGGGTGTGGTGTGGGAGTTACCCGCCCTGTGCTCGCCGGGCGAGGAAGAGCGCGCCGATCACGACCACGAACATCAGCACGAGGAACACGATGTCCGTCAGCCCCATCGCGTTCGCGAAGCCGGTGCCGATGCTTTCAGACGCGTTCTCGTAAACGGTTTGATTCTCCGCAGCGACCGACGAGAGGTCGCGGTCGGTCACCGAGTTGCTGATCGAGGAGATGACGGTCGTCCCGATCATGCCGATTGCGGCCGCCATGATGATCGCGAACATCACCCCGATCAGGTTGACCCCGCCGACCTGGGAGGACGATGCCAGCTGCGCGTGCTGTCGCGCCGCTGCGTCACGCACGCCAGTCGCTGCACCGTCGGCTGCCGCTGTTCGGAGGCGGCTGCCGGCCGCACGAAGCCGTGAGCCGTTCGCTACCTCTGTGCTCACGGTCATGGTTACATCCCGCCCTGTGCTCGCCGGGCGAGGAAGAGCGCGCCGATCACGACCACGAACATCAGCACGAGGAACACGATGTCAGTCAGCCCCATCGCGTTCGCGAAGCCGCTCGCGATCGAATCGCTCGCGTTCTGATATTTCGATCCCTCCGGCTGATCGATGGACTGGTCGATCGAGGAGATGACGGTCGTCCCGACCATGCCGATCGCGGCCGCCATGATGATCGCGAACATCACCCCGATCAGGTTGACCCCGCCGACCTGGGAGGCCGCTACGAGCGTGTCCGTGACGCCGTCTTCGGATGTGACAGCAACACCACGCTGCCGTGCTTCGTGACGGACCGTCGAACGCACACCGAGTGCGCCCGCCGAGGCCGCGATGCGCTTTGCTTCACCAGCCGCCTCCGAGACCCGACTGAGCGCCCCGTGTCGGGTGCGCTCGTTCGTCGTCGGCATCCCCGTCTGAGTTTGAGTGCTCATCTACACGACGACAAACAACACCCTATACAAAAAACCATACACATGTTTTATGTCCGTATACCGTGTTAACAATAGTATGGCCAGCGAGCCAATCGGGGCGCGATTCCCCCAGCAAGTCCACGACAGCCTCGAAGAAATCGCTGAAGAACACAACCTCAACAACCGACAGGGCGACCCCTCGAAGGGGAAGGCACTCGTTCGCGTCGCCGACCACGGCCTCCAAGAGATGGGGTATCCCGGCGTTAACGGCGTTGCAACCGACGGCGGCAGCCAATTCGGCTCACTCCCCTGGGAAGGCGCCAAAATCACCGGCGCAATCACCGTTGGCCTCCTTATCGCCGAGCTCGCTGTCGCCTCACCAATTAATCTCCTCCCGCACGCCACCGGATTCATCATCGCCACTATCGCCTGCCTCATCCTCGACCGTCTCACCGCCCGAGACGCACTGCCACGGCCAATTAACGGAGGGACGTCAGAATGAGTGGGTCCCAGTTCCGCGAAGAGCAAATGCATCACGCCAACTTCGGGCAGGCCTCGCCCTCACAGCAAATTCACCAAGACATCCTCGAGAAAATCACTGAAACGAACCTCTCCGAGGGGTCACGTGAAATCCTCCGCAACCTCCTTACGAAAGACCTCGTGCTGGCGAACTTCCAGGAAGCAGAGGTCAACGAGTTGCGATGGAAGCTGCGTGCGAAACAGAAGCTCTTCTTCGCCATGCACCCCGACCAGCACTGCCTGATCACTGGCGAAGACCGCGCCGCGATCTACGACGACCCGACCGCGACGCTCCAACCACTCTCCGACGAAGAACGCGCAATCGTCCGCGACCTCTTCGACATGCTTGAGACGCGCATCACGCGCGCTCGGAAGATGAAACAGCAGGAGATGATGAACACGACCATCCGAGAATCGCGCGCCGAAACCAGCGGGGGTGGCGAAGACGGAAAAGGCGGTCTCAGGGGGTTGTTTAGCTCATGAGTACCGACCAATCGGCACAGGGCGACGACTCTGCGGCAGCCGAACTTGAGAAAATCGAGGACAACGAGGATTACGTCCAACGCCGCCGCCTCAAGGAGATTTACGACGCGCGCGAAGAAATCCGAGCAAAACGCCGGCAGATCGACGTGATGATCGAAGACCGCGACTACCCGCAGGTCGACAAGCTTCGCGGTGCGCGTCTCTTCCGCTCCGCCGTCGAAGACTACATCATGGCCGTCGAACCGCTCCTCACGGCCACGTACGAGGACGACGGCGAGGACTACTGGGAGGAAGTCTCGCTCGGCTCCGTCACGATTCAACCGCCGCAGTATCTCTGTGGGGACGTTACCCCCTCGCCGTTCAACGACTATCTGCGGATTGTCGAGAAACCCTCCCCGAAAAAGTTCGACATTACCGGAATCCAGTCCATCCTTGAGATGGCGCGGCCAATCAGCGCGGAGTTCAGCGCAACGATTCGCACGCAGTCCCAGCCCAACCCGCACGAAGAGACAGAGGTTGTCACTCGCCCCATTCCGTGGGATGTCCTCGTGAGCGCCGTCCGGCAGACCACGCTCTTCCTGAACGAGGTCGGGTTCGAGGTCAACGTCTCGGAGACCGAGCAGCGGACTGAGATTGATGACGACCTCATCGGGGAAGTCGAGGAATGGAGGAATAACAATCTATGAGCAGTGCCGAGAACCCAGATATCGAGTCGGTTGACGCATGGCAAGACGCCGACCTCGGGCCGGTGAAAGCATGGATTCAGTTCCCCGGCTTCCGTGACTCGAAGTTCTTTGCCGAGTGCCTAAACCGCCTCGTTACTGGGCGCGATATCAACGTCATCGTCACCGCGTCCAGTGAGACTGGAGTCGGGAAAACCACGCTCGCCGTCGCGCTCGCCATGTTACTCGACCAGCACGGGTGGACAGCCGAGAAAGCCGCCGTCGCGAACGCAGAGGAGTACGATCGTCTCTACGACGAAGTTGGGCCTGGCTCCGCGTTAATCCTCGACGAAGCCGAGAAGGCGATGGACTCTCGACGCGGCATGAGTTCAAGCAGCGTCGAGCTCTCCCAGACGTTCGCGACGAAACGGTACCGGCAGGTCTTCTCGATCCTCACCGCGCCATCGAAGAGTTGGATTGATAACCGCCTCGGTAGTGACGCCGCCGACTACTGGATTCAGGCCCAAGAGACCGAGCGCGGGCGAATCAAAGGCGAAGCAATCTGCTACCGTCTCCGCACGAACGAACACTACGAGCAAGAGTACGTCGACAGGACCGAGACCATTACCTGGCCGAATCTCGACGGGCTCCCGGAGTTCGAGCGGCTTGACGAACGGAAGGTTGCGCTCCTCGAACACGATGGCGACGGGTCGAAGTACGTCACACAGTCTGAGATGGAGGACCGTGTCGAGGAAGCTGAAGATAATGCCAGAACTGAAGAGCGTAACAAAATCATCCGCTGCCTAGACGACGAGGTTGACGCACTCTCCCAGGAGGACATCGGGAACCTCAGTGCTATTGACCTTTCCTCGTCCCGTGTCGGGCAGATTGCAAACGGAGACACATGACCATGCCACCACACACCAGTCACAACTTCAAGACCGGCTCCAATCAGCCATCCAGCCAGCCAGCGACAGACCCAATAATGGAGGACACGCGCAAAGAGAGAAATCAGTCGACACTGGACAGCGGGGGGCGGCCATGAGTCTGATTCTGAATCTGCTCAAAGCGCTCGCGCTTGGAGTGCTGTCGTTCTATCTCTTCCCGCTCGCCGCGACGCTCCTCCTCGACTGGGAGGACGCACGAGATCTCGTCTCCCCGTGGATCTCCCTGGGGACGTCGACGCTCAGTCGTGGCCTGCTCGTGCAGCGCAGTCACGGCGGATGGGCGCTGAAGAAGACGAGTTTCGACGGTGGCGTCGGCGGCGAGGTCGCAAAGCTTAGTGGCGAACCGCATATGTGGCGCGACATCGACCACCGGATGAGCAAGTGGCAGAGCGCCACGTTCGGCCTCGCGCACGAAGACAAGGACGTCATCGTCGATACTCGCATCGCTGACCTTGGCCGACGGAAACGCGACCTGCACGATACCGGCCGCTGGAAGGTCGACGGGCGGCGGAAAGCCTACTTCATCGTAGAGCAGGCAAAGCGCCTGGTCAACCTCAACGACGCTCCGCAGATCATCCCCGGGAGCGCGAGTCCGCGTCTCGCCGACCGCCTCGAGGATGACATGAAGAAATCGCAGGCGCTGTTCAACTCGCACCGCGGCCAGCTGGTCACCACAATCCAACTGCTGATGTTCTTCGGCGTGGGCGTCGGCACCATCTACGTCGCCAACCGACTGGCGGGCACCAGCGGTGGGTCCGTCACTTCAGTGAACCTCACGCTACAGCCGCTCGCTCCAACCGCGATCGCCGCGCTCCCCCTCATCAGCCGCGAAGGGATTCGGAAACGTGCTCGAAAAAAGTTTGCCGAGTACCAGGACGCACTCGTCGCGTTCGGCATTACGCTCGGCTCCCTCTCGGTCGGCGCCGCGCTCGGTATCTTCTACTACGCGAGCAAGATTCGCCCGAACGCCTGCAGTCCGTTCATCAGCGATTGCACCGCCATCCAGACAGCGAACTCCCTGTCGTCGACGACCGCAATTGTCGGCGGCATCGTCCTCGTGACCGCACTCGTCATCAACGAATTCGAAATCATGACTGAACCTGCCAGCGACAACGATACAGAGGGTGAGACGGCATGACCGAAGTCGACCTGAAGGCACAACTGACGCCGAAGGTCATCTTCCTCGCTGGCGTTGCGCTACTCTCGGTGCTCGCCATCGGCGCGACGTTCTTCTCTTCGGGGCTCTTCGTGGGGATTCTCCTCACACTCGCGTTTCTCATCGGCGTTATCATCATGCCGCTGGTCGGCTGGATTATCGGCCCCAGTCTCCCCGGAACCCTCGGCGAAAGTCTCGCGATAACCTTCTTCGCCCCCGTCTTCGTCGGCCTCCGCAAAGTCGTCCTTCTCCAAGACGACGAAGGCGCGTACCGCATCGAACCCGCTGACAACATCGACGATGACGTCACCGGTGCGTGGGGCCGCCTGGCGTTCGCCAAGACCGCACTCGGCCTTGAAACCTCGCGAGAAGCGTACGGCACACCCCCAGCACCCGACGGCATCTCCAACCTCGTTCAGGAAGGAGTGCTCCCCGACGGCACCAAGTGGGCGAGCTACGACCTCGGTCGATACGGTGACTGGTTCGTCGAACTCCTTGGGAACGCACGCACCGATGGCGGCCACAAGCAAATCCGCGTGCCAATCGGCCAATCGCTCTCCCGGCTCCGTGGCGCCGCCGGCACCGCCCTTGGCGAAGAAGCTGTCGTCGAGGCGCTGAAGAAATACGGAGGAGACTCCTCCTGGGGCGGTCACGGCGGGGCACTCATCTACATCATGGATATTGTGCTTCTGCTCATCGGCCTCGGGACCGGCTACGTCCTCTTCTGGTCATGACCCGGGCAATCCTCCTCGGCGCCGTCCTCCTCATCGGCGTCGTCGCCGGCGCCACCGTCGTCCCACAGTACTTCGGCGGCGACCCACCCGCCGACGTGGTCTGCAACCAGCAGCTTGACGGCAACGACTGGAACGCGAACCTCAACGTCAGCGAAGACCTCCAGAACGGAACGCGGCTCGTCTGCGAGCGCAACGGCACGCAACGTACGCTCACCGTCGACGTCAGTATCGACGTGGGTCCCGGAGGCGATAGATAGCATGAGCAAGAGCAAGATTACGAACAACGACATCGCCATCGCGCACAAGGACTACGACGTCCGTGGGGGTGGGGAGCTCGTCGCCCGCCACCTCGCAGACCTCTTCGGCGCGCCGCTGTACGTCGGTCGGCGCAACCTTGAGAACGAACCCGACGAAGAGCCGCCCGACATCCGTGAGATCGACTACTCGCCGCTGCCGGACTGGCTCGCCACGCGCATGATCGACGCGTACGGTCCACTCCGGTCCCTGGCGTACCAGCTCGTCTGGCAGCAGCAACACGACCTCACCGACTACGACGTGGTCATCATGAGCGGGAACGAACCGCTGTGGTACGTTCCCGAGGATGACCAGACGGTCGTTGCGTACACGCACAGTACGCCACGCTGGCAGTACGACCTCTTCCACGACAACGACGGCCTGCTTGAGATGGGGTACAACTACGTCGCGAGAGTGCTGTACAACCATAACGTCCAGCGCCCGGACCTGTTCGTGGCGAACTCAGACCTCGTCGCGAGACGCATCAAGCAGTACTGGAACATCCCGGACGACCAGATTCGGACGGTCTACCCGCCGGTTGAGACGCACAAATACAGTCCCACTGATGGCGAGACGGGCGACTACTACCTGCATCTCGGCCGGCTCGCCGACCACAAGAACATCGACGAGATCGTCCGCACGTTCAACGACCTCGGTCACGAGCTGCGGATTGCTGGCAAGGGTCCGGAACGCGAGCACCTGGAAGACCTCGCCGAGGAGAACATCGAGTTCTGTGGGTTCGTGAGCGAGCAGCGGAAACGTGAGTTGATGTCGGGCGCGAAAGCCCACGTCTACCCCGCGCACAACGAGGACTTCGGCATGGTGCCCGTCGAGTCGATGGCCGCCGGCACGCCAGTCCTCGGGGTCCACGACGGGTTTACGCGCTTCCAGATTATCGACGGGAAGAACGGCTACACGTACGAGCGCGGCGGCGACCACCTCACCGAAGTAGTCCAGGAGTTCGAACGCTCGGGCGTGGACTGGAGTGACGGCGAGATTAGTCAGTTCGCGACCGACCACTTCAGCGTTGACCGCTTCCAGCGCGAGATGCAGGCCGCCGTCGAGGACGCACAGCGACGCTCCGAAATCGACACCGACTGGGATAGCCTCCGCAAGGACGGCCTCGAAGCAGGCACCTCGAATACCGGGAGTGCGAGCGTGCGGCCAGACGGAGGGGAGAACCAGTGACGGTCCTCGATATCGGCGCCGGGCAAAATCCCGATCCGCGCGCCACTGAAACCGTCGACCTGCACGCCGACGCCGACCACGAGTTCGACCTCAACGAGGACTGGCCGCTCGACGACGACTACGCGACCGGCATCACCGCACACCACGTCGTCGAACACCTCGACCCTCATCACGTGATGCAGGAGTCCAGTCGCGTCCTGCAGCCGGGCGGCTGGCTGAAGATTACGGTGCCGCTCGGCATCGCGCAACGCACCGACCCGACCCACGAGTGGTTTCCGACCGTCGAGTCCGCCGAGGTCCTCGCCGGCGAGTTCAGCGAGGACCGCCACTGGGACCCAGACGTCCCGCTCACCCTCGAAGGCGTGACGCTCGACGTGGGCTTCCTCGGGCCGCTCACGCCACTCTCCCCGCTCCTGCAGGCATGCACGTATTGGTGGCCGGTGTGGGCGGCTGACAAAGCCGACCGTGGCGAAATGCGGCTACACTACCGGAGGGAACACGATGATTGACCAGCAAGCCGACGACCATCTCCCGGCGTGGGTTCTCCGGTATCTCGGCGCCGCGAAGATTCACGTCCAGCGCACGCAGTTCATCCTCGCCATCTTCAACACCGGATCAATTGCGCTCACCGTCTACTTCACCACGCCACTCCCGAATCTGACGATTCCGGGGACGTCCATCCAGCCGTTCACGACCGTCTTCGGCTGGCTGAGCGTCGTCGCACTCGTCGCCGGCCTCTTCCTCGTCGTCGACCGAGTGTTGCTCTATCCCGCCGAGATATCGTACAACAGCCATCAGGCCAGCCATCGCGAGCGAAACCCCGGCTACGACGTCACCGTCGACAGCAACGAGCGCATCCAGCGCATCGAGGACGAGCTCGACATCACGCAGACCGACGGCGGCATCGACACGGAGGCTGATGAGTAGCATGAGGGCGTTCCTCAAACGTGTAGATACGGCGTTCGAAGTCGGTAGCCTAGTCGTGTTCGCAGCTGGGCTCTGGCTTCTCGCTCGGGTGATGCAGGCCGTGAAGACCTTCCGCGGGGTGAACGACCGATGAGCCTGCTCCACGAGCAGTACGAGCACGACGGCAGCCTCGTCGTCTTCACGTGCACCGAGTGCGGGTACACCTCGCTGAGTATCGGCACCCTGCACGCGCACATCGAAACGCACTGGTCGATTCTCGGCTGGCTGAAGTTCCACACCGTCGGCTTCGTTCTCCCGAGCAGCATAGACAGGTGGATGGAGTACACCGCCGTCCGCCGCGTCGACGAGACGTCCGAGGTGCCGGTCGAGGAGGTGATGCAGTGACGATGATCGAGATTCTCGCTTCCCTCGCTGTGCCCCTCTCTGCATTCACGCTTATCCAACTTTGGGGGCTGGCCACGATCGCAATCGGGGGATACCTCGAATCGCGGGATTTCCGGATGCCGACGCCGGAAGAGAACTTCGCGACGTTGCCGTTCTGGATGTTCATAACAGCACGCGAGAATCCCTGAATAGTTGCACACGCTAATTTTCTGCAACAAGGTCGTGCTGTGAGCGGGTGAATCGGACTGTCAGCCCGCCGGTTCAATCTTCCGAGAAACTGATATAATCGCGGTGGAATTCATCCCGATACCGCTGCTGCCCTAGCGTCGTGAATCGACTCGCTCGAATCGGTGGCCGGTTGCGTTCGCTGTCCTCCAGGTGCTGGCGACGTGCCTTCGTGTTGGCGGCGATCCAGCTATTGTACGCCGCCATCCCGAACAGATAGAGGTAGACGCGCATCCCGAGGTTCGTGCTCTTCGTCGTCGGGAGGAAGTTCTGCTTGTAGTCTGAGAACGCCGATTCGATGGCCCACCGGTAGTGATAGTACTCCCGCAACGCCCGCGCCTCTTCTTCCCCGACATCGAGGTTGGTGACGAACGTGAACCAGCGCATCCGGTTGTTCGCCTCGAAAATGTCTTCCTCGAAGTGGTCCTCGTAGGCGGCCAGCGTCTGCTGGTTCTGCCGGCCGGTCAGCCATTCCGCTTCCGGATTGAAGAAGTCCGACAGCCGCTTCTGTGCCTCATCAGTGTAGCCGCCGAGCTTGCTCTGGTACTCTCCGAAGAGTGTCGTCTCGGCCCGCGTCGGTGGCGTCGCGTCCTTTCGGATGACGTAGTTCTCTTCGATGCCGAACGTGGTGCGGTCGGCCTCCCACTCGTCGGTGTACTTCGTGACGTGGCGCTTCGGATACGAAATGACGAAGTCCACGTCCAGCGATTTCAGGCGGTTGACCACCTTACCGCTGGCGAACTCCGAGTCCACGAGCAACACGCCGATGTTGAAGCCACGGTCACGCACGCGCTCGATGAGGTCTTCGAGACGGTCTTCCCGATCTGCTGAGTCCATCTGGAGCTCGTGCGCGATCTGGAACGGCATCCCGTCCGAGACGACCTGCGCGTTGAGAATCCGGTAGGCGAAGTGGGTGTTGTCCATCTTCTCCGTCCCGATCACGCCTGCGAGGTCGGACTCCTCGTTCGTCCAGGTCGGGATGTTCGTCGCGTCCACGGCCACCGGCAACTCTCTCGCGCGGAGTTCGTCACCGTAAACGGCATCGAGCAGCCGATTCGTCCACTCGTTGAACTTCGCCCGCCAGGCCACGATAGGGACGCGGTAGATGTCGTTGCGGAAGGTCTCGGCGTCACCCCAGATGTCGGTGTAGGTCTGTAGGCCGCGGTTGTCAGCGAAGTTTTCGAGCTCGCCCTCGGGCGTTCCGCCGGTCTGGCAGAGATGCAAGGAGAAGTCGAAGTGCTTGCCGTAGTCGTCGAACAGTGGGTTCCCAGCCTTCTCGATGGGCATGTCGTCGCGGAGGAGATCGAGCGCTCCGTGGGCGAAGCCGCGCTTTCTCTCAACGGAGATGTCCGTGATGCCGCCGTTGTTCGATAAGCGGCGGTTGTCGATGTCGGGGAACTTGTAGCCGCGTTTGATACCCGTGAGTTCAATCTTTCGCGCGGTGTTCTTGACGTACTCGGTCATTCCCGGCCCCATCCGGTCGTTCAGTGACGTCCGGATGGTGTTCGTGTGCGGGATGTCGTCGAAGCCGAGAATCCGGTGTACGGGGATGTCATCCTGGGCGTTCGACCGGAGGAGGTGGCTGCGCAGCTGGGGTGCGTTCTTGAAGCCGAGTATCTGGTCGTAGACAGCGAGGCGTACCACCGGGCCGTAGTAGAGGGCGTCCGCGCGCGTGGTGTTGTCGTCTGTCCAGGGTGCGCGTCCGTGGTCGGCGTGGCCGGCGAGGACGGCGATGTGGTCGCGCCACTCGTCGCCGTTGAAGGCGTTGAGTTCACACCCCCAGAGGTCGTTTGCAGTGTGGATGAATCCCCACTTGCCTTTCAGAAAGTCATCATCGGCGTTGGGGTCGATGTACTTCGGGAGGCGCTCGCGGAGCGGTGGTAAGTGGTTGGGCTCCTCGTTGTCAGAATCAGGGTCGGGAGCCACGGTTGTATGCTGGAGGTTGCTCTGGGTATTTATACGCTCAGGTTACCAACTACGCGGCCGGTTCATGGTTTTCCGTCTCCGCTTTTAGGTGAGAAGCGAACAGGATGCCCCAGCAAACCAGCATGAAGCCAGCGAACGCAAGGCTAATCCACGCGACCTCTGGCGTGCCCCGATGCCACCACGCGAAGAGCACAAATGCACCTGCGTTGCCCTGGAAGACGATTCGAGGGAGTCTATCCGAGATCTTTGAGGCGCTCATTTCTCAGAGACCTTCTCATATCCAGCTTCTTTCAAGGCAGATTCTACTGATACGAGGTCTCGAAGGTAGTCACTGAGTGACTCTTGTCGTTCCAACGCCCTTCTATATGCTTCAGCAGGCACATAGCCCGGGTTTTCGCTACTCTGAGTGCTTTCCTCACTTGGGTAAATGACTTTCGCCCCTCTCACTTCCCGCGAATCTATTGTCGGGTCAGCCAGTACATCTTGAAGATGATTACGGACGGTCTGGGCTGTTATGTCCAAATCGTCCGCAAGCTCTTTTGTTAACGAAACCCGTCGGTCTGTGGAATGAACCGCGTATACGATGTCTTCAACAATACTGTTCGATTCTGGCAGTTCGTCGCTATGTTCTGGGCACAGGTCCAACCCGTCCATCGTACATTCTGGACACGCCTCGATCTCACTTCTAAGGGTTACAAGGTCACTCATCCTCGGATACCTCGTCTACGCCTGCGGCTTCCCTGACTTCTTGAATGTCATCCCACCGGTTTCGATATGGTTTATAACTGTACTTCGACTGTTCTTTGATGTCTTTGACGCGGGGAGGGCGTCCGAGAGCCTCTGCAAGGGTTTTAATCTCCCGCAATAGCGCTTCTTCAGTGTACTCGGGGCCTTCCTGTCCATTCTGCCCGTGGCTCTTTTTATACTCCTTCCAGTCCTCGGCAGTTGGTTCGTCTGAAGCCTTTGAGTGAATCCCTGCCTCAACAAGCGCGTTTTGAAGTCCACCAAACTCTCGCCAATACGGTCCGGGGCTGTACTCTCCGATCTCCTTGATGTCCTTTATTGACGGGGCGCTGCCGACCTCTTCGGCAACGCGATTCAGCTCATCAATCAACTCGCTTTTGCTGATTTTGTTCGCTTTCTCTGGGTGGCCTACACCGGCCTGTTCACGTGCTTTAGTTATAGAGCCAAAGTGAGTGTATATGGTCTGAGCAGAGCATTTACCGTACTTGTTGATATCCTCGCGCGAGGGCGGCTTCTCTAATCTGTTTTTGAGGCGTTGTAGTTCCTGGAGCAGTTCTTCGTCCGAATACCGCTGTTTACCAGGGCCGCCAGTCTTACCGCCGCCTATATTTGCGAAAAATGCTGGCAATAGGTGAGTCCGCCCCTCGATTTCACGTATCTTACTGACCTTCAAATCTGCAGTAGGGTGTGCGGGATATACTACCAAATCGTAAGCCTGCTTTTCTTCTCCGGGAAGTTGCTTCCAGTTGAACGAGTCGATTATCTCCGGGTCCTCTAACTCGCTGTATTCAGCGAGCGGGTCAAGGTTTAGGTCCGGGAGTTCGATTTCTGTGACGGCCATAACGACGTATAGTAACTCCAACTACGTAAATCTATATGTCGTCAACTACGTTGTATTTGTCACCGTTAAGATTACGTGCGTAAAGGACAAAGTGAACATAGAGGCCGAGAGACGTGCCTATCACTGTGCCCCACGAACTGAATCGGGCGGACAAGCGAATCCTCCGCGCCCTAGAGGATGGCGTCCGCAACCCGAGTTGGTTGGCCGACGAGCTGGACTACTCCCGCCAGTACGTCCACCAGCGACTGCAGCTGCTCGTCGCTGCCGAGCACGTCAACAACCTCGGCCACGGTCTCTACGAACTCGAAGCACTTCCCGAGGAGATCGAGGAGGACTGAACCTGTGTCAGATACAAGTTAAGTCCGAATAGGACCGACAGAAATGGCATCAACTGACCGAAAGAAACCCGGACTAAATCTCAGAGAATTAGCGTGTGCAACTATTCAGGGATTCTCGCGTGCTGATAATGCCAGGTTTGTTCATCGAGCTCGCAGTGACAGCACCAACACTGTCCTGGATCGACGAACGCATCGACCTGTTGAATCGGGTGAGAGGTACACGATGACCACCAAGCAAGACTGGCGCGCTACGCCGAATCCGCTTCGTCACGGAGTCTATCTAGCGATTTCTCTTGCCCTCGTTTCCGGAGCTATCTGGATGATCGATAAAGCGTCTGGCTCACCGTTCGAATCGAACCTTGGCTTCTACGGGTTCCTCTGTTTCATCGTCGGAGGCCTAGGCGTCGCGACCTACGGGGTCGAACTGTTCAGGGACATCCTGAAATTAGCGCTCGATAATCGAGGTGAGCAGTGAACATGGCGAGCACCACACTTCTTCGGTTCAGCTGTCGCGGCGAGTGCGCCGGCACCGTCGACGTGGTCTCCGCGTTCGTACTTTTCGTGGTCGGAGTCGTGATTCTCTACGTGTTCACTCGCGGCTACCGTTCGCGAACCGAGGACTGACCGGGCACGGGATTCCCCCAATCGCGTGGAAAACCAGTTCGTTTGATCCCCCAGTACGTGTCGTTTGACCCTAACTTACATGGTCTTGGGGACGGTTTGTGAGTTTATGGGGAGATGCTCCTGCGACGACCCGCACGATTATCGAGCAACAGCCGAGAATGGGGATGGCGATTACCTGTACCTCCGCTGCGGACACTGCGGTGGGAAGGCTGGTCGAGTCCCAATCGACACCGACGAGTTGACAGAAACAGTCACCGACCCTAACGACGTTCCGCCGACACGAAAGTCTGCGATAAACGACCAAGGCGTTCGAGAAGTTACGATCCGCTTCCAAGAAAGCGATTCACCGTGGACGTTCGAATGAGAATGAGCAACTTCCGGCCATGAGGCTGAAAGACTACGACGAGCGCGACGGGAAGCGCGTCTGGCTCTCCGAGCGCGAACTTCAACACCTCATCGACAACCGCGACGACGACCATCCCGAGATGCGGGCCGCGTTCCTCCTCGGGGCACGCTGCGGCCTCCGACGGAACGAGATCGTCGACGTCACCGCGCAGCACCTCGTGACGACCGACCACGGCCGCGTCGTGCGTGTCTGGGAAGGGAAGGGCGACAAGTACCGAGAGGTGCCGTGTCCGGACGCTCTCGCGGACGTTGCGCTTGGCATGAGCCGCGACCCAGGCGACCCGCTCGTCTCCGTCGACGACTCCACCATCTACGATTGGGTACAGCGCTCGGCGCAGCGCTGCCGCGCGGAGACCGGCGACGAGGGCTGGCAGTTCGTCGGCCCGCACGACCTCCGCCGCAGCTGGGGCATCCGCGCCCTCGAGTCCGGCGTCCTCCCGAGCGTCGTCATGGAGTGGGGCGGCTGGAACGACTGGGAGACGTTCCGGAAGCACTACCTCGCCGAGTTCAGTCCGGAAGCACTCCGTCGCGAGCGCGGGAAGGTCTCCTGGCTCGGCGGCCACGAATCGAGCGAAAACGAGTCCTACGCCGTCATAGGCCGGTCTGCACCGGCATCTTCGGGACGTAACCCCCACAGTTAGCGTCCCGAAAACCCGGTTCCTCGCAGCGCTATTCTGGGAAACCTCGAGAAGCGGTTGATTCTGGGGAGTCCAAACGCAGGGATGCCCGAGAGTTCGGTCGGGACTGAATAATTCCTTCAGCGTACTAATCACCAGATAGCCGCCCTGCTACCCGGAATACCTCGAATTTCCGAACCTTCAAATAGGGAACCGGCTTTGTTTCGATTGCGCGGCATCGGGTCGCAGAAAACGGCCCCGGCGCTCAGGACGCCGAAGCCGCGCTGACACGCCATGTCAGCAAGTGTCTCTACGCGGAGGCAGAGTGATAACTTTGCCTCTCCCGACCGAGCCGAATCGCTCTCGACCGCCCAGCAGTGGCTGAGGTGGTCGCTGTGACAAAGCACTCCTCGGAGGCCGCGCTCAACGAGTCCGAGTTCGAAACGATGCTCGACGCGGCACTCAGCCTTCACGAGCCCTTCGACGCCGAGTGCGCGTTCGTGCTCGTCGCCGCCGGCCGCCTCGGCATGCGCGCCGGAGAAATCGCGCACATCCGCGAGGACTGGGTGGACTGGGAACGCGAAGTCATCAACGTCCCGCGGTACGAACCCTGTGACAAGGGCGAAGACGGCGGCGTCTGCGGCTACTGTGTCAAGGCCGCCGAGCAGGCCTGCGAGTACGACGAGGACCTCACGATGGACGAGGCGCTCGACCAGCGCTGGAATCCGAAGACCAGCAACAGCGCCCGCGCCATCCCCTTCGACTGGGACGAGGACGTCAAGCGGTACGTCGAAGCGTTTTTCCAGGAGTTCGACCGCTACGAGTCCAGCCGCGCGAGCGTGAACCGTCGCGTCGACCGCGTCCTCGAAGAGGCAGGCTACCCGCAGAACAAAACCTATCCTCACGCCCTTAGAGCCACCTCAGCTACGTATCTGGCATATGAGGGCGTGTCCGCCATCGCGCTGCAGTCGATGTTCGGCTGGCAAGACCTCGAAACCGCACGGAAATATCTGAGGCTATCGGGAGGTGCGACCCAGGACGCGCTCAACGACGCCTTCGAATAGCCGGACAACCCATAAACCATATTTCGCCATATAATTTTTTAGGGCGTTTTCTCTCAAGCGAAAACTGCCTAACTGCCGTTATTCCGCAGGTAGAGCAGTGGATACTGCCGTATTGGCGTCCGCCACTAATCCCTACAGCCTACACCTGTAGGTTGTGGCTACAGGCTACAGTAATAGCATACTACTGTAACCAGTAGTTATATGGTGTAGTCGTATCATGTCCCTCTATGGGACAGACCAAACGAGCAAGCACCTACCTCGACAAAGGCGGCGTCGGCAAAAGCACCGCCACAGCCCACCTCGGCGCTGCACTCCAAGACGACGGCCACGACGTCCTTCTCGTGGACCTCGCAGGCAAGCAAGACGACCTCGGCAGCATCTACGGCATCCACGAGGCCGTTCGCGAGGACATCGAGAACGACAACGACTACCCCAACGTCACTACGACGATGGAGGAGAACTGGACGGACATCGTCGACCTCGTCGGCGGTCCTGAAGCAGCGCTGGACGAACTCGTCTACGAGACCGACGAAGGCGTCGACATCATCCCGCGCACCCACCCTCGACGCTCTCGACGGGAACCTCGGCCAGGTGGACGATCCCGAAGAGCGGTACGGACGCCTACGCAAGTTCTTCGACGACACCGTCGACGAAACCGACCGCTACGACATCATCCTGCTCGACCTCCCC
>NZ_WPCF01000091.1 GCF_009741975.1 Halobacterium sp. CBA1126 | reverse complement strand
CGTGGTCGACGCCCTCGAAGCCGAGGGCGTCGACGTCTACGGCCGCGACTGGAACAGCGACGTGCTGGGCGTCGCCACCGGCAAACCGGGGAACACGTGGCCCTACGTCCACGGCTGGATTCACGGCCAGGAGGAAGTGTCGGCCGTGCCGCCCGCGGTTCTCGACCCGCAACCGGGAGAGGTCGTCTGGGACTCGTGTGCCGCGCCCGGCGGGAAGACCACCCAGATTGCGGCAGAGATGAACGACGAGGGGCTGGTCGTCGCGAACGACGACAACCTCGGCCGCCTCTCCGCGCTGCGCGGGAACTGCGACCGCCTCGGCGTCACGTGCGCGGCGGTGACGAACACGGACGCTCGCCGTGCGACCCTCGACGCGTTCCCGAACGTGGACGCCTTCGACCGCGCACTCGTCGACGCGCCCTGCACCTGCGAGGGCACGGTCCGCAAGAACGCCGACGCCCTCGAGGGAGCGGGCGCGAGCGCGAGCCGGAACCTCGCGGCGCTCCAGTCGGACATCCTCGAACGCGCCGTCGAACTCACTCGCGAGGGCGGGACCGTGGTGTACTCCACGTGCACGTTCGCCCCCGAGGAGAACGAGGCCGTCGTCGACAGCGCCCTCGCCGACGGCGACTGTCGGCTCGTCGAGTTCGACACCGGCCTCGAATCCTCGCCCGGAATCACGGAGTGGAACGACGAGACGTACGACGACTCGCTGACGAAGACGCGCCGCTACTACCCCCACCAGAACGACACGGGCGGGTTCTTCGCCGCGAAACTGGAGGTGACGGCGTGACTGACGACGACCGCGGTTCCAGCGAGGGCGGTGGTGACAGCGGTATCGACCACTTCCGCCGGAACAGGAGCGGCCAGTTCGACCGCCTCCCCGAGACGGACGCCGACCGGACGGTCAAAGGTCGGCCGACCCGCGGGGCCGTCGTGGACTGGTGGGTCGACCGGTTCGCCGTTCCCGAGGACACCTTCGACGAGTACACGTTCTGGGAGAAGGGCAAGGGGAAGGTCTGGGCGCTCCCCTACGACCCCGGGGAGCCGGTGCCCGTCGAGGCGCTCGGCCTGAAAATCCTGCGCACGCGACAGGAGCACTGGAAGCCGACGACGGACGCCGTCCAGCGGTTCGGCCGCGACGCCGAGCAGAACGTCCTCGTGCTCGACGAGGACCGCGCGAAGCGCTTCCTCGCGGGCGAGGAGCAGGAAGTCGAGTGGGACGGCGACTGGGGGTACCTCGTCGTCGCCCACGAGCTCGCGGGCGGCGTCGAGCCCATCGGCGTCGGCCTCTACACGTACGGCGACCTCAAGTCGATGGTGCCGAAGGGCAACCGCCGGGACCTCTAGTCAGTCTTTCTCGCGGAGCGTCCCGCCGCTCAACCCCTCCCACTCGACGCGGTAGCCGAGCCGGGAGAACAGCGTGCTCGCGTCGTCGATACCGTAGGATTCGGCGACGGCCTCGGCGTCGTCCCGGGACATCCCCGCTTCGAGTTCTGCGGCCACCTCGTCCAGCACATCGGGGCGGACGAGCGTGCGGCCGACGCGCTCGTGCTCGGGGAAGCCGACGTCCTCGACGGCGTCCTCGCTGACGCCGCGGCGCGAGGCGAGGTCCGCGAGCGTAATCGCGTCCTCGTCGGGCGCGAGTTCGTCGGGGAGCGCGGCCGCCGACTCGGCGACGAGGTCGGCTTCCAGGTCGCGGAGCGCGTCCACGACGTCCTTCACGCGCACGGTGCCCGTGTACTCGAAGACGCGGTGGTCGCGGGCTTCGACGTCCTCGCCGACGCCGAGGCTCGCGTCCACGGCCACGAGCAGCGTCTCGTCGGTGGCGTCCAGCTGGGAGAGCTTCTTCTCGACGTACTCGGGCGTCCAGAACCCCATGATCTCGAAGTAGACCCGCTCGTCGCCGAACGCGTAGTCGAACGCGAAGTCCGGCACCATGAGGCGGTCGCCCGCCGCGAGCACGTCCGGCTCGCGGACGAGCTCCCAGTCCAGGTCGAGTGACTGGAAGCGCGCGGCGAACTCGCGCTCGACCCCGCTGTCGTACTCGACGTCCGTCACGGGGTCGGCGTCCGGGACGTCGAGGTCGCCCGCCGAGAGTTCGAGCAGGCGCTCGCGGCCGCGGTCGTCGATCGTGGCCTCGACGCGCCAGTCGTCGCCCTTCGCGACCGTCCGCAGGACGCGCGCGAACCGCGTGCCGTACCGCCGCGAGCGCTCGAACAGCGCGTCCGGCCCGGTCAAGACGACCTCGCGGCCCTCGCCGCCGTCGACGGGAATGACCTCGTAGAGGAGGCCGAGGCGCTTCACCGCGGAGACCAGCCGCCGGGGGTCCGACGACCGCACCCGCATCTCGGTCGCGTCGAACAGCGCGGTCTGGGCGAGCGAGAGGTTGTACTGGGCGACCAGCGACGCGGGCGTCCAGCGGGACGAGACCTCCGCGAGGACTTCTCGGGTCTCGCGGTCGGCGTACAGCGCGTCGGCGAGCTCGTCGGGCGTCACGTCCCCGGGGAACCCCTCGGCGGCCTCGGCGAGCGCTCGCTCGCGCTCGTCGGCGTGGACGACGCCGACTTCCTCTGCGGCCGCGAACGCCGCGCGGCGCGCGGACCGGGGGTCGACGGCGGCTTCGACCTCGAAGGCGGCGTCCCGCTCCACGAGGTGCGCGAGCCCGCGCACGAGCTTGAAGTCGCGTGCCTCCTGCTCGAGGTCGGTCAGCGAGTCGCGGAGCGCGCCGCGCTCCTCGCCGACGTGGCCCTGGAAGGTCCCGAGCACGCGCGCCGCGAGGGGTTCGTCGTCCTCGCCGGCGAACTGCGGCTGGTAGCCGCCGCCCGCCCGGGAGACTCGCAGGAGGTCTTTCGTCAGCACGTCCCCGGGTTGGCGGCGCGCGCACAAAAGGATACAGAAGATTCTTGCCGGTACGCCCGGACTCGCACGTATGAACCGGCGGACGCTGCTCCGACGGACGGCCGCCGCGGGCGTCGCCCTCCCGCTCGCGGGCTGTCTGCGAACCGGCGACGACGAAGCCGGGCTGACGGTCGCGGACTCCTCGTACGAGGAGGGCGAGAGCGGCAACGTCGTGGTCGTCGTCACCGTCAGCAACCCCTCCGGCCGGGAGGCCTCGGGGACGCTGTACGTCAACACGGAGTTCGACGACGAGGCGTACACGCGCGTCCGGGAGGTGACGCTCGGCCCGAACGAGACGACGGTCGTCGAGGTGGAGTACGACGTCGCCTACGACGACGTCACGAGCGCGAACTGGAACACGGACCTCGTGGAGGACTAGCGGCGGCGGTCGGCGACGCGCTCTTCGGCGGTGTCCGCGCTCACGAGCTCGTACAGCAGCGCGCGCCCGCCGTCCTCTTTCGGCCGGAGCACGCGCCCGAGCCGCTGCGTGAACTCGCGCTCGCTGCCGCTGCCAGCGAACACCACCGCGACGTTCGCGTCCGGGACGTCCACGCCCTCGTCGAGGACGTTCGCAGTGACGACGCGGGAGTAGTCGCCGCTGCGGAACCGCTCGAGGACGCGTCGGCGCTCCTCGGCGCCCGTCTCGTGGGTGATGGCGGGCAGCAGGAACCGCTCGGAGAGCCGGTAGACGAGGTCCGTCGACGCCGCGAACACGATGACGCGGTCGCGGCGGTGGCGGTCGAGGAGGGCTTCGAGCCGGCGGACTTTCGCGTCGCTCTCGCGGACGATGCGGCGCGCGCGCTGCTTGGCGAGGAGGGCTTCCCGGGCCTGCGGGTCGTTCCCCGAGCGCTTCACGAGCTCCTGGTAGTCGCTGCCCGAGCGCAGTTGGACGTTCGACTGCTGGAGGTAGTCCGTGAACGTGCCCTGCGCGGCCTCGTAGCGCTCGCGCTCCTCGTCGGTGAGCGGGACTTCGAGGCGCTTGACGTCGTACTCCGCGAGGTGGTCGCCCGCGAGGTCCTCGGCGGAGAGCCGGTAGACGACGTCCCCGACCAGGTCCGCGACGACCTCGTGGGCGTTGTCCGGGCGCTCGAACGTCGCGGTGAGGCCGAGGCGGGCTGGCGCGGCGAGCAGGCGGGCGATGTTCTGGAACTCGTCGCCGCCGAGGTGGTGGACCTCGTCGAAGACGACGAGCCCGAACCGGTCGCCGAGGTCGTCCGCGCGGAGGTACGCGGAGTCGTAGGTCGCGACCGTGACGGGGCCGACGGTCTGCTCGCCGCCGCCCAGCTGCCCGATGTCGCAGTCGAACTCGGTGCCGAGTTCGCGCTTCCACTGCGTCAGCAGGTCGATGGTCGGCACCACGACGAGCGCCGACTGGCCGACCGCCTCGATGGCCTTCAGGCCGATGACCGTCTTCCCGGAGCCGGTGGGGAGTTCGAGCACGCCCCGCCGGTCGTTCTCGGTCCACGCGTCGAGGGCGTCCCGCTGGTAGTCCCGGAGCTCGTACGCGGACTCGACGGCGAGAGCGTCGGCGTGGAGGGCGTCGTCCTCGTAGGGAATCTCGCGGGCGTCGAGGTACGCGACGAGGTCCGCGTACGCCATGGCCGGCGCTCGCCCGGTCTCCGTGCGCTCGTCGTACTCGACGCCGGGCAGGCTGGCGGCGCCGTCGGTGGGCGGGCCGTCGCCGTCGTGCTCGACGCGGAGCGTGCCGTCCTCGAACGCCAGCCGGACTGTCACAGCCGGGGGGTAGGGAGCGGACGCTCATTAGTCGTCGGACTCGGCGGCTGCGGGCGTCCCGAAATCCGTAAACCCGAGTATCCGTTTCCTACGCACATGAGCAACGACGCCGAGCAGGCTGCGGACGCCGACGCCGACGCCGACGCGGCGGACGCCGGCGAGGAGTCGCTGGCCGAGCGCGTCCGCGAGCACGACGAGGACCTCGGCGACGAGGTCGCCGAGCTCGAGGACCGCGTCGCGGAGCTAGAGGACGACCTCGCGGCGGCGGAAGCCGAAGTCGAGGACCTCACGGAGCGACTGCAGGCCAAGCAGGCGGACTTCCAGAACTACAAGCAGCGCGCGAAACAGCGCCAGGAGGACATCCGGGAGCGCGCCACCGAGGACCTCGTCGAGCGCCTGCTGGACGTCCGGGACAACCTCGGCCGCGCGCTCGACGAGGAGTCCGGGGACGTCGACAGCCTCCGCGAGGGCGTGAAGCTCACGCGCAAGGAGTTCGACCGCGTGCTCGACGCGGAGGGCGTCTCCGAGATCTCGCCCGCGGAGGGCGACGACGTGGACGCCCAGCGCCACGAAGTGATGATGCGCGTGGACAGCGACCAGCCCGAGGGCACGGTCGTGGACGTCTACCGGTCGGGCTACGAGATGGGCGGGAAGGTGCTCCGGCCCGCGCAGGTCACGGTCAGCGAAGGCGGCGACGGGGAGTGAACGTTCGACGGACGGCGGACCGATAGCCCACCGGTTCGACATAAATCCGCCGGCCCGTTTTTCCGGTAGTTCGGAAAACCGCACGAGGGGAGCGACCCGGCAGTTCGTGGTACTCGCTGTCACTAGCAAGGCTTAAAGGGAAAACGCGGCTTACAAACGGGTAACATGGCAAGTGAGAAGATTTTGGGCATCGACCTCGGCACCACGAACAGCGCGTTCGCGGTGATGGAAGGCGGTGACCCCGAAATCATCGTCAACAGCGAGGGCGACCGCACCACGCCGTCGGTGGTCGCGTTCGACGACGGCGAGCGGCTCATCGGCAAACCGGCGAAGAACCAGGCCGTCCAGAACTCCGAGCAGACCGTCGAGTCCATCAAGCGCCACATGGGCGAGGACTACACGGTCGAACTCGACGGCGAGGAGTACACGCCCGAGCAGATCTCGGCGATGATCCTCCAGAAGATCAAGCACGACGCCGAGGAGTACCTCGGGCAGGACGTCGAGAAGGCGGTCATCACGGTGCCCGCGTACTTCAACGACAAGCAGCGCCAGGCGACGAAAGACGCCGGCGAGATCGCGGGCTTCGAGGTCGAACGCATCGTCAACGAGCCGACCGCGGCGTCGATGGCGTACGGCCTCGACGAGGACCGCGACCAGACCGTCCTCGTCTACGACCTCGGCGGCGGCACGTTCGACGTCTCCATCCTCGACCTCGGCGGCGGCGTCTACGAGGTCGTCGCGACCAACGGGGACAACGACCTCGGCGGCGACGACTGGGACCACGCCATCATCGACTACCTCGCCGACGAGTTCGAGGACGAACACGGCATCGACCTGCGCGAGGACGAGCAGGCCCTCCAGCGGCTGAAGGACGCCGCCGAGGAGGCCAAAATCGAACTCTCCTCGCGGAAGGAGACGACCGTCAACCTCCCGTTCGTCACCGCGACCGACTCCGGGCCCGTCCACCTCGAACAGGACATCACCCGCGCGAAGTTCGAGAGCCTCACCGAGGACCTCATCGAGCGCACCGTCGGCCCGACGGAGCAGGCCCTCGAGGACGCCGGCCTCGACAAGGACGACATCGACGAAGTGATTCTGGTCGGCGGCTCCACGCGGATGCCCCAGGTCCAGGAGAAAGTCGAGGAACTGGTCGGCCAGGAGCCGAAGAAGAACGTCAACCCCGACGAGGCCGTCGCGCTCGGCGCGGCCGTCCAGGGCGGCGTGCTCTCCGGCGAGGTCGACGACATCGTGCTCGTCGACGTCACCCCGCTCTCGCTCGGCATCGAAGTGAAGGGCGGGCTCTTCGAGCGCCTCATCGAGAAGAACACCGCCATCCCGACGACGGCGTCGAAGGTGTTCACGACCGCCGCGGACAACCAGACGAGCGTCCAGATCCGCGTCTTCCAGGGCGAGCGCGAGATCGCCGAGGAGAACGAACTGCTCGGTGACTTCCACCTCACGGGCATCCCGCCGGCGCCCGCGGGCACCCCCGAGATCGAGGTCACGTTCGAGATCGACGCCGACGGCATCGTGAACGTCGAAGCCGAGGACAAGGGCTCCGGGAACGCCGAGTCCATCACCATCGAGGGCGGCGTCGGCCTCAGCGACGAGGAGATCGAGGAGATGCAGGAGGAGGCCGAACAGCACGCCGAGGAGGACGAGCAGCGCCGCGAGCGCATCGAGGCCCGCAACGAGGCCGAGACCGCGATTCAGCGCGCGAACAACCTCCTCGAGGAGAACGAGGAGATGGTCGACGAGGACCTGGAAGCCGACGTGAACGAGGAGATCGAGAACCTCCAGGAGCTCCTCGACGAGGACGAGGTCGACCCCGACGAGCTCGAGGACGCCACCGAGTCCCTCAGCAAGACCCTGCAGGAGATCGGCAAGCAGGCCTACCAGCAGGAAGCGCAGGCCGGCGCCAGCGGCGCCGGCGCGGCCGGTGCAGGCATGGGCGGCATGGGTGGCATGGGCGGCGCCGGACCCGGCGGCGACGCCGACGACGACGAGGAGTTCGTCGACGCCGACTTCGAAGACGTCGAGGAAGACAGCGAGGAGTAACCGCGACTCGCTGTCTTCCTCGGCACGGGAGACGAGCGTAGCGAGTCTCCCGGTGTCCGAGATTCCGGCGAACGGAGTGAGTCGGAATCTCGGGGTTGGACGACGAGCACCGCGAGTCGTCCAGCGTTTCGAGAAGTGAGTACAGCGAGCTTCTCGAAGACGACGCGGACGAGTAACGCGAGTCGAGTCGTCCGCTTCGGCTCGGAACGCCCGCTGACTGTCGCTTCTCACCGCCGTTTTCCGCTCGCTGCTGCGCCGAGGACAGAAGGTTTATGCGCGGCGTGGTCCGCCACTTCGATATGTCAGGCGCCGCCGTCGTCGCCCGCTGGCTCGTCGTGTACGGCGCGTTCCTCGTGGCCGCGTTGCCGATAGCGCGGCTGCTGTTCCCGTCGGCGCCGGACGACGGCGCGGGGCTCGCGATTCCGATCGCGACCGTCGTCGTGACGATGGTCGCGTTCTACGTCGGGCAGTTCAGTTTCGGGCCGTGGACGGCGCTGGTCGGCGTCGCGGCGCTGGTCGCGCTGGGCGCCGTCGGCCACCGGCTCGCGCGGCGGCGCGGGCTCGCGGACTACGACTGGAACCGGGTCGCGGGCGCGTTCGCCGTGTTCGCGGTCGGGTTCGGGTTCGTGCTCGCGCTGCGGTCGATGGACCCCGTGATGAGCGGGTGGGGCGGCGAGAAGTTCCTCCACACGGGGCTGTTGAACGCGGTGCTGCGCGCCGAAGCACTACCGCCCGAGGACATGTGGTACGCGGGGAGGCCGGTGCGGTACTACTACGGGCTGCCCGTGTTCAACGCGGTGGTGGCGTTCCTCACGGACACGAGCGTGAAGTACGTCCACAACGTCGCGCTCGCGGGGTACTTCGGGACGCTCGTCGTGGGCGCGTACTCGCTGTGCGGGTGGATCACGCGGGACCGCGGCTACTCGCGCCGACTCGGCGGCGCCCTCGGCGTGTTCTTCGTGGCGTTCGCCGGGAACGCCGTCACTATCGTGCGGTTCGCGCTCGGTCAGCTCCCCCGGGACCTCGCGGTGAAGTGGGGACGGGCGGCGTTCAACCTGAACCGCTCGGACTACCCCCAGATTCTGTTCGAGCAGTCGTCGCTGTCCACGTGGGGCTGGTGGGACACGCGCTACGTCGTCGAGGGCACGCTCCAGGAGTTCCCGCTGTACTCGTTCGTGAAGGCGGACATGCACGGCCACACGGTCACCACGGGGTTCCTCGTGCTGTCGGCGGCGCTGGCGTACGCCTACGTGCAGGCGCCGGCGACCGCCCGGAAGCGCCGCGCGGGCCTGCTGTTCGGCGGGCTGGGCGCGGTCGCGGGCTACTTCGGCGTGACGAACACGTGGTCGCTGCCGAGCGCGGTCGGCATGGCGTGGCTCGCGGTCGTCTACGCCGGCCCGCACCCCGCGACGCTCGTGCCGGGGAATGCGGGCGACCGGCTCCAGTCCGTCGCGCCAGCGGGAGAATCGCGCCCGTTCGCTGGTGCTCGCGGAGGCGTGGCGGACCGTGCTCGCGGCGGTGGTCGCGGCGGGCGTCGGCGTCGTCGCTACGCGCTCGCGTCGCCGTTCCTGCTCGCGAGCGTCCCGCCGAACGAGGGCATCGGGCTGTTCCCGCCGCGGACCACGGCCGCGGGCGTGCTGCTCATCTACGGCGCGCTGCTCGCGCTGTTCGCGACGTACCTGTTCACGCGGCGCACCGGAATCGAGGACAGCGACGCGACGGCCGTGGCGAAGGCGCTGGGCGCGGTCGCGCTCGTGGTCGGCGTCGGCGCGCTCGCCGGCGACCTCGGCGCCATCGTCGTCCTCCTGCCGGTGGTCGCGGGCGCGTGGCTCGCGATGCGCGTCCGGGCGTCGGCGGGCTTCGAGGCGATGCTGGTCGTCGGCGGCGTCGGCCTCGTGCTCGCGATGGAACTCGTCCACGCCAAGGTCCACCCGTTCGAGCTCGCGCGCTGGAACACGACGCTGAAGGTCGCCATCCAGGGGTGGGTGTTCTGCGGGCTCGCCGCAGGCCCCATCGCGGCGATGCTCGCCACCGACGTGCGGGACGCCGCGCCCTCCCTCGCCGACCTCCGGGACCGCGGCGCGACGACTGGTGCGGCCGCCGTCTCGGTGGTGCTCGTGGTCGTTCTCGTCTCGTCGTCGCTGTTCGCGCCGCTGGTCGTCGCGACCGACATCGTCGGCCCGTACCAGGACGGCGAGGACCCGTCGCTGGACGGGTACGAGGACCACCGCGCCGCGCACCCCCAGCAGGTCGCCGCCATCGAGTGGTTCGAGGACGAGGTGAGCGCCACCCAGTCCGTGCTCTGGATGGAGCGAGAGACCGGGACGCCGCCGTTCGTCGAGAAGCCCGGGCTGAGTCGCGGCTGGCAGAACCCCGTCTCCACGCTCACGGGGCTGCCGACGGTCGCGGGCTGGTTCCACGAGACCGGCTACCGCGGCGACGCCCCCTACTACCAGCGCGTCGACGACGTCGGCATCATCTACGAGACCACCGACGACCGCTCGCGCGCGGTCCTCCTCGACAAACACGACGTCCAGTACGTCTGGGTCGGCCCGCTCGAACGCGAGGAGTACGACGTCGCCGCGCTCGGGGACGACCCCGGCATCGAGGCCGTCTACGCCAACGACGCGGTGACCGTCTACGAGGTCGACCACGGCGAACTCGTCGACCACGCCGCCGCGTAGACGACCCGGATTCGGCGGCGTCGAAGCGCCCAACGCCGGCAAGCGGGCGTTTCAAGTGTCTCAACGGGATACGTACGCACAACTGATGAGCGAGGACTTCTACGACGTGCTCGGCGTCTCCCGGGACGCCTCCGAGGACGAAATCCAGCGGGCGTACCGCGAGAAGGTCTCGGAGTACCACCCGGACGTCAACGACGACCCGGACGCCGAGGAGAAATTCAGGAAGATACAGAAGGCCAAGGACGTCCTCACCGACGACGAGAAGCGCCAGCGCTACGACCAGCTCGGCCACGAGCGCTTCAAGGAAGCCGAGAAGCGCGGCGCCGACGGCGGCGGTGGCGCGGGCGGCATGGGCGGCGGCCCGTTCGGCGGCGGCGGTGGCGGCG
>NZ_WPCF01000050.1 GCF_009741975.1 Halobacterium sp. CBA1126 | reverse complement strand
AAGGGCGGCATCCGCTACCACCCGACCGTCTCCGAGGAGGAGGTCTCCGCGCTCGCCGGGTGGATGACGTGGAAGACCGCGCTCGTCGACCTGCCGTTCGGCGGCGCGAAGGGCGGCATCGTCTGCGAGCCGAAGGAGCTCTCCCGGAACGAGATCGAGCGGCTCACCCGCCGCTACACGGAGGGCATCCGCCGCATCATCGGCCCGGACACGGACATCCCGGCGCCGGACGTGAACACGAACCCGCGCACGATGGCGTGGATCATGGACACGTACTCCGTGTATCAGGGCTACGCCGTCCCCGAGGTCGTCACCGGGAAGCCGCCGGAGGTCGGCGGCACCGCGGGCCGCGTGGAGGCGACCGGTCGCGGCGTCACCATCGTCACCGAGGAGACCTTCGAGTACCTCGGAACGGACGTCGCGGACGCCGACGTCGCGATTCAGGGGTTCGGGAACGTCGGCAGCGTCACCGCGCAGCTGCTCCACGAGCGCGGCGCGAACGTCGTCGCCGTCTCCGACGTCACGGGCGCAATCTACGACCCGGACGGCCTCGACGTCGAGTCGGTCGGCGCGCACGTCGCCGACGACGGCCGCCTCGAGGACTACGACGCCCGCGAACACGTCTCGAACGACGACCTTCTCACGCTGAACGTGGACGCGCTCATCCCCGCGGCCATCGAGGACGTCATCACCGTGGACGTCGCCGAGCGCGTGCAGGCCGACGTCATCGTGGAGGCCGCGAACGGCCCGACGACGTTCGACGCGGCGCGCGTACTTCGCGACCGGGACGTCCCAGTCGTCCCGGACATCCTCGCGAACGCGGGCGGCGTCATCGTCTCGTACCTCGAGTGGGTGCAGAACAGCCAGCAGTACTCGTGGGAGCTCGAGGAGGTCAACCGCGACCTCGAGGAGCGCCTGACGCGGGCGTTCGACGAGATGCTCGCCGCCTACGAGCAGAAGTCGATTCCGGACCTGCGGACGGCGGCGTACACCATCGCGCTCGAGCGCACCGCGGACGCCCACGAGTACCGCGGGATGTTCCCGTGACCGAGCCGGTGCGCGACCGCGCCGGCCGCCAGTGACGGACCGCCTCGACGACTGACTCAGACGCGGCGCGTGTACTGCGCGAGCAGGAACGTCACGAGCACGAGGACGCCGAACCCGGCGAGCGCGAACCACAGCCCGGAGACCTGTGGCGTCTCCGCGACCTCGGGCGCGAGCAGCCAGACGACGGTGACGGCGCCGGCCAGCAGGAGCGCGTACACGTACGCTCGCACGGCGTCGTAGGCGAGGCGTACGCGGTCCATGTTCGGGAACTACTGTTGTGGAACTTAGGTGTTCTGCTCGGGAGCCACGCTTTACCCGCTGGCCGGCGAACCCGTCGTCGTGAGCACCAGCGACGTCCGGTCGTTCTACGACCGCTGGGCGCGGGCCTACGACTGGTTCGCCCGCGTCCTCCCGGGGCTGGGGCGGCTCCGCCGCGCCGCGGTGGACGCGCTCGCGCTCGATGCGGGCGACACGGCCGTCGACCTCGGCTGCGGCACTGGCGCGAACCTCCGCTACCTCCGCGAGGCGGTCGGCCCGGAGGGGACCGTCGTCGCGTCGACGCCTCCCGCGGCATGCTGGGCGTCGCCCGGCAGCGCGTGCGCCGCGAGGGCTGGCGGAACGTCCACCTCGTCCGCGCCGACGCGGCGCGGCCGCCCGTCCGCGACGCCGACGCCGTGCTCGGGACGTTCGTCGTCGGGCTGTTCGAAGACCCCGGTGCCGTCGTCGAGCGCTGGGTCGACGCCGTCGCGCTGGGCGGCCGCGTCGCCGTGCTGGAAGCCGGGCGCAGCTCCCGGCCGGTCGCGCGGCGGCTGAACCGGGCGTTCGACGCGTTCGTCGCGGCCGGCAACCCCACGAGCGACGACGCCCCGTCGCTGACCCTCGACGCGCGCATCGAGGCCGCGCGGGACGCGCTCGCCGCCCGCGCCGACCTCGTCGTCGACGACCGCCACGCCGCGGGGTTCGTCCGGCGGTTCGCCGGCGCGCGGCGGCCGTGAAACCCGGGGGCGGTGCGCCGACGGCGCGAAAACTCGAAGCACTTTAACGCCAGCGCAGTGACTGACGTACTATGACTGACGTAGACGTGGCCATCGTGGGCGGCGGCCCGGCGGGGTCGGCAGCCGCGTACGCGGCCGCGGACCGGGGCGCGGACGCCGTCGTCTACGAGAAGGGCGTCCCGCGGGCCGACCGCGACCGCCTCGGGCCGGACTCGACGGACGCCGCGGGCTTCCTCGACTACTGGCTGGACGTCGCGGACCTCGACGCCACGGACATCCCCGACGACGTCATCGAGCAGGAGCTCGCCGACGCGGAGTTCATCGGTCCCGACGAGGCCGTCGTCGTCGACCGCACGGGCATCGACGCCGACTACGACAACTTCGGGTTCACGTTCCACCGCGCGAAGTTCGACGACTGGCTGCGCGACCGCGCGGAGGCCGCGGGCGCCGAGTACGTCGCCGGCACCAGCGTGAAGGCCGTCGACTCGGACCTCTCGGGCGGCCACGAGCACGCGCTCACGCTCGGGGACGGCGAGGAGGTCACCGCGGAGTACCTCGTGCTCGCGGACGGTCCGCAGCGGCAGGTCACGATGCGCGTCCTCGACCCGCTGCTGCCGGACGGCAAGCGCGCCAGCGAACTCCTCAGCCCGCCGTCGGCGAACCACATCGCCTACCAGGAGTACCGGCGGTTCCCCGAGGAGCTGTTCGACGACGACACGCTGAAGTTCTGGTGGGGGTGGATGCCCGGCGAGACCGCCTACCCGTGGGTGTTCCCGAACCGGGACGGCGTCGCGCGCGTCGGCCTCACGATGCCCATCGGGCTCGACATCGACGACTTCGACGCCAGCGAGTGGCGGCTCCTCCGGGAGGACGACGAGCGCATCCCCTCGGGGAAAGTGTACCTCCGCCGGCTCCTCGAGGAGCTCTACGGCGACGAGTACGACGTCGACGAGGACTTCCCGCTCGTCGAGGGCCACGGGAAGTCCAACAGCACGGAGACGTACGCCATCTCCTCGACGCGCCCCATCGAATCCCCGACGGACGCGGGCATCGCGGTCGTCGGCGGCGCGATGGGCGCCACGTCCTCGTTCCACGAGGGCGGCGACCACGTCGCCCACCGCACCGGGAAGCTCGCCGGGAAGCTCGCCGCGGAGGGGAACCTCGGCGCGTACAACGACGCGTGGCACGACGCCATCGGCGACGAGATCCGGCGGAACGTCGCCATGGCGGACGTCGTCGCGGAGTTCGGGCCCGCGGACTGGGACAAGACCATCCGCATCACCCGCCAGATGCTCGAGTCCAGCGACAGCGGGCAGATCATCTCGAAGTCGAACGCCCGCTCGGCGGCGGGCGGCATCCGGCTGTACACGCGGTACAAGCGCGCGAAGTTCCGCTACCGGAAGCGCAAGTACGCCCAGATCCGGGAGTCCGACTACGCGCTGTGAGCCAGCGCGCGGACTTCGCCGCCGGCGTCCGCGACTCCCTGCCGACGCTCCCGGCCAACGCCCCGTTCGGGTTCGTCGTCGGCGCGGCGGCCGTCCAGGCCGGGTTCTCCGGCGTGCAGATCGTCGCGATGTCCGCGACCGTGTTCGGCGGCGCGTCGCAGCTCGCGGCCATCGACCTCCTCGCAAGCGACGCGCCCCTCGTAGTCGTCGCGCTCACGGCTGTCGTCGTGAACCTCCGGTACACGATGTACAGCGCGGCCATCGCACCGCACTTCCGGCGGCTCTCCGAGCGCTGGCGGCTCGTCTGCGCGCAGTTCCTCCTCGACACGACGTTCGCCATCGCCGTCACCGAGTACGAGCGCGACGAGGACACCGACCGGCTGGCGTACTACCTCGGCATCGCCGCGGCCATCTACGTGACGTACGTCGGCGGGACGGTCGCGGGCGTGGTGTTCGGCGACCGCGTGCCCGACGGCCTGCAGTTGGACTTCGCCGTGCCGCTGCTGTTCCTGGCGCTGCTCGCCCCGTCGGTCAGCGACGAACCGACCGCCGTCGCGGCCGCTGTCGGCGGGTTCGTCGCCGTCGCGGCGGTCGGCGCGCCGATGAACGTCGGCGTCGTCATCGCCGGGCTGGCCGGCGTGACCGCGGCCGTGCTCGCGGACGGAGCGGGGGTCGGCCAGTGAGCCTCTGGCTGGTCGTCGCCGCGGCCGCCGCCGGCACGTACGCCCTCCGGGTGTCGTTCATCGCGCTGTTCGGCCGGCTCGACGACGTCCCGCCGCGCGTCGAGCGCGTGCTCTCGTACGTGCCGCCGGCCGTGCTCGCGGCGCTCGTCCTCCCGGAACTCGTGCTCAGCGACGGCGCGCTCGCCGTCTCGCTGGGGAACGACCGGCTGCTGGCGGGCGCGATAGCGGCCGTCGTCGCGTGGCGGACCGAGGACATGCTCGCGACCGTCGTCGTCGGGATGGCGGCGCTGTACGCGCTCTCGCTGGTACCGTAACTGGTTCACCGCGGGAGGACGAACGGCGGGTATGCTCTCGGAAGGCGAACCCGCACCCGACTTCGAGCTGCCGAATCAGGACGGCGAGCCGGTCTCGCTGTCGGACTACGACGGCCAGTACGTCGTCGTCTACTTCTACCCGCGCGCCGACACCCCCGGCTGCACCACGGAGGCGTGTAGCTTCCGGGACAACTGGGACGAGTACACCGAGCGCGACGTCCACGTCCTCGGCGTCAGCGACGACCCCGTGGAAGACCTCGAGGACTTCGCGGAGAAGTACGACCTCCCGTTCGACCTGCTCAGCGACGAGGACGGCTCGGTCGCCAGCGCGTACGACTCCTACGGCGAGAAGAACGTCTTCGGCAACGAGGTCGAGGGCGTCTTCCGGAACACGTACGTCGTCGGGCCGGACGGCGACGTTGTCGCCGCCTTCGAGGGCGTCGACCCCGAGGAGCACGCCGACGAAGTGCTCGCGGTCGTCGACTAACTCCAGTCGCCGCCGACGCGGTCCACGCCCTGCATCTGCGCGCCCGCATGCTCGGTGAACACGACCTTCAGATTCTCCTCCGGCACGTCGAAGCGCTCGGCGGCCTCGTCCATCACGCTCGTCGCGAACTCGCGTTTCGTCTCCTCGTCGCGGCCCTCGCGGACGTCCGCCGAGCAGAACACCCGCCGGCCGTCGACCGCGCGCCCGAGCGAGAGGACGGCGTCGTCGCGGACGACGACCGCGACGTACGACCGGTCGGCGTCCATCACGTCGACGTAGCTGTCGGTGACGGCGTCCGCGAACGCGGCGGCCTCGTCGTCCGCGACCGGGAAGTCGGCGTCGAACTGGAGCAGTGGCACACCCGCGGCGACGGCGCCCGGCTACGAGTCCCTGTCGGTCCGGACTGCCACAAGACACTTTCCCGCCTCCCCGCTTGCCCCGAAACGCAACGATGAACGCAAACCGCCTCGCAGCCGTGCTCGTCGCACTGACAGTCGCCGTCGGCGCGTCCGCCGGCGTCGCCACCGCAGCGACGGACGGCTCGCTCGTCCCCCACCCGTCGAGCCCAGGCGAGACCTCCACGCACTTCGTGACCGCGACCGCCGGCTCGGACACCGCCGGCTCGTGGAACGGCTTCGAAGTCGACTACTCCGAGTCCGGCGCGACGTCAGCGACGTCGACCAGAGCGACGTCGCGAAGATCGGCATCGACCGCGGCGACGACTCGTCCGGCGACGCCGTCGACGTGAACGTCTCCGACGACCTCAGCAGCGTCGGCGCGTCCAGCAACGGCGAGGTGCTCACCATCGGCCTCGGCGGCAGCTACGACGTCGACGAGGGCGACGAACTCGTCGTCGTCTACGAGGACGTCCAGCACCCCGAAGAGGCCGGCAGCTACGTGACGCCGCTCGACGTCAACCCGCAGTCCAGCGGCGGCGAGACGACGGCGACGCTGACGGTCGGCTCCGGCACGAGCGACGACACGCCGACCACCGAGGGCGACGAACAGACCACGGAGCCGACGACTGACGACGCGACCACGGACGGCGGCGACGCCACGACGGCCGCCGAGACCACCGAGGACGACTCGAACACCGGGCTGCCCGGCTTCGGCCTCGGAATCGCTGTGGTCGCGGTCGCCGCGGCCGCGCTGCTCGCGGTCCGGGACTGACGCTGCTATCTTTTCACGCTGATCGAGACGCCCTCGCCGAGCGGCACGACCGCCGTCTCGAAGCCGGGGTCGTCGCGGACGTGTTCGACGTACTCCGCGATGGCCGCGGTCTGGTCGTCGACCGGCTCGCCGCCCTCGAGGGCGGACGTGACGTTCTCGAGTTCGACCGGCCCCGCCATCACGTTGTCCGCGACGACGACGCCGCCGTCAGCGACCTCGCCTCGGGCGGCCTCGAACGCGTCGACGTACTGCGGTTTGTCGTGGTCGAGGAGCACGACGTCGAAGGGGCCGTCGTACCGCCGGAACGTCTCCATCGCGTCGCCGGCCTCGAAGCGGGCGGTCGCGCCGTCCTGCCGGCCGAGGAACTCGCGGGCGGTCGCGAGATTCGACTCCTCGTAGTCCGTGAGCACGATCTCGCCGTCCGCGGGGAGCGCGGTGCGGAACCACGCCGCCGAGTAGCCGAACCCGGAGCCGAACTCGAAGACGCGCTCGGCGCCCGCGAGCGTCGCCGCGACGCGGAAGAACTGGCCGACGTCCGGCCCCACGATGGGGAAATCTCGCTCGCGGCCGTACGCGGTCATCTCCTGCAGCAACTCGGGGGGTTCGGGGTTCGCGGCGTCGAGGAAGGCGTCGACGGTGTCGCTCAGCACGTCGTTCATGTACGCGGCGTCGGGAGCGCGCCCTTTAGCCGTACCGGCCTCAGCGGGGCCGACGCGTCACGCGGACGTTCAGGCGTCCGTCCACTTGATGGAGCAGCCGCGGGAGGGGCGCCACTCTTTCTCGACGGGTTCGCCCGCGAGGATGCTGTCGATGGCGTCGCGGACGTCGCCGCCGGGCCGCGTCGGCTCGTCGTCGGGGTTGAGCGCGTCGTCGAGGCGGCCGTGGTACGCGAGTTCGAACCCGTCGTCGGTGTTCCGCAGGAGGAACGGGTCGGGCGTGCAGACCGCGCCGTACGCGCGAGCCGCGTCCTGTGACTCGTCCCGGAGGTAGGCGTCGTACCGGATGGTGCCGTCGTCGACGAGTTCCTGCATGCGCTCGAAGGAGTCGTCGGGGTACTCGTCGGCGTCGTTCGGATTGATTCCCACTACGGCGGCGTCGTCGTAGTCCGCGGCGAGGTCGTTGAGCACGTCGAACTTCGCCTTCGCGTACGGGCAGTGGTTGCACGTGAACACCAGCAGGACGGCGTCGTACTCCGCGAAGTCCTCGAGCGCGTACGTCTCGCCGTCCGTCCCCCGTAGCTCGAAGTCGGGCGCGGGGTCGCCGGCCTCGAGTTCCGTCTCGGATTCCATCTCGACCATGCGCGGAGGTACGGACGCGAGCGGCAAAGTAGGTCGGGTCGCGGCACTCACGCCGGCACGTAGCCGTCCGGCGTCTCGCGGAGGACGCCCTCGCGGGCGAGGTGGTCGAGGTGGGCGTACGCCTCGCCGGGGCCGTGGAGGACGTGGATGCCCGACAGCGACCCGAACAGCTCCGCGCTGACCGCCCACGGGGTCGCGGGCGCGAGGTCGGCGACGGCACGCTCGACGCGCGCGGTCCGCTCGTCGTGGTGGGCGGCGATGTCGCCGGCGCGTTCGCTCACGGCGAAAATCGGGCCGCGGTGACCGGGCCACGCGCGGTCCAAGTCGAGGGACTGCACGCGCTCCAGGCTCTCGAGGTAGCGGGCGAGCGGGCGGTCGACGCGGACGTCCGCGCCGCCGACGTTCGGCGTGTACTTCGGGAGCACGGCGTCCCCGACGAACGCCTCGCGGCGCCACTCGTGCTCGACGACGTACGCGACGAGGCCGGCGGCGTGCCCGGGGAGGTGGACGACCTCGGCCTCGAACGCGCCGAGCGCGACCGTGTCGCCGTCAGAAACTGGGGTCACGTCCACGGGGTCGCCGCGGAGGTAGCGGTGGTCGGCGCTGAACCGGAGCAGCCCCTCGCGTTCCTCGTCCGGGAGGCCCCACTCCCGGAGCGCCGCCTCTTGCGCCGCGTGGAGGTCCTCGCGGGCATTCTCGGACTGGGCGACCAGCGGCGCGTCGGCCTCGTGGACGGACACGTCGGCGCCGCTCTCGGACTGGATGGCGCCCGCGAGCCCCGCGTGGTCGTGGTGCCAGTGGGTCAACAGCAGGCGGTCCACGTCCGCGAACGCCACGCCGCGGTCGCCGAGTGCGGCCCGCAACTCGGCCTCGACGTCGGCCGACGCGACGCCCGCGTCCACGAGCGTCGTCGGCGCGTCCGCGTCGCCGTCCCCGAGGAGGTAGACGCTGTTGGCCCCCTCGAAGGCGGTGTTCGACAACTGGATGTGGTGCACGCTCCCGGGTACGCGGCGCCCGACCAAAGGCCTACCTCACGCGGTAGGGCTCGGAGCCGGCGAGGAACCGCCCGAGGTCGGCCTCGCGGTGGTAGTCCCGCTCGCGGAGCGCGCGGAGCGCGTCCACGTACGCGGCCTCCGCGTCGTCGGTCCACTCGGTGGGGTCGAGCGCCGGGACGACCAGCCAGCCGCTGCCGTGGAGCTCCTCGCCGTGGACGTCGGCGAGGTCGACGTCGTCGGCGACGATGGCGGTGTAGTTCTCGAGGACGTGGCGGGTCGCGCGCTCGCCCACGGGGAGCAGCACGTGGGCGGTGATGGCGCGCAGTTCGGCGTCGAAGAACGGCTCCATCTCCACGTAGTCGCGCTCGGTCGGGTCGCCCTCGGGGACGCAGGCGTGGAGGTACGAGAGGAAGAGGTCGACCGGCTCGCCGTCGTCGTCGAGCAGCCCCGCGGCCGTCAGCGCGCGCCGGAGGCGTTCGGCGCCGGGCGCGTCCGTGAACGGCACCCCCGAGGCCGCGCCGCCGTGGACGCCGGGGTGGTCGCCGACGACGTGGAAGTCGGCGTTCGCGTCCCCGTACCCCGGGACGAACGACTCGCATGGCGGCTGCATGCCGAACGGGTTGCTCGTGCGGTCCGTGACGTTCTGCACGGCGCGCCGTAGGCGGCACCGGGACTTAAGCGCCGCGAGACTGGCCGTCGTTGCCGGGCGCCGGCTCCCCGTTCGCGGGCTGACCACTCGCCGGCCGGTCGGCCGTCCGGTCCACGACGAGCATCGCCGCCGCCGACGCTATCAGCGCGGGGTACGCGGCGAGGACGGCCAGCAGGACGATGGTCCCCAAGCCGCCGGCGGTGAGCAGCGGCGAGACGAACACCGAGACGGCGGCGACGCCGACCGCGAACAGCGCGGAGAAGCGGAGGTAGCGGCCGCCGTCGAGGGCCAGCGAGACGCTCTCCGCGAGCGCGTCGACGGTGCCGCGGTCGCGGGCGACGACGAGGAACGGCGCGCCCCAGAGCAGGTAGCCCGCGAACAGGACGAGCGGGAACGCGACGAACGCGACCAGGACGTTCCCGCCCGCGACGAGCAGGAAGCCGAACGCGCCGACGGTGAGGAACTCGACGACGCGGACGCCGAGGACGGGCAGCGCGTACGCCGCGACGCTCGCTGCGAAGTCCGGGCTGGCGTCGCGGGCGGCGTCGTGGATGCCGCCGAGGTAGCCCGCGGTCAGGACGGCGTCGACGGCGAGGTAGACGGGGAGCGCGGCGAGCGGCGTCGGCGTGACGAACGAGAGGCCGGTCGCCGGCGGGTCGAAGACCGTCCACAGGGTCGGGACGGCGGTCGGGAGCGAGAGCTTCACGGAGACGCCGAGGCCGCCGGCGGCAGCGGTTGCGAGGACGTTCTCAAACGCGAGGACTGTCAGGAGGGCGGGGACGACCGCGTAGGGGGCGGCGCGGCCCGCGACGCGGGTAGCCCTGCCGAGGAGGGACTCGGGCATACCGGCACGTCGACCGCACCCGACAAACAATTTTTCCGTGCCCGGGACGCTCTCGGCGGACTCCGGGGCTGGCATCGCGGCGTGACTCGCGAGGCGCGACCGGGCTTTCTGACCCGCTTACGGTAACGTAACTGGCTATCGTTAGGTAGCCTTAACTGGCAGTCGTCCCTACGGGCGGACATGAGCGATACCGAGCAGTTGCCCGCGTGGTGTCCCGGCGACGGCTGGTGTTCGATCACCGCGACCGCCTCCCTCGTCGGCAAGAAGTGGCACCCGGTCATCATCCACCGGCTGCTCCACCACGGGCCGCTCGGCTTCAACGCCCTCCAGGAGGAAGTCGACGGCATCTCCAGCAAGGTGCTCTCCGAGAGCCTCGACGACTTGGAGGAGAAGCGCGTCGTCTCCCGGACCATCGTCAGCGAGAAGCCCGTCCGCGTCGAGTACGCGCTCACCGAGCTCGGGGAGTCGCTGGAACCGGTCGTCACCGCGCTCGCTGAGTGGGGCGAACAGCACCTCGAACCCGTCGACGAGGAAGCCGCGTCGGTCGTCTGAGCGCGCGCCGCAGAGAGGAGAAACCGCTAGTCGAGCAGGGCTTCCGCCGCCGCTTCGCCGTCGGCCTCCGCTTCGGCCTCGTCGTCCTCGTCTTCGTCGAGGGAGAGCCGGTAGAGGTTCTGGCGGGCGTCCGGGATGTAGATGTCCTTCTCCACGACGTCGGCGTCCTGCAGGCGGTCGAGGGCGTCCCGGACCGTCCGCTGGGAGAGCCGGGAGTTCTCGACGATCTGCTTCTGCGTGAGGCCGCCGTTGTACTCCAGCACTTTCAGCACGAGCTTCGCACTCGGGGGGAGGTCCTGAACGAGTTCGTCGGTGGTCATCTACTACACAGTGGGGGCGCCACCCCCTTTAGCGCTCGGTAACGGAGGTGTGAGCCAGTTACCGTCGGGTAACCGGCCCCCCGGACGCGCAGCCGGACGGCTGCTGGAATCCGTCCGCCGTCCGGCAGAATCGAGGGGCGCCTACACGGGGTCGGCTTCGAGGTCCTCGGTGTACGTGCGCTTCCACGCGACGACGTCCTCGATGGCCTCGCGGCCCGCGTCCGTGATGCGGTAGTAGTTCGTCCGGGAGTCGCGTTCCCCCTTCTCGACGAGGCCGCGCTCGACCAGCGAGTCGAGGTTCTGGTAGACGCGGGCGTGCAACACATCCGACCCGTAGTACTCCTCGAGTTCCGACTGGATTTCCATGCCCTTCGGGTCCTCGAGTCCGCAGAGCACGCAGAGGATGTCACGCTGGAAGCCCGTCGTCTCGTCTCGCTGTCCCATGGACGGGACAACTCCTCGTAAAATTAT
The DNA here is from genome assembly GCF_009741975.1 of Halobacterium sp. CBA1126. Classification (GTDB taxonomy): domain Archaea; phylum Halobacteriota; class Halobacteria; order Halobacteriales; family Halobacteriaceae; genus Halobacterium. The sequence goes on along the minus strand of NZ_WPCF01000050.1, from coordinate 7,670 downwards.
AACTATTTCGCCGCTAACTTAACCGGCTACTCCGCCAGCTCCGCGTCGTAGCCCGCGAACTCGATGGACTCGAGGAGGTCCTCGGCGTCCGCCTCGCCCTCGACGGTCGCGACGTCCTCCTCGCGGTCGGCGTTCGCTTCCTCGACGCCGTCCACGCCGGACAGCGCGTTCTCCACGATGTCCTCGCAGCCCTCACAGCCCATGCCTTCGACGGTGAGTGTCGTCGTCATGTCGACCGCACGTACACGGCCCGCCGGGTAGGGCTTTTCGGCTTCCGACGGGGGAACCGGTCGTTCGCTACCGGCCGAACAGCCGGTAGTCCTCGTCGGGCGAATACCGCCTGAACAGCAGGCTGTTCGTGAGCACGCTGACGCTGGAGACCGCCATCGCGGCGGCCGCCAGCACCGGCTGGAGCAGCCCGAGCGACGCGAGCGGAATCATCGCGGTGTTGTAGCCGAGCGCCCAGAAGAGGTTCTGCTTGATCTTCGAGAGCGTCCCCTCGCCGACGCGGATGGCCTTCACGACGTCGTAGGGGTCGTCGCGCATCAGCGTGACGTCCGCCGCCTCGATGGCGACGTCCGTGCCGGAGCCGATGGCGACGCCGACGTACGCCGCGGCGAGCGCGGGCGCGTCGTTGACGCCGTCGCCGACCATCATCGCCCGCGTGCCGTCGGCCTGGATGTCGTCGACCGCGTCGGCCTTCTCGTCGGGGAGGACGCCCGCGCGGACGTTCTCGGGGTCGACGCCGACCTGCTCGGCGACGGCGCGCGCGGTGCGCTCGTTGTCCCCGGTAATCACGTGCACGTCGACGCCGCGCTCGCGGAGCGCGGTCACGGCGCGCTCGGCGGACTCCTTGACGGTGTCCGCGTCGGCGACGACGCCCGCGACGCGGCCGTCGACGGCGACCAGCATCGCGGTCTTCCCCTCGCGCTCGAGGCGCTCCAGTTCGTCCTCGGCGGGCGCGACGTCGACGCCTTCCGCTTCGAGGAGCGTCCGGTTGCCGACGAGCACGTCGCGGCCGTCCACGGTGGCTTTCACGCCGCGTCCGGGGACGTTCTCGAAGTCCTCGGGCTCGCCGACGTCGACGCCGCGCTCGCGTGCGCCCTCGACGATTGCCCGGCCGAGCGGGTGCTCGCTCCCGGATTCGGCGGCTGCTGCCAGCCGCAGGACGAACGACTCGTCGACGGTCTCCTCGGAATCGGGCGCCGCGAGCTCGCCGCCGTCCGGAGCCGCGTGCTCGTCGTCCGGGACGGCGACCACGTCGGTCAGCTCCATCTCGCCGGTCGTGAGCGTCCCCGTCTTGTCGAAGACGACCGTGTCGACGTCCCGGACGCGCTCGAGGACGTCGCCGCCCTCGAACAGCACGCCGTTCTTCGCGCCGATGCTCGTCCCCACCATCGTCGCCGCGGGCGTCGCCAGCCCGAGCGCGCAGGGGCACGCGATGAGCACCGCCGAGGCGAACACGACGACGCTGAACTCGAGGACGCCCACGGCCGCGGGGCCGCCGACCACGACGCCCCACAGCGGGAGCGCCTCGACGAGCCCCGCGAGCGCCTCGGGGAACGCGTACCAGACGACCGCCCAGAACGCGGCGTTCCCGATGACCGCGGGCACGAAGTACGAGGAGATGCGGTCCGCGACGTTCTGGATCTCGGGCTGGCGGGACTGGGCCTCCTTGACCGTCTCGACGATCTGCTGGATGGCGGTGTCCTCGCCGACCTTCGTCGCCTCCACGACGAGCACGCCGTTCTCGTTGACGGTGGAGCCGACCACCTCGTCGCCGGGCTCCTTCGAGACCGGGACCGACTCGCCGGTGACCATCGACTCGTCGACCGCGGACTCGCCGTCGACGACCACGCCGTCCGTGGGAATCCGTTCCCCCGGCCGGACCTTCATCCGGTCGCCGACCTCGACCTCGGAGAGCGGGACTTCCTCCTCGTTGCCGTCCTCGTCGAGGACGGTCGCGGTGTCGGCCTCCATCTCGAGGAGCTCCCGGAGCGCGTCGCCCGCGCGGCTCTTCGAGCGCGCCTCGAGGTAGTTCCCGAGCGTGATGAACACGAGGATGAGCGCGGCCGTGTCGAAGTACAGCCCCGCGCCGGGCAGGACGCCGAGCAGCGAGACCAGCGAGTAGACGTAGGCGGTGGTGGAGCCGAGCGCGATGAGCACGTCCATGTTCGCCGTGCGGTTCTTCACGAGCGCGGTGTAGGAGTTCTCGAGGAACTCCCGGCCGAGCACGACGTAGACGGGCGTCGCGAGCAGGAACTCCACCCAGCCGAAGCGCGCGCCGAACACGGTCTCGGGGAGCACGCCGCCGCCGAGCAGGTGGGTCTCCGCGACGAAGAAGAGGAGGGGCAGGGACAGCGCCGCGCCGAACAGCGTGAGGTTGCGTTGGCGCCGCGTCTCGGCCTCGCGGGCCGCGTCGGCGGCGCTCCCCTCGTCGTCCCCGCTCTCGTCCTCTCGGACGGGCGAGTAGCCGGCGTCCTCGATGGCGTCGTGGACGGCCGCGAGGTCGGTCTCCGCGGGGTTGTACCGGACCGTCGCCTCGTCGGTGGCGTAGTTCGCCTCAACCGCGACGACGCCCGGGAGGTCGCCGACCGCGTCCTCGATGGTCGCCGCGCAGTTCGCGCACGTCATGTCCGTCACGGCGACGGTCACCTCCGCGTCCACCGGGTCGTAGCCGGCGTCCTCGATGGCGGCGTAGAGGTCGGCCAGCGACACCGCATCGGGGTCGTACCGGACGGTGCCGCCGTCCGTCGCGAAGTTCACGTCGCGTCGCGGACGCCGTCGAGGGACGTGAGCGCGTCCGCCACGGTCGACGCGCAGTTCGCGCACGTCATCCCGGAGACGTCGATGTGTGTCTCGCGCTCTGTCATTACGTGGTAGTAGGGCCTACCCGTTCAAGCGAGTTGTCCCTTCGAACGTTCGGCCGGGGAGGGGGCGGAGTTTCGAATCCAAAGCAGCCGTCGGGAGCAGCGACGGAGTTACAGGTGGAGGACGGCGAACGCGGCCGCGAGGCCGACGAGCGCGACGAGGTTCAGGCCGACGGACTGCTTGTGGTAGCGCGCGAACGCCTCCGAGCCCGCGGCCTCCATCTTCGGAATCAGCTGGTAGCGCGCGTAGAGGTTCGCGAGGAACGCGGCGACGACGCCGGCGTCCGCAATCAGCGGCGGCTCGGGGGCGCCGACGACCGACGGCCCGAGCGCCCACACGACGAGCACGGCGGCGCCCAGCCAGATGCCGAACGAGTAGTACCGCGGGAAGACGACGTTCACGGCGTCGCCGGCGCGGTCCTCGCCGAGCTCGTCGAACAGCGCGGGCGCGGCGACGAACGAGAAGAAGACGATGCTGCCCAGCCACATCCCGAGCGCTGCGTGCACGACGAGGGAGACGACGCTCATGTCGGAGCCCTCGGCGCCCACCCATCTCAACGTTCGGGATTTAAGTCCGCGGCGCGGGTAGCCCTCGCCGATGTCCAGACAGGGGCGCCGGGTGCTCGCGTACGCCGGCCTCCTCGCGGTCGTCGCGGCGACGTACACGGTCGCGTTCAAGCACGGGATGGCGTTCTTCGAGGGGCGGGAGGTGACGTACGTCGAAGCGTTCCAGTTCGTCGGCCAGACGTTCACCACGACCGGGTACGGCGAGTACGCGCCGTGGACGTCGAACGTGATGCTGCTGACGGTGGTGGCGATGCAGCTCAGCGGCGTCTTCCTCATCTTCCTGACGCTGCCGCTGTTCGTCGTGCCGTGGATCGAGGACCGCCTCGAGGTGGAGCCGCCGAACAGCGTCGACCTCGACGACCACGTCGTCATCTGCGGGTTCGGCGCGCGCGACGAGACGCTCGCCGCCGAACTGGACGCACAGGGCGTCGAGTACGTCGTCCTCACGGACGACCGGGAGACCGCGCTGTCGCTGCACGAGGACGGCTGGCGCGCGGTCCACGGCGACCCGGAGACCGAGCGCGGCCTCGAGCGCGTGAACGTCTCGACCGCCCGCACGGTCGTCCTCGACGAGAGCGACGAGCGCAACGCCTCCATCGCGCTCACGGTCGGCGAGCTCGCGCCCGACGTCCAGACGGTGTGTTTCGTCGAGGACCCGTCGCTGGCGGAGTACCTCGAGTACGCGGGCGCCGACCGCGTGCTCGGGCCGCGGGAGATTCTCGGCCGGAGCCTCGCGCGCAACGTCGCGTCCACCGTCACGTCCCGGCTCGGGGAGGCCGTCGAAATCGGCGAGGACTTCGAGGTCGTGGAGATGCCCGTCCAGTACGGCAGCGACCTCGACGGCGCGACGCTCGGCGAGACGGACCTCCTCGAACCCGGCGGCGTGAACGCCGTCGGCGCGTGGTTCGCCGGCGAGTTCGTCGGCTCCCCCGACCCCGACCGGGAGCTCGCGCGCAACACCGTCCTGTTGGTCGCCGGCCGCGAGCCCGACCTCGAAGCCTTCGAGGAGCGCACGCGGGCGCCCGCCGAGGCCCGGGGCGACGGCAACGTCGTCATCGCGGGGTACGGCGAGGTCGGGTCGACCGTCCGCAGCGCGCTCGGCGAGGCGAACGTCGACACGACGGTCGTCGACGTCGAAGAGCGGTCGGGCGTCGACGTCGTCGGGGACGCCACTGAGGGGAGCACGCTGCGCAGCGCGGGCGTCGAGGACGCGAGCGCGCTCGTGCTCGCGCTCGGCGACGACACGTCGGCGGTGTTCGCGACGCTGGTCGCCCGCGAGGCCAGCGACCGCGTGGACATCCTCTGCCGGGCGAACGACGTCGAGAGCGCGCGGAAACTGTACGCCGCGGGCGCGGACTACGTGCTCTCGCTGGCGACGGTCGCGGGCCGGATGCTCGCCCAGACCATCCTCGACGAGGACGTGATGGCCCTCGACAAGCAGATCGACGTCGTGCGCACTGAGGCGCCGGCGCTCGTCGGGAAGACGCTCGCGGAGGCGGACGTCCGCGCCCGAACCGGGTGTACGGTGGTCGCGGTCCAGCGCAACGGGGACGTGATTCCCCGGCCCGGCGCCGATTTCCGGGTCCGGGACGGGGACGCGCTCGTCGTGGTGGGCGCGGACGCCGACGTCGCTCGGTTCAACGAAGTCGCGGGGGTCCACGCCGGGCCGCCGTGACCGCTCGCGGGAACCGTACCCGAACTGATACGTCGGCGGTCCGAGCCGCGCCCCGCCGCCCGCCCGCACTCGCGGTGGGGCAGCCGAAACCAGCGCCACGCCCGGTATCCCGCACATACTTATGTGTCTCCGTGCAACTATCAGCCAGCGGAACACGCCGAAGCGGTGTCGGTTTCGTTCGTACAAATGACGTACAACGTCGACGGGGTGCTCCCCACCGGACTCGTTTCGGGGTTCGACGACGGCACGAACCTCCTGTTGAGCGGTCCGGCGATGTCGGGCAAGCGCGAGCTCCTCCTGTCGCTGCTGGCGCGCGGGGAACGCGACGGCGACGGCTCGGTCATCGTGACCGCCCGCGACCCGGCAGAGGAGGTGGCCGCAGACTACGCCGACGCGGTCGGCGCGGAGCCGCGGTACCTCCGCGTCATCGACTGCGTCAGCGCGCAGAGCGGCAGCGCTACGAACGGCGAGGACACCCACTACGTCTCCTCGCCCGGCGACCTCACGGGCATCGGCATCGAGTTCTCGGAGGTCGCGCGCGACGCCGGCGACGCGGGCGTCGACCGCCTCCGCGTCGGCTTCGACTCGCTGTCCCCCCTGTTGATGTACGTCGACCTCCAGCGGCTGTTCCGGTTCCTCCACGTGTTCACCAGCCAGATACAGAGCCAGGGGTGGCTGGGCGTGTTCTCCGTCGACCCGGAGAGCCACGACGACCAGACCATCAACACCATCAGCCAGCTGTTCGACGGCGTCGTCGACCTCCGGCTGGCCGACGACGGCACCCGCGAAGTCCGCGTGCGCGGCGTCCCGGACGCGCCGACCGAGTGGACCGTCCTCGAGTAGCTACGCGCGGCGGTCGTGGATTTCGGCGGCGACTGATTCGAGTGCTTCTCTCCGTGCAGCGTACGCGAGATGGGTCGCGCAGTCGCAGTCCGACGCGCCCAGTCCGTCGACGGCAGCCCCGGCGTCCGCGAGCGTGCGTGCCGTCTCGCACTCGACGTCCTCGTCCTCCGTGACGTAGACGGCGGCGACGCGGGACTCGGGGCGGCCGAGCAGGTAGTCGACGTGCCAGTGGCGGGCGTCCCGCTCGCCGGCCGCGAGTTCGCGGTGGCGGTCGACGCGGCCGAGCCCGCCCGGCCCGAACGCCGACCCCGTGTACGCGTACCAGCCCGGGTCGAGATCGTAGGCGCCGCGCGCGCCGAACTCCACGGTCGTCCGCACGGGGAGTTCGACGAGGAGCGTGTACGTTCCCTCGGCCATCACTCGTGGCCGGAGACGCGCACCGGCTCGTAGGCCTCCTCGAGGTAGGCCATCTCGGAGTCCGTGAGGTCGACGTCTAGCGCCTCCACGGCGTCCTCGAGGTGTTCGACGCTGGACGTACCGACGATGGGTGCGTCAACGTGGTCCTTGTGGAACAGCCACGCGAGCGCGATCTGGGCCATCTTCACGTCCTTCTCGGCGGCGAGCTCCTGCACGCGCTCGTTGACCGCGGGGCCGCCGCCCTCCCGGTAGGGGTGCTCGTAGAGGCGCTTCTCGCTCGCGCCGCGCTCGGTCGCCTTCACGTCCTCGTGGGGCCGGGTGAGGTAGCCGCGCGCGAGCGGCGACCACGGCATTACCCCGATACCCTCCTTCTCGCAGAGCGGCAGCATCTCGCGTTCCTCCTCCCGATAGACGAGGTTGTAGTGGTTCTGCATGGTGGCGAACCGCTCGTAGCCCTCGCGGTCGCTGGTGTGGAGCGCGTCCGCGAACTGGTGGGCCCACTGCGAGGACGCCCCGACGTAGCGGGCCTTCCCGCGGCGCACCGCGTCGGTGAGCGCCGCGAGCGTCTCCCCGATGGCGGTGTCGTAGTCCCAGCGGTGAATCTGGTAGAGGTCCACGGTGTCCATGCCGAGGCGGTCGAGGGAGCGCTCCAACTCCTGCTCGATCGCCTTCCGGGAGAGCCCGCCGGAGTTCGGGTTCGACTCGTCCATCTGGAAGTAGCCCTTCGTCGCGACGACCTGCGCGTCGCGGTCGTAGTCCGCGAGCACGTTCCCGAGCACGCGCTCGCTCTCGCCCGTCGAGTACATGTTCGCGGTGTCGAAGAAGTTCACGCCGAGCTCGATGGCGCGCTCGATGACCGGTCGGGCCTCGTCCTCGTCTAACACCCACGGCCGCCACTCCGAGGAGCCGAAGCTCATACACCCCAGACAGACTCGGGACACCTCCAGCCCCGTGTCGCCGAGCGTCGTGTACTCCATACCTCGCCTCTCGTCCGCGCGGCTCAAAGGCGTTCGCCCGCTCCGCCGCTGCTCAGCCGTGCAGGAGTTCCGCGTCCTCGCGGAGCCGGTCGTAGACGCCGGTCGCCCACTCGACGGCGTCCGGTTCGTCGTTCCGGACGACGCCCGCGATGCCGTGCTCGTCGAAGACGAGCGCGCAGACCACCGTCCGCTCGGGCTGTTCGACCAGCACGAGGCCGTACTCCAGCGTCGTCGCCGCCTCGCGCAGGGTCAACCGGCCGGTGTCGAGGGCCGCCTCCACGGCCTCGGCGTGCGACGCGACGAGCTCGTCCAGCGCCGCCG
>NZ_WPCF01000128.1 GCF_009741975.1 Halobacterium sp. CBA1126 | reverse complement strand
GGACGAAGTGACCGCCGAGCGCGCCGGCGCGGCGCTCGGGCGGCGTCACGTCCGCGATGTACGCCTGCGCGGCGGCGATGTTACCCCCGGCGGCGCCGGCGAGCAGCCGCGCGCCGAACAGCACGACGAGGCCGGCGGTCGTGCCGGCGGCGGCGCCGACCTGCGAGGCGAACCCGAACACGAGCCACGCGACGCCGGCGACGCCGACCGAGAGCACGAGCACGGGACGGCGGCCGCGCTCGTCGGAGATGCGGCCGAGGACGGGAGCGGCGCCGAACTGCGCCAGCGAGTACGACGCCGCGAGCAGCCCGATGAAGACGTCGCTGACGCCGAACGAGCGGACGTAGAACGGGAGCACGGGGATGATGACGCCGAACCCGAGCAGGTCGACGAACACCACGCCGACGACCACCGCGACCGCGCGACGCGACTGGAAGGCGTCGGCGTCGGACGCGGTGGCGGCTCGCGGCGAGGACACGGCCCGAACGACGGCGTCGAGCGGGAAACCGTCTCGGGTCGGACGGCGGTGACGGCGCCGAGGCTACGCGGCGTCGAACCGAGAGAAGTGAGACCGGAGAAAGTGAGACCGGAGAGGACGAGGGGCTTACGCGAACGTCCGCGAGGGCTCGGCGCTCGCCTCGGTGTCCTGCTCGAGCTTCTCGAGGGCGTTCTCGAAGTCCTGCATCGTGATCTCCTCGCGGTCGTCGCGGATGGCGAACATCCCCGCCTCGGTGCAGATGGCGGCGACGTCCGCGCCGGACTTGTCGTCGGTCTCGGCGGCGAGCCGCGCGAAGTCGACGTCCTCCGCGAGGTTCATGCTCCGCGTGTGGATGCGGAAGATCTTCTCGCGGCCGGTCTCGTCGGGGTTCGGCACCTCGATGAGGCGGTCGAAGCGGCCGGGGCGGAGGATGGCGCGGTCGAGCATGTCGAAGCGGTTGGTCGCGGCGATGATGCGGATGTCGCCGCGCTCGTCGAAGCCGTCCATCTCGCTGAGGAGCTGCATCATCGTGCGCTGGACCTCGGCGTCGCCGGAGGTCTTCGAGTCCGTGCGCTTGGAGGCGATGGCGTCGATCTCGTCGATGAAGACGACGGCGGGCTCGTGGTCGCGGGCGACCTGGAAGAGGTCGCGGACGAGCTTCGCGCCCTCGCCGATGAACTTGTGGACGAGCTCGCTGCCGGCCATCTTGATGAACGTGGCGTCGGTCTGGTTCGCGACGGCCTTCGCCATCAGCGTCTTCCCCGTCCCGGGCGGGCCGTGCAGGAGCACGCCGCTCGGCGGGTCGATGCCGACGGTGTCGAACATCTCGGGCTCCTTCATCGGGAGCTCGACGGTCTCGCGGACCTCGCGGAGCTGGTCGTCGAGGCCGCCGATGTCCTCGTAGCCGACGTCGGGGGACTCGTCGACCTCCATGACGCGGGCGCGGACGTCGGCCTCGTCGTCGAGGCGTTCGACGATGGACAGGGAGTTGTTGACCGCGACGCGGGCGCCGGGCTCTAGGTCCTCGCGGAGGTCGTCGGTGACCTCGGTGAGGGCCTCCTGGTTGTTGCCGTGCTGTTTGATGATGGCGCCCTCGTCGTTGAGCTCCTGGACGGTGGCGACGAACAGCGGCGACTGCTTGAGCTTCTTGTTCTCGTGGGAGAGCCGCTCGAGCTTCTGCTGGTACTTGTTGTTCTCGGCGTTGGCGTCGAGCAGGCGGTCCCGCATCTCCTCGTTCTCGTCCTCGAGGGCGGAGAGCTGCTCCTCCAGCGCCTCGATTTTCTCCTGGAGAGAGGCGCCGTCGTCGTAGGGGAGCTCGGCGTCCTCTGCGGTCTCAGTCATCACCACTGGGTAGGGTGTTAGTTCATAAGAGGCTTCGGGTGACCCAACCCCCCCGCACCGAGGATTACCGAGAGGTATTTTCGATAGCGAAACCATTATCTAAGTGCATTCAGTACGTGGAGGTATGAGCGCCATCGCCGACGACACCGAGACGGTCGAAGCACTCGAAGACCTCCCACCGAGCGCGAAGCTCGTCGCCAAAGTCCTGGAGTACAACGACACCCTCACGCAGAGCGAACTCGCGGAGGAGACGCTGCTGCCCGCCCGCACCGTCCGCTACGCGCTCACGCGCCTCGAGGAACAGGACGTCGTCGAGTCCCGGTTCTCGTTCTCGGACGCCCGCAAGCGCATCTACACGCTCGCGTAACCCGGCGTCCGTTCTGCTGTGTCGGCCGCCCGCGGCCGGTCGGGCGGCCCCCCACTGAAGCGCCGAACCTTTATCCGGCGTAGCGCTACATCCCCACAGTAATGGCTCGCGTCATCCACACGGGGGACACGCACCTCGGCTACCGCCAGTACCACTCCCCCGAGCGCCGGCAGGACTTCCTCGACGCCTTCGAGGCCGTCGTCGAGGACGCCGTCGCGGCGGACGTAGACGCCGTCGTCCACGCCGGCGACCTCTACCACGACCGCCGCCCGGGCCTCCGCGACATCCTCGGCACCATCGACGCGCTGCGGCCGCTCCGCGAGGCCGACATCCCGTTCCTCGCCATCGTCGGCAACCACGAGGGGACGCGGGACGCCCAGTGGCTCGACCTCTTCGAGACGCTGGGGCTCGCCGAACGCCTCGACGAGACCGGGCGGCGCGTCGGCGACACCGCGTTCTACGGCCTCGACTACGTCCCCGAGTCGAAGCGCGACGCCCTCGACTACGAGTTCGCCGAGCCCGACGCCGAGCACACCGCGCTCGTCTCCCACGGCCTGTTCACGCCGTTCGCGCACGCCGACTGGGACCTCGACGAGGTGCTCGGCGAGGCCAACGTCGACTTCGACGCCGTCCTCCTCGGCGACAACCACGCCGCCGACACCGCGCAGGTCGGCGACACCTGGGTGACGTACTGCGGGTCGACGGAGCGCGCGAGCGCCAGCGAGCGCGACCCCCGCGGCTACAACGTCGTGGAGTTCGACGGCGGCGACGTCGCCATCTCCCGGAAGGCCATCGACACGCGGGAGTTCGTGTTCGTGGACGTCGACCTCGGGCCGGAGGACGGCACCGAGTACGTCCGGGAGCGCCTCCGCGAGCGCGACCTCGAGGACGCCGTCGTCGTGGTCACCGTGGAGGGCGACGGCGAGACGGTGACGCCCGCGGACGTCGAGCGGTTCGGCGAGGAGCAGGGCGCACTCCTCACCCGGGTCAACGACCGCCGCGAGGTCGAGACCGACGAGGAGGTCGAGGTGTCGTTCGCGGACCCCGACGAGGCCGTCCGCGAGCGCGTCCGCGAGATGGGGCTGAGTGAAGCGGGCCTCGACGTCGACGACACGGTCCGGGACCTCGACGTGGCGGACTCGAACGTCCGCGAGCGCGTGAAGCGACGGGTCGAAGACGCGCTGGACGAGGAGCCGACAGACGGGGACGTCGGGCCGGAGCCCGACGAAACCGCAGAGACCGACGTGGACGCGGACGCCGAGAGCGAGCCGGACGAACAGGCGCAGGCGACGACCATGGAGGACTTCTCGTGAGGTTCACGCGCGTCTCCCTGCGGAACTTCAAGTGCTACGAGGACGCGGACGTGCGCCTCGACAGCGGGGTCACGGTCATCCACGGGCTGAACGGCAGCGGGAAGTCCAGCCTGCTGGAGGCCTGCTTCTTCGCGCTGTACGGCGCGTCCGCGCTCGACAAGACGCTGGACGAGATCGTCACCATCGGCGCCGAGGAGGCGGAGATCGACCTCTGGTTCACGCACGCGGGCAGCGACTACCACGTCCACCGCCGCGTGCGGAACACCGGCGAGCGCGCGTCCACGCCGGACTGCACGCTGGAGACGCCCTCGGGGAGCATCGACGGCGTCACCGACGTCGAGGCGTACGTCTCGGACCTGCTGCGGATGGACGCGGAGGCGTTCGTGAACTGCGCGTACGTCCGGCAGGGCGAGGTGAACAAGCTCATCAACGCCTCCCCGAGCACCCGACAGGACATGCTCGACGACCTCCTCCAGCTCGGGAAACTGGAGGAGTACCGCCAGCGCGCCGGCGACGCCAGACTCGGCGTGGAGGACGTCAAGAGCAACGTCGAGGGGAAACTCGAGGGGCTCGACGAGCAAATCGAGGCGAAGGAAGCCCAGAACCCACACGAGACCCTCGCGAGCCTGCAGTCGGAGCTCGCGGAGGTCACCGAGGACCTCGAGAACTACGAGGACCAGCGCGAGAGCGCGAAAGAGACCCTCGAAGACGCCGAGAGCGTCCTTGAGACCTACGAGGAGAAGCGCGAGGAGCTCGCGGACGTCGAGGAGACCATCGGCGACGTCCGGGAGGCCATCGCGGAGACGGAGAGCGAGCGCGAGGACCTCGCCGACGAGGTAGCCGCCCACCGCGAGCGCGCCGAGGAACGCGAGGCCGAGGCCGAAGACCTCGCGGCGGAGACGGAACTGGACGAGGCGGACGCCGACGCGGCCGCGGAACTGCGCGAGGACCTCGCCGCCGAGCGCGAGGACGTGACCGAGCGCGTCTCCGAGGTCGCGCCGGAGGTGTCGAAGCTCTCGACGGAGGCGGACAACGCCGCCGAGCGCGCGGAAGACCTCGAGGAACGCGCCGAGGACCGCCGGGAAGCCGCCGAGGAACTCGAGGCCGAGGCCGACGACCTCGAGGAGGAGCGCGAAGCGGCCGTCGAGCGCATCGAGGAACTGGACGAGCAGATCGCCGAGGCGAAGGCGGCCTTCGAGGACGCGTCCGTGGAGTTCGGGAACGCCGAGGCGCACCTCGAATCGCTGGAGGCGGACCTCGAGGACCTCCGGGAGCGCCGCGAGCGCGTCCGCGCCGACCTCCAGTCCGCCGAGGACCGCGTCGCGGAGGCCGAGGAGCTACTGGACGCCGGGAAGTGCCCGGAGTGCGGCCAGCCCGTCGACGGGTCGCCGCACGTCGAGAACGTCGACGAGTACCGCGAGCGCGTCGCCGACCTCGAAGCCGAACTGGAGACCATCGAGGCGGACGTCGAGGACGTCACCGAGCGCATCGACCGCGCGGAGTCGCTCGTGGAACGCGAGCGCGAGGTCGCGGACCTCGAACGGGACCGCGAGCTCGCCGTCGAGAAGCGCGAGGACCGAGAGGACGCCGCCAGCGAGGCCCGGGAAGACGCCGAGGAAGCCCGGGCGGAAGCCGCGGACCTCGAGGCCGAAGCCGAGGAAGCGCGCGAGGAGGCCGAGGCCAAACGCGAGGAAGCCGAAGCCAAACGCGAGGAGCTCGCGGAGTTGAACGCCGAGCAGTCGGCGCTGAAGGAGCGCATCGAGCGGCTCGGCGACCTCGCGGACGTCCTGGAGGAGGCCGCCGACCACCGCGAGTCCGCGGACCAGCTCGTGGAGAAGCGCGCGAGCCTCGCGGACCAGAACGAGGAGCGCCGGGACCGCCTGAGCGACCTCCGGGACCGCAAACAGCGCCTCGAGGCGGAGTTCGACGAGGAGCGCGTCGAGCAGGCGAAAGCCGACAAGCAGCGCGCCGAGGACTACCTCGAACAGGTCGAGCCCAAGCTCGAGGAGCTCCGCGAGCGCCGCGACGAGCTACAGGCGGAGGTCGGCGCCGCGGAGAACGCCATCGAGGAGCTCGAAGCCCTCCGGGAGCAGCGCGAGACCGTCGCCGCCCGGCTCGCGGAGCTCGAGGAGATTCACGACGAGGTCTCGGAGCTGGAGGCGACGTACGGCGACCTGCGCGCGGAGCTCCGCCAGCAGAACGTCGCCAAACTGGAGCGCCTGCTGAACGAGACGTTCGAGCTGGTCTACCAGAACGACTCCTACGCCCGCATCGAGCTCTCCGGGGAGTACGAGCTCACCGTCTACCAGAAGGACGGCGAGCCGCTGGAGCCCGAGCAGCTGTCTGGCGGGGAGCGCGCGCTGTTCAACCTCAGCCTGCGGTGTGCCATCTACCGGCTGCTCGCGGAGGGCATCGACGGGGAGGCGCCGCTGCCGCCGCTCATCCTCGACGAGCCCACCGCCCGGGGTGGACGTGGAACTCCGCCACGACCTCTGGGACGTCATCAGCGGGCTGGAACACGACGGCACCACGGTCCTCCTCACCACCCACCTACATCGAGGAGGCCGAGCGGCTCTGCGACGAGGTCGCCATCATCGACTCCGGCCGA
>NZ_WPCF01000165.1 GCF_009741975.1 Halobacterium sp. CBA1126 | reverse complement strand
GGCGGCGACGCCGACGAACAACACGAGGTAGTGGAGCCACAGCGGGAGGTCGAGCCACTGGAACAGGGCGGCCGAGCCGACCGTCCACGCGAACAGGACGGCGGCGTCGACGACGAGCTGGTCGCGGTTGTGCCGGAGGTACGCGACCAGCCGTCCCGTCCGCGAGTCCAGTCGGTCTGTCACGGCGCGGCGTACGCACTGCCGCGACATGAACAGTCCGGTGGGTCAGGCCACCAGCAGCCACGCCAGTCCAATCGCTATCCCCGCACCGGCCAGATTGCCGAGGGCGTGGAACGCGGCTTCGCCGAATCGCTCGTTCTCGACGAGACCGACGACGTCGACGCTGAACGAGGAGAACGTCGTGAACGCGCCGCAGGCGCCAGTACCGAACAGCAGCATCGCGTCGTCGCCGACGCCGGCGAACGTGAGCGCGGCGAGCGCGAACGACCCGGGGACGTTCACGACGAGCGTGCTCGCGGGATACCCCTCGGTCTGGACGAGTTCGCCGACCGCAAATCGGAGGACTGCGCCGAGCGCGCCGCCGACGCCCACGAGCACCGGTGCTGGGACGTCCATCACGAGCCACCCCCCGTAGCGTAGGCGACGCGCGGCCCGCGAGGACGCCGAGGAAGCCGAGCGCGTAGTTCGCGGCGACGTTCGCGGCCAGCAGCGCCGGCGGGGCGGCCGCGGTCTGGACGGCGAACGTGCTGTACGTCGTCAGCGAGGAGAGCAGGCCGGTGCCGAGGAGTCGCCGGGCGCGCTCGCCCAGCGGGTCGCTGTTGGCGGCCGCGTAGACGAGCGCGCCGAGCGCGAAGCTCCCGGCGGCGTTCACGGCGAGCGTCCCGGTGAGGCCGGGCGCGAGCAGGGAGACGGCGTACCGGAGGTTCGCGCCCGCGAACCCGCCGACGGCGACGAGCGCGACGGCGTCCAGCGCGGCGCGGCGGTCCGAGCGCATCGAGCGAATCGGCGGAACGTGGGCGGCAGCGCTACTTACGGGCGTCGAAGTCGCCGAGCGCAACACCCAACTGCGAGCGCGCCCTCCCGTATCGTAATGACCGACATCGAGCAGGAGTTCGCCGGCCACGGGCGCTTCGAGCGCTCGGACGGCGCGTTCGTCCCGACGACCAACGACTGGGAGGCCACCGTCTCCGTCGACGACGGCACGGTCGAAATCACGGTCGTGGTGCCGACGCTGGACGCCGCGACGAACGACGACGTGGCCGACGTCGTCGAGGACGGCTGGTACGACACGTTCGAGCGCCGCGCCGGCGACGCCGACAGCGTCACGCTCGCGAACGACGTCGACGTCGAATCCGTCTCCCGCGAGGGCGGCGACATCACCGTCGAAATCACGTTCGCGCCGCGCACCGGGAAGGCCGCGGACGACGCGCTCGCGCTCGTGAACTACGTCGAGGGCACGTGGTTCGAGGGCGTCATCCCCGGCTACGACTACGTCGAGAAGGTCGACCAGATGCGCCAGCAGGCCGCCCAGAACGCCGAGAGCACCGAAGGAACGCCACTATAATCGCGGCGACAGATTCGTTTTCGCAGCGACTACACAGCCGACGCGAGCATCCGCGAGCGAGCGGCTTGAAAAGCCCGAGCGAAGCGGTTCACTCGCGGCTTCGCCGCGAGGCCGACGAGCGACCGTAGGGAGTGGTTCGAAAGGCGCTTCGCGCCTTTCGTCATCACGAAAGACGGCGCAGCCGTCTTTCGAACGACGACGAGTGCTTTTTCCGCAAGTTTTTGCCGAGCGGGGTGCGCCTGCGGCGCACCCCCGCAGCGCAAAAAGTGCAGTCACATCGAAATGTACGTCTCGGTGTCTTCGACGCCGTCGGTGTGCTGGATTTCGTCGGCGGCGATGTCCTTGACGTCGGCGGGGGAGTCGACGTCGAGTTTGGCGATGACGTCGACGTCGCCGGCGACGACGTGGGCGTCGACGACGCCGTCGATGGCGGCGATAGCGTCGAGCAGCCGGTCGGCTTCGCCGGTGTTGGCTTTGACGAGGACGTAGGCGGTGACCATCTACACCACCTCCGTGGCGGCGTCGGCGTCCCCGACGAGTATCTGGCGGACGTCGTCGAGCGCGTCGAACTCGGCGAGGACGGCGATACGGTCGCCGACCTCGAGGGTGTCGTCGGGGAGCGGGAGGCCGAGCGCGTCGTCCTGCTTGCCGAACGCGAGCAGTCGGGCGCGCGAGGGGAGTTCGAGCTCGCTGAGCGTGTACCCCTGCATGGGGGCGTCGTCGGTGACGGCGAACTGGACGATCTGGAGGTTCTCGGCGAGGTCGGCGATGGCGGTGACGTTCCCGCCGAGGAGGGCGTTCTTCGCGCCGATGGCGCCGAGGCGCTCGGGGTAGACGATTTCGTCGACTTCCTCGGCGTACTTGCGGTAGATGTTCTCGCGGTAGTCCTCGTCGATGCGCATGACGGTGCGGCAGCCGTGGTGTTTGCCGACCATGCAGGCGACGAAGTTGGTGTTGAGGTCGCCGGTGAGCGCGCCGAGCGCGTCCACTTCGTCGACGCCGGCGCGTTCGAGGGTGCTCTCGTCGGAGCCGTCGCCCTCGACGACGTCGAACCCCTCGTTCTCCGCGCGTTCGGCCTTGTCGTAGTCGTTGTCCACGACGGTGACCTCGTGGCCCTCGTTCTGGGTGATGCGGGCGGTCCGGAGGCCGACGCGCCCGGCGCCGACGATGAGGACGTGCATACGCGTCCCAACGCGGGGGAGCGCCAAATAGGTTTGTGCCACGTTACCACGCAACAATACTTTTGGCGACGCGCGCCGAACTGGGCGTATGGTTCACGCGTTCATCATGGTGAAGACCGGCGCCGGCACGGCGGCCGACGCCCGCGACCGGGTCGCCGACCTCGACGGGGTCGTGGCGTCGCACGTGGTCGCGGGCAAGTACGACGTCATCGCGGAGGTCGAGGGGAACGAGATGCAGGACGTCCTCGGTACGGTGTCGGACCGCATCGGGACGGTCGCCGGCGTCACCGACACGAAGACGTACATCTCGCTGTCCGCCGCCTAGAACTCCCGCTGTTGGGGGTCGTGGCGCTCGAGGTACGACGTCAGCCACCGCTGCTGGTCGTCGACGCGCGGGGTGCGTTCGGCGTACACGTAGTCGAAGACGTCGTCGGCGTCGGGCGCGTCGACGGCTTCCGCGGCCTCGATGGCGGCGTCGAGTTCGGCCTCGGCGTCGGCCCGGCACTCGGCGACGAACACGTCGTCGACGACGCCCTGCTCACGGAGGTACGTCTCGAAGCGCTCCAGCGGGTCCGCGGTCCGCCACTCCGGCAGGTCCTCCTCGGCGGGCCGGTAGCGCTCGGGGTCGTCGCTCGTGGTGTGGGCGCCCTGCCGGTACGTGAGACTCTCGACGAGCACCGGATTCCCCTCGCGGGCGTCCGCGAGCGCGCCGCCGACCGTCTCGTAGACGGCGACGGGGTCGTTGCCGTCGACCTGCACGCCCTCGAAGCCGTACGCCTCGGCCTTCTGGGCGATGGAGTCGCTGGCGGTCTGGCGCTCCCGGGGCAGGGAGATGGCCCAGTTGTTGTTCTCGCAGAGGAAGACGACGGGCGCGTCGAAGACGCCCGCGAAGTTCATCGCCTCGTGGAAGTCGCCCTCGCTGGTCGCGCCGTCGCCGAGGTAGGCGACGACCGCGTGCTCGTCGT
>NZ_WPCF01000002.1 GCF_009741975.1 Halobacterium sp. CBA1126 | reverse complement strand
TCCGCCGCGAGAACGCTGCGGCCGCCGTCAACGGCCGCCGTCTCGCTGGTCGTCGCCGTCGTCGCCGTCGCAGCTGCCGCCGGGTTCACGGTCCGGGTCGCGCGGGTTCCGTCGCGCCGGAACTCGGCGCTCTGGGCGGCGGTCGCCGGGCTCCTCCACGCCATCGGGATGCTCGGACCGTACGATTCGGTCTGGTGGTGGGACCACCTGACGCACGCGCTCTCAGCGGCGCTGCTGACCGCCCTCGTCTACGCCGCCCTCCTCGTCGCCTACGGCGACACCGCGTCCAGTACCGTGGTCGCGGGCGCTGCCGTGGGGTACACTGTCCTCGCGGGCGTGTGCTGGGAGCTCGGCGAACTCGTCGCGCGCGCTGTCGCGGACCGTTACGACGTCGAACCCGTGCTGGTCCACTACGGTCGCCGGGACACCGCACTCGACCTCGTCTTCGACGTCGTCGGTGCGGTACTCGTGGTGGGCCTCGACGTCCGCCTGTTCGTCGACCTCGCCGCCACCGCACCTACTGTGACGCGACAGCTCCTCGTGTGGTCCGTCGTCGCCATCGTCGCGGCGTCGGTGCTGATGACGCTCGGGCTGGTCGCTCGCCATAGAGCGTCGCCCGAGTAAGTCGAGTACACGGATTTCGAAGTAGTACATAGAGCTGACTTGTTGCTGGCAGCGTTCGACGACTCCAGAGATCGGAGCGTCGATCTATCGAAGAACGAACGAGTCGTCGCAACTAACCTAGATTCGGTTATTCACGCGCTTGAGGGGATTTTCGAGCGTTTGAGCTGGCAGCGGTAGTTCTGCAGCCGTCGGAAACTGCGCTCGAGAGTGACCGAGACAAGTCAACGAGAGATATCGGGTAGAAGCGCTAAAAAACGGTTTCAGGGAGTATATTGTCGAACCGAGTCTGCGTATCGCCGTCTGAACGCACGAGGTGCAATAGGTACCTTAGGTAGCCAAGAGAATAATCGGAAATAGAATAGAAATCTATTCCTATCAGAGTGATTGAATAGAGTTTCGCTACGCCAGTCAGTTGATCTGCTCGACGTAAGTGTACTCCTCGGAGAGCGCCTGGGCGTCCTCCGGGAGGAGCGCGACGGTGAGGTAGTCGGCGTAGTCGCTGAAGTACTCGACGACGCGCGCGATGCGGTCGGAGTCGATGGCCTCCAGGGAGTCAAGCACCATGAACGGGACGTCCTCGTAGACCTCGTGGACGAGGTAGCCAGCGAGCGCGAACACGAGTCCGGTGACCTCGCGTTCGCTCTCGGAGAGGTGGTCGATGGTGTCCCGATAGGACGTACCGTCGTCGGTCGCGCGGATGATGTGGAGGTCGAACGTCGTCTTCTCGACCTTGTGGCGGCCCTCGCGGACCTCGCGCTCGCGGCGCTCGACCCAGATGCGCTCGATGTTGTCGTACTCCAGGACGGCGAGCACGGACTCCATGTGGTCGTTGAACTCCTCGACGGCCTCCTCCTCGATGCGGTCGACCTTCGTCCGGAGGTCCGTGAGTTCGTCGTCGATCTCCTCGCGGCGCTCGACCAGCTCGTCGCGCTCGCCGAGCGTCTCCTCGTGCTCTTCGATGTCGCTCTCGACGTCCTCGAGGTCGCTCTCCAGGCGCTCGATGCGGATTTCGACCTCGTTGGACTTGCGGTGGAGCTCCAGCACCTCGTCGTAGTCGCCGCCCGTCCCGGCGTCCTCGGTCTCGGCTTCGAGTTCCTCGACCTCCTCGCGCTGGTCTTCGATGGACTCCTCGAGGGAGTCGATGCGCTGCTCGGTGGACTCGATTTCGGCCTCGACTTCCGAGAGGCGGCGCTCGGTGCGCTCGCGCTCGCGCTGCTGGCGCTGGATCTCCGAGCGCGTCGACGACAGGTCGTCGATCTGGTCGTCGATGTCGCTGCGCTCGTCGAGTTTCTCCGCGCGCAGTTCGCGGAGGTGGTCGACGGTCTCTTCGATGCTGTCGCGTTCGACCTCGGAGCCACACGTCCAGCAGACGACGTTCTCGCTGTCGCCGAGGAGCTGCTGGGTCGGGTCGGTGTCGGCGTCGTCGCCGAACTCGTCGAGGTCTAACCCTTCGCCGTCGAGCATCTCCTCGTTGAAGCTGATGACGCTGCCGAGCTGGCTGATGGTGTCGTCGAGGGCGCGCTTGCGCTCGCGGAGTTCGTCGATGCGGCCGGCGAGGTGGTCCGGGTTCTCGTCGAACTCGTCGGCGTCGTCCAGTTCGGCTTCGAGCTGGTCGCGCTCGTCGCGGAGGTCGTCGAGGGTCTGCTGTTCGGTTTCGAGGTCGAACTCGAGGTCCTCGAGCTCGGACTGGGCGTCCCGCAGCGCCTCGAAGGCCTCCTCGATGGCTTCCTTCTGCGAGCGGCTCTGTTCGAGGCTGACGTCGCGCTCCTCGATTTCGGCTTCGACCTCGGCGAGCTCTTCGCGGGCGGCTTCGAGGTCCTCCTCGATGTCCTGTTTCTCGGCCTCCAGCTCAGGGAGTTCGTGCTCGATTCGCTCTAACTCCTGAATCTGGTCGTCGAGGTCCCGCTTCTCGTTTTCGAGCTGTCGGATCTGGGACTCGATCTCCTCCGTGTCGACCGGGTCCATGATGATTTCGCGGAGGTCGTCGCCGCGCGCGACGGCCCGCCGGACTTCCGTGTTCTCGAGGAGGAACGCGAACTGGTCGGCGACCGTGGGGTCGTCGAGGTAGGGGTCGCCGCCGTAGACGACGGTGTCGCCGCTGCGGGTGAGCGTTCGCGTGTAGGTCTCGTCGCCGACCTGGAGCTCGACCTCGCCCTCGTCGGCGTCTCCCTTGAGGGTGGCGCGCTCGCTGCCGAGACCCGCCATGATCGCCTGCAGGAACGACGTTCGGTTGGTCGCGTTCCGCCCCGTGAGCACGGTCACGCCGGGCGGGAGCGACACTTCGGCTTCGTCGATGCCGCCGACGTTGCGAGCGTGGACGCGCACGTCACGTTCGGCAGTCTGCTGTGGTGCCATTAAGTACATTCGAGACGGCGCTACTGCTTAAGTGTTGTCACGGTCACTCACTCGCACCGGCGCCGCAGTCACAGCCGCCCTGCCGGAGGAGTTCCCCGGCGGCGTAGTCGGTACCGCAGTCCCCGCAGATGACGCGCACGTCGACGATGACGTCGTAGTCGCGCTCGCTGAGGTCGCCGCTGGCCACGAGTCCGTCGATGGTCGACTCGGTGACCGCGGAGGTGCGGCCCTGGAGGCGTTCGAGCATCTCGGCCTTCTGCTCCGGGTCGCCCGACTCCTCCGGGAGTTCGGCCTCCCGGTACTCCGTGAGGTACGTGTGGATGGCCTGGTGGGTGACGAAGTCCGCGGTCACGTCGTCGACGTCGACGCCCATCGCTTCGAGCTCGCGGCGCTTCCGCATGCGGTCGGCGCTGGAGACGTCGTCCTCGGTCAGCGTCTGGTACGCGCTCTGGAGGTCGGTCTCCGCGATGGTGCCGTCGGACTGCCGGATAGCGGCGTCGAGGACCGCGCGGTTGAACTCGTCGGCGAGGTCCCGCAGACTCGTCCGTTCGCCGTCCTCGCCGGTCCACGCGACCTCCAGCTGTTCGCCCATCCCGCCGAGGTCGTACGCCTCGATGACGCGTGCGACCTTGCTGTTCGGCCGCGACGACTCAGTCATGCCCGCACGTACACCCCACGGCATTACAAAGGTATTGGTGTAAGCGAGAGCTGTGGTTCTCGCACGCTCGTGACGCGATCCGACCGGTCGTTGTCGGTCGGCGAGGCTGCGACGCGAACTAACTTCGACCAAAGTCGTATCACTAACAGAGTACGTTTTGGAGAGCGTCGACGGCGCAAACGAGACGACGAACTGTCGGAGAGTATTGCGTGAGAAATCATTACTACTGACGGAGTGAACAGTCGATAGAACGCCAACACTCGACCAGCGAAAGCAATACTGGCGAGAAAAATTCTTCGAGCGTCTATGATCCCGTGCCTATCGGGCTAACCCGAGCATCGAACCCCGAACTGATGCTGTCAGACGAACTCCGAATATTGTCGGTTAACCGGCGTACTACGTGACGTTGAGACCAACCCCGTACGACCACAGCGTCTCGAGTAACACTACACTCTCGATAAACACCAAATAGTTGACCATCTATTGCCTAGTTCTACTCTCGTTCATGTGAACCGCACTCGCCACCCAGTTCGTCGGACCGACGAACGACGTCCCATCGTCGGCGCCGGCGATCGCGTGCGGAACGGCGAGCCACTGTTTTCAGCCGACGTCTCACGTCTACATAAGCGGTTCCGCGTGGAACGACAACTGAGAGACCCAGGGTATTACAATCGTATTGGTGTAATTCTCGGTTGTCGCCGAGTCACAGGCTGGGAACGTAGGCGAATCGTCGGCCACCGAACGGGCGACCGACCTGGCGACGTCAGATACTGTTCTGGAATAGCAAACTTCAACGGTCGGATTCGACTCGAAGCGGGAGAAAACAGCTGGACCGGAAGGGGGCGCTCTCATCGCGCCAGCGACTCCAGTACCGCCGCTCTCGGAGCTCGGAGCGTGGAATCGGTGTGCAACGACTGCGAGGTGTGAACTGGAAATCGGGCTAAGAGCCGGATACTGCGGTGACCTCTGCGGTATCGGTTGGGTTCCCTAGTGCGCGACTTTCGTTCTGGTATCCAGAACTATCCTGTTCGTTACATCGAGAGTTTCGGCGGTCGAAAACTTCAGCTGTGGGTGTAGAACGGGCTTCTCGCGCTGATTCTGTACGGATTTCACTCTGCCTGTCTCCGGTATTGTTCTGCCATTCAGAATTTAGTTGGCGCTGTCCTCGCGCTTCTCGGGGTGCGTCAGGCGCTCGCACATCCGAATTATTAATATCGGGGATTGCGACGACACCGTTGATGCGAACTGGCCCAGACGGCGGTGTCGCCGAGACGCCGACCGACCGACGCGTAGACGAACTCCTCGAGCAGATGACCGTCGAGGAGAAGGCAGCGCAACTCGGCTCCGTGAACGCCGAGAAGCTCCTGAACGAGGACGGCACGCTCGACGAAGCGGCCGTCGACGAGCACCTCTCGAACGGTATCGGCCACCTCACCCGCATCGGCGGCGAGGGGAGCCTCGCCCCGGAGGAGGCGGCCGAGCGGACGAACGAGCTCCAGGCGTACCTCCGCGAGGAGACGCGGCTCGGCGTCCCCGCGATTCCCCACGAGGAGTGCCTGAGCGGCTACATGGGGCCGGAGGCCACGACGTTCCCGCAGATGATCGGGATGGCGAGCACGTGGTCGCCGGACCTCCTCGAGACGGTCACGGACACCATCCGCGACCAGCTGGAGGCCATCGGGACCGTCCACGCCCTCTCGCCGGTACTGGACGTCGCGCGAGACCTCCGGTGGGGGCGCGTCGAGGAGACGTTCGGCGAGGACCCCTACCTGGTCGCCGCGATGGCCTGCGGATACGTGGACGGCCTGCAGGGCGACGGCGACGGCATCGCCGCGACGCTCAAGCACTTCGCCGGCCACGGCGCCGGAGAGGGCGGGAAGAACCGGAGTTCGGTCAACGTCGGCCGTCGGGAACTCCGCGAGACGCACCTGTTCCCGTTCGAGGCGGCCATCCGCACGGCCGACGCCGAGGCCGTGATGAACGCCTACCACGACATCGACGGCGTCCCCTGTGCCAGCGACGAGTGGCTGCTGACGGACGTGCTCCGCGGCGAGTGGGGCTTCGACGGCACGGTCGTCTCTGACTACTACAGCGTCGAGTTCCTCCGCAGCGAGCACGGCGTCGCCGCCGACGAGCGCGAGGCCGGCGTCGCCGCCGTCGAAGCCGGCATCGACGTCGAGCTGCCGTACACGGACTGCTACGGCGAACACCTCGCGGACGCCGTCGAGGCCGGGGAGCTCTCGGAGGCGACCCTCGACCGCGCGGTCCGGCGCGTGCTGCGCGCGAAAGCCGAGAAGGGCGTCCTCGACGACCCGACCGTGGACGCCGACGCGGCGGCCGAGCCGTTCGGCACCGAGGAAGCCCGCGAGCTCACGACGCGCGCGGCCCGGGAGTCGATGACGCTGCTGAAGAACGAGGACGACCTGCTCCCGCTCGCGGGCGAGGACACGGACACCGTGGCGGTCGTCGGGCCGAAGGCCGACGACGCGCAGGAGCTCATGGGCGACTACGCGTACCCCGCCCACTACCCGGAGGAAGAAGTCGAACTCGACGCGACGACGCCGCTGGACGCGGTGCAGGCGCGCGCCGACGAGTACGGCTTCGACGTCCGCTACGAGCAGGGCTGCACGACGACCGGCCCCGACACCGACGACTTCGACGCGGCCGCCGAGGCCGCCGAAGACGCCGACGTCGTGCTCGTGTTCGTGGGCGCCCGCTCGGCGGTCGACTTCTCGGACTCGGACCGCGAGCGCGTCAACATGCCCAGCGTCGCCACGAGCGGCGAGGGCTGTGACGTCGTCGACCTCGGGCTCCCCGGCGTCCAGCAGGCGCTCGTCGAGCGCGTCGACGAGACGGGGACGCCGGTCGTGACCGTCGTCGTCAGCGGGAAGCCCCACTCCATCGAGTCCATCGTGGAGTCGGTGCCCGCCGTCCTGCAGGCGTGGCTGCCCGGCGAGCGCGGCGGCGAGGGCGTCGCCGAGGTCGTCTTCGGCGAGCACAACCCCGGCGGCCACCTCCCGGTGTCGATTCCGCGGTCGGTCGGCCAGCTCCCGGTCCACTACAACCGGAAGCCGAACACCGCCAACGAGGAGTACGTCTACACGGAGACCGACCCGCTGTTCCCGTTCGGGCACGGCCTCAGCTACACGGACTTCGAGTACGGCGACCTCTCGCTGTCCACGACCGAACTCCAGCCGGCCGGCACCGTCACCGCCGAGGTGACCGTCGAGAACACCGGTGACACGGCGGGCCACGACGTCGTCCAGTTGTACGCGAGCGCGGAGAACCCCGACCAGGCGCGGCCGGTGCAGGAGCTCGTCGCGTTCGAGCGCGTCGCCCTCGACCCGGGCGAGACCAAGCGCGTCAGCTTCGAGGTCGACGCCTCCCAGTTGGCGTACCACGACCGCGACATGAACCTCGCCGTCGAGGAGGGGCCGTACGCGTTCCGCGTCGGTCACTCCGCGGCGGACATCGCTGACGCGGCCGGCTTCGAGGTCACCGAGACGAAGGCCGTCCCTGAGGGCGCGCGGACGTACTTCGCCGAGACGGACGTCGAAAGCGCAGAATAGCGGTTCATCGCCGTTCGCAGCGTCGAGCTAGCGCCGCACTCTCGCGGTCGTTTCGTGTTTTCGCGTCCCGTCAGACGACGACGGTGTCGTTGACGAGTTCGCCGATGTGGTCGATGTCGATGGTGACTTCGTCGCCTTCGTTGAGCGTGAACGTGTCCGGCGGCACGAGCGCGGTCCCCGTGAGCAAGACGAGGGTCTCGGGGAGGTTGTTGTGCCGGCGGAGGTACTCGACGAGGTTCTCACAGGTCGTCGCCATCTCGCTCGTCGAGGTGGCGTCTTCGAAGACGAGCTCGCCGTCGCGCTCGATTGTGAGCGTCATCTCGAGGTCGTGTGGGTCTTCGACGACGTCGCCGGTGGCGACGCAGGGGCCGAGCGAACAGCAGCGGTCGTAGACCTTCGCCTGCGGGAGGTACAGCGGGTTCTCGCCCTCGATGTCGCGGCTGGACACGTCGTTGCCGATGGTGTAGCCGACGACCTGCTCGCGGTGCAGGACGACGCCGAGTTCGGGCTCGGGGACGTTCCACTCGGAGTCCCCGCGCACGCCGATAGCGTCGTTCGGACCGACCGTCCGGGAGGGGGTCGCTTTCAGGAACAGCTCCGGGCGGTCGCTGTCGTAGACGTCGATGTACACCTCGGGTTTCCCGCTCTCGGCCTTCCGCGCTTCCTCGCTGATGCTGTACGTGACGCCCGCTGCCCAGACCTCGTCGGGGACGACCGGGAGGAGTGCGTCCCGCTCGGCGTCGTCCAGTTCGTACTGGTCGGCGTCGGGGATTCGGTCCTGTGCGATGGCGTCGATGGACCGGTCGCTGGCGTTCGCCGCGCGAGCGAGTTCTGTGAACGACCCGAGGTCGTCGGACGCCGTCGTCAGGTCGTAGGCGTCGTCTTCCCCGTCGACGACGACGAGGGACTCCGAGTCCGTTCCCTGCTCTCTACTAGGGAGTCGATAGTACCGCATACTCGTTGATACACCGATGTAGTTAAAAGAGTATCGCCGTCCCGTCCGTGAACTAACTGGTAATAGTCGGTTGTCGGACTGGCGATTCGGTCCGACGGAGAAGCGGCAGAACGCGACGCCCGGCACGCGGGCGCCGCGGCGCCGCCGACCCGGAACAGCGGGCCGTGCGACGCGAGCCAGAGGGTTACGTGTCGGTCGTTCGGGACGTCGGTCCCGTGTTCAGTACAGCTACGCGTCGTCGAACGTCGCTGAGCGAAGCCCAGCGTGCTCGATGAAGCTACGCTTCGTCGAAGAGTGTTTCGCCTTCGACCATGTGGTCGCCGACGGCGTCGAGGTCGAGCGTCAGGCCGAGGCCGGGCTCTTCCGGAATCTCCATGCGGCCGTCCTCGATGAGGTCGTCCTCCTCGACCAGGTCCTCCCACCAGCCGAGCTCGTAGGAGTGGTACTCCAGCGCCAGCGAGTTCGGGATGGCGGCGCCGACGTGAGCGCTCGCCATCGTCCCGATGGGCGAGGAGACGTTGTGCATCGCCACGGGGATGTAGTACATGTCCGCGAGGTCCGCAATCTTGCGGGTCTCGCGCATCCCGCCGACGCGCGGCAGGTCCGGCGCCACGATGTCGACGGCCTGCGGCTCCAGCAGCGTCCGCTGGCCGTGCTTCCGGTAGACGTTCTCGCCGACCGCGATGGGCGTCGTCGTGGACTTCGTGACCTGCTCCTGGACCTCGTGGTTCTCCGGCGGGACGGGGTCTTCGAGCCACCAGACGTCGTACTCCTCGAGCTCGCTGGCGAGCCGCTTCGCCGAGCCGCCGGTGAACGCCCAGTGGCAGTCGAAGGCGACGTCGGCCTTGTCGCCGACGGCCTCCGTGGTCGCCTCCACGATGTCGACCTTGTGGTCGATTTCGGGGTTGCGGAGGTGGCGGTTCGCGCGGTCCTTCTCGTGGCCGGACGGCACGTCGAGGTCGAACTTGATGGCGTCGTAGCCGAGGTTCTCGACGACGCGCTCGGCTTCGGCGGCGCAGGCCTGCGGGTCGGCCTCGTTCTCGGTGTGGAGGTCACAGTAGACCCGTACCTCGTCGCGGTACTTCCCGCCGACGAGCTGGTAGGCCGGAACGCCGAGGAGCTTCCCCGCGGCGTCGTGGAGCGCGATTTCGATGCCGGAGATGGCGGAGATGACTTTCCCGGAGATGGAGCCCTCGCCGCTCATCTTCTGGACGAGGTGCTCGTAGAGGCGGTCGATGTCTAAGGGATTCTCGCCGACGAGGAACGGCTTCATCCGCTCGATGATGGCGGTGTCGCCGCCGCCCCAGTAGGACTCGCCCGTGCCGACGACGCCCGCGTCCGTGTAGACGCGGACGAGAATCCACGGGTAGTTGCCGTCGACCATCGTCGTCTGTACGTCCGTGATCTCCGCGTCGCGGACGCCACCGCGCTCGTTGGAGATGCCCATCGTCTCTGCGGAGAGGTCCCGCATGGTGTACTCCGCGTTGGGGTCGCGGAGCTTCGCGTGATCGACCATTTGCGTCCGTATATTCCGCAACCCGATAGTAAAACTTTGGATGTGCTACCGGCTCGCACTCCCGACAGAGCGCCCGCGATTCCGGCGCTCGACCGTCGCGGCGCACACAGGGGGCTGCTCGACTCCTGCAGTGACCCGCACGTATTTACCCCGCGACGCACATCGTACGCCCATGGCTACGAACTCGACAGACCCTCTCGAGGGAGTCGACCCGGACGCGGTCGACCCAGGCGACGTCGACGTCGCGGAGGTGCGAGCGGCACTGAACGCCTCGAACCCGCTGGTCCGCCAGCGCGGCGTCGACGTCTGCGAATCGCTCGCCGAGGACGACGTCGACGCCGTGCGCCCGCTGCTCGACGACGTCGCCGCGCTGCCCGACGACGACAACGCGGCGGTCGGGTTGAGCGCCGTCTCCACGCTCGACGCCGTCGCGGTCGCCGACCCGGACGCCCTCGACGGGCGGCTGGACTCGCTGGTCGCCGCCGCGAGCAGCGACATCGTGGACGTCCAGTTGACGACGGCGGTGCTGTTCGGGAAACTCGTCGTCGAACGGCCCGACCTCGTCGCGCCGCACGCGCGAGCGCTCGCAGCGGCCGTCCGCGACACCGAACCCACCGACGAGTCGCCGGACCTCGAGGAGTTCGTCGACCACCCCTCCACGCGGGAGACCATCGCCGAGCACGAGCGAGCGGAACGCGAGCGCCGCATCTCGGGCCGCCAGACGCTCGTCAACGTCGTCGTCGCCGTCACCGAGGAGGCGCCCGAGTCGGCCTTCGACGCGGTGGACCCGCTCGCCGCGCTGCTGGACGACGACAACCCGAACATCGTCGGCCCCGCTATCGACGCGCTCGGCGAGTTGGCCGCGGCGGACCCGGAAGCCGTCGCGCCCGTGAGCGACGAACTGCGCGAGTGCCTCGACCACGAGGACCCCGGCGTGCGTGCGCGAGCGGTCGGTGCCATCGGCCGGCTCGGCGACGTCGGCGCGGTGCCGAAGCTCCGCACGCTCGCGGACACCGACGACAACGAGGACGTTCGAGAACTCGCGGGCGAGACGGCCGCCTTCCTCACGGACGCCTAGCTCTCGTTCATCGCGCGCTTCGTGCAGTACCAGTACGCCACCGAGAAGAAGCCGATGCCGCCGACGACGAGCACGCCGTCGATGACGAGGATGAACCACGCGTCGTCGCCCGGGGAGACGAACAGCGCGGAGAGCCCGAGGAGCAACGCGCACGCGATCAGCACGCCGAGGGCGACCTTCATCTGCGGCCGGTGAGCGCAGAGGAGGTCGAGTAGGGACGATGTCTTCGACATACTGGCAGCGTCGCGGACGAACGCCAAAAACCCAGCGGTGAGCGGTCCTACTCGGCCGGCACGCGTCCCCGTTCGTCGGGGATGCCCGAGTGCTCGTAGAAGTACTCGGTGAGGACGTCCCGCCACCGCTCGGCTTGCGCGACCTGCTCGTCGAAGCGCTCGCTGACGTGGCGGAAGCGCCGCTCGTCGATGCGGCCCTCGAGGTCCCGCCAGCGCGCGCGGAGCCGGCGGACTTCCTCGACGCCGGCGAAGCAGTTGTCGTAGAGCCGCTGGACGACGGTCGTGCCGTCCTCGAGTTCGTGGTCCCACGGGAGGTGGTGGAAGAACAGCAGGAGCTCCTCGGGGCAGTCCTCGACGGACGCGTACCGCTCTGCGACCGGGTCGCGGTACTGCTCGGCGTACCCGCTGCCCGTCTCTGTGCGGTCGACGCCGACGCCGTCCTCGGTGACGCCGTGGTAGCCCGGCCACTCCTCGGGCGAGGGGTAGTAGTGGTTCTCGAGGTACTCCTCGCCGTTGTGCATCATGTGCATCAGGCCGAGTCCGCCGGTCTCGTAGTCGATGCAGGCCTCCCACGAGTCGTGCAGGATGCCGGTTATCGTGTCGACGACGGTTTCGTCGGCGCCGAACGTCTGCCGGACCCACTCCTCGGTCACCGCGTGCGCGTCGACGTCAGGGTCCCACGCCGCGCGACCGAACGCGTACAGGTTCGCCTGCGCGAGGTAGTGGCCGGTCCAGTTGTAGTCCTCGCCGACGTTCCCGACGCCGACGACGCCCTCGCCGCTCCCGCGGAACAGCTCGCTGACGGGCGTGTCCGGGCCGTCCGCGTGCGTGTCGAACTCGAATATCTCCTTCCACATCGGGAGGTTGTAGGTCGCGTGGACGCCCTGTCCGGTGTACTCCTGGGTGATCTGGAGTTCGAGGCCGAGGTCGGTCTCGGGCATCGCGCCGAACAGCGTCGAGACGGGCTCGCGGGGCTGGAAGTCGATGGGGCCGTTCTTCACCTGGACGGTGACGTTGTCCGCGAACTCGCCGTCCAGCGGCTCGAACGTCTCGTAGGCCTGGACCGCGCGGTCCTCGTGGGTGCCGTAGACGAACGCGCGCCACCAGACGCGGCCGCCGTGGGGTTCGAGGGCCTGTGCGATGGCGTTCGCGCCGTCCACGTGGTCGCGGTCGTAGTCGTAGGGGCCGGGCTGGCCCTCCGAGTCGGCTTTGACGAGGAAGCCGCCGAAGTCCGGGAGCAGGTCGTACACCTCGTCGGCCTTCTCGCGCCACCACTCGCGGACGTCCTCGTCGAGGGGGTCGGCGGTGTCGAGGTCGCCGACGAGCATCGGCGCGGCGAAGTTCACCGAGAGGTACGTCCGGATGCCGTACCGCCGGAACGTCGCCGCCAGCCCGGTGAGGTCTTCGAGGCGACCGGACTCCAGCAGCTGCCACCCCTCGAAGGCGTCGAAGGCGTCGTTCGCGCTCCCCCGGGGGGGCTTCGTCGTGTTGACGTTGTTCAGGACGACGCCGTTGACGCCGACGGACGCCAGCAGGCGCGCGTAGTCCTCGTAGCGCTCGCGGAGGTCCGGCAGTCGCTCCCAGTCGAAGATGGACTCGCCGCCGTACCCGCGCTCGACCGAGCGGTGGAACGGCGTGTCCCACTGGTTCAGGAGGCGGTGTTCGTGGGCTGGCTCCTCGCGGACGTCGAGGTCGTCGATGGGGTCGCGCGTGCTCAGCAGGCGGAGGAGGTGGAAGGTGCCGTAGACGAGGCCCCGGTCGGTCGGTGCGGTGACGACCAGACAGTCGGCGCCGTTCCACGTCACCGAGCGCAGGAGGTAGCCGCCGTCCGCGAGTGATTCGACCTCGTCGACGTCGACCGTCTCGGCTATCATCGCCATGTCGTCGGGCGTGCCGACCGCGAGGAACCCCGCAACTGTCTCGGGCGGGTGCTGCCAGAGGTGGGGGTCGCGGCCGAGCAGGTCGGGGAGCGCGCGCCGGAGTTCGTCGCGGACCGCGCTGCACTCGGGGGACTTCTCTGCGACGTACGCGTGGCTGCACCGCCGGCGGTACGCGGCGCGGCGGTCGTCGTCGGCCACGCGGTCGTATCGGAGCCAGCAGTCGTCGTACTCGTTCATCGTGTCGCTCGGAGAGTCGGCGCGACCCGGTAAAATGGTAGTGGTCGCGGCGCCGACTGGCCGCGTGACGCCGAGAGACGCCTGCGCGGTGGGCCATTCGAGCGGCGAGCGCGGTGCCCGGGATGTTCGACCCGCGTTCGGGTGTCAGGCGGTGCCAACCTCCCCAATATTTATGACCTATTACGGTAATTGATGCTACGCTATGTCAGCAGACGATGGTAGTGACGGATACGACCACGCAGTCAGTCGACGAAAAATACTGTCCGTCGCCGGTGCGTCCGGCGTAGCGGCACTCGCGGGGTGTGCCAGCGGCGGCGACAGCGGGGGTTCGGACCCGACCGACTCGGGGGACTCCGGGACGACCAGTGGCGGCGACTCGGTCCACCAGGCGACGTACACGAACGCGTACACCGGGAACCCGGCCGACCTCCACTTCAACACGTCCGGGATTCAGAACTACCGGTGGCCCGCCGGCCGCTCGGTGTTCGCGCCGTTCATGAAGTACTCGTTCACCAGCAGCGAGTTCATCCTGGGCGCGCTCAGCGACCTGACCATCGACGGCCAGGAAGTGACGCTGACGTTCCGCGACGACCTCAAGTGGGACAACGGCGACGAGTGGACGACCGAGGACTTCGACGTCTAGCTCCAGCTCGCGGAGAAGACCGGGAGCTCGATCTGGGGGTACCTCGAGGACTACGAGATCGTCGACGAGAAGACCGCCCGGCTCCACCTCGCCGGGCCGACGAACCCGCGCATCGTCAAGTTCGAGCTGACGAACTTCCTCGTGGACACGAAAGTCGAGACTCACGAGCAGTTCCTCGACAAGGACGCCTCCGAGTTCCTCCGCTGGGCGTGGGAGGATCCGGTCGCCAGCGGCATGTGGTCGTTCGTCAACAAGGACCGGCAGGCCTTCGAGTTCGAGCGCAATCCGGAGTTCTACAACGCCGACAACGTGAACTTCGACCGGTTCATGATCGAGAGCTTCGGTGGGAACACGGCTCAGCAGCAGGCGCTGATGTCTGCCGACCACGTCGACGGCGCACCGAGCCTGTTCTGTCCGCCTGAGATTGTCGATCAGTTCGCCGACCACGTCGAGCAGGTCAACATTCCCGCGAAGTGGGGGTACGGCATCGTGTTCAACCACGCCGACCGCCACTTCGGCAAGCGCGCGGTCCGGCAGGCGACCGCCCACGTCATCGACCGGCAGTCGATCGTCGAGAACGCCGGTCCGCGCTCGAAGTTCGTGACGGAGACGCCGTGCGGGATCGCGCCCCGCGACCAGGAGTACTGGCTTGACGACATGCAGAGCGACTTCGAGACGTACAGCCCCGAGTCCCAGGACACGGAGACCGCCACGCAGCTCCTCGAGGACGCCGGCTACGAGAAGCAGGGCGGCACGTGGCAGGACGAGAGCGGGGACACCATCAGCGGCGACTACTACTCGCCGGCCGGCTGGACCGACTGGACGACGATGACCCAGACGGTCGTCAGCCAGCTCAACGACTTCGGCTTCGACTTCTCCATCAGCACGAAGCCGACCAACGACTGGTTCAGCCAGTACTCGAACAGCAGCTTCTCGATGGGGAGTCTGTACTGGCTGCCCGGTGGGTCGCGGTCGTCGTTCCCGTACTTCCCGCTGCGGTACCAGCTCTGGGAGGACGAGATCGGCGGTGGTCACAACTACCGCGAGGCCGCACAGACCGAGCAGACGATCCCCGGCCCCGACGGCGGCGAGATGACGATCACGCCACTCGAGGAGGTCGACCAGATCGCCAAGCAGCCCGACGACGAGGCGGCGCGCGAGTACGTCCAGCGGGCGGCGTGGCACAACCACATCGAGCTGCCGTTCCTCGGCCTCGTCTCGAAGTTCGAGCAGTCGTGGACGACCGACGACGACTGGACCATCGCCGAGGAGGGCGACGCGAATCGGCAGGTGAAGTGGCCGCAGTTCTGGTGGGTTCACGAGGGCGACCTCCAGTACAAGGGCTGAGCTAGGCGACGGTTCCCTTTCCAACCTTTATCAACATGAACTACTACCTCAGACGCACGCTCCGCATCCCCGCAACGATACTTGCGGTAGCGACGCTGACGTTCGGGCTGATTCGACTCCTTCCGGGCGGACCGTTCACGCAGCTCCGAATACAGCTCCTCCAGCGCGGGATTCCGGCAGACCAGGTCGACGCCCGGATTCAGGCGCTGCAGAACATCAGACCGGACGCACCGCTCTGGCAACAGTACATCGACTACATGATCGGCGTCGTCCAGCTCGACCTCGGGCGGTCTATCTCGCTGGGCGAACCCGTCATCAACGTGCTCGCGCGAGCGCTCCCGTGGACCGTCTTCCTCGTCGTGACGTCCACGGTGCTGATGTTCGTGCTCGGCGTGCTCATCGGGGCAGTACAGGCGTACTGGGAGGGCTCCTGGTTCGACCAGGTGACCTCCGGGGCGTCCATCTTCCTGATGTCGATTCCGTACTACATCTTCGCCGTGATCGGCCTGTTCTTCCTGTCGTTCCAGTTGGGTTGGTTCCCGACCGGGAACGCGGCAGCCCGCAGCGTCCAGCCCGGCTTCACGGTCGCGTACATCCAGACCGTGCTCTACCACGCGGCGCTGCCGATCGCGTCGTTCACCCTCGGCGGCATCGGGTCGACGGCGCTCAACATGCGCGGGAACAGCATCCAAGTGCTCGGCGAGGAGTTCGTCGAGGTCGCGCGGCTGCGCGGCCTCTCGGACAACCGCATCGCGACCAGCTACGTCGCGAAGAACGCGATCCTCCCGATGTACACCGGGCTGCTGCTGCAGATCGGATTCCGGCTCGGCGGCACCGTCGTCCTGGAGGAGATCTTCTCGTACCCCGGACTCGGCTACTACCTGATCGCCGCCGTCAACGCCAACGACTACCCCCTCATGATGGGGTGTTTCCTCGTGATTACAGTAACACTCGTCGTCGCCGTCTTCATCGCCGACCTCACGTACGGACTCATCGACCCACGCATCAGCGCGGGTGATTCCGATGCCTACTGAGGACGAGGGCAGCGACGAGTTCGACTGGCGCGCGGACGAGTCGGCCGGCGAGGTCGGCTTCCGCGACCGCCTCGAGGAGATCTACCAGCACTCGATTCGGGAGCCCGCGCTCGTCGCGTGGTCCGACATGCGGACCCGCATCGGGTTCTTCATCGTGAGCTTCTACGTCGTCATGGCGCTGGTCGACGTGTTCGGCCTCTGGCGGAACGCCAGCCCGAACCAGTCGATGCACCGGCTGCTCCCGCCGTTCCAGTCGCTGAAGTACCCGCTCGGGACGACGCAGTCCGGCATCGACCTGCTGGCGCTCATCATCGACTCGACGCCGTTCATCCTGCTGATGGTGTTCGCTGGCGGCGTGTGGGCGACCACACTGGCCGTCCTCGTCGGCACCGTCTCCGGGTACAAGGGCGGCCGGGTCGACACCGTCATCACGACCATCTCGGACTTCTTCATGGCGATTCCGGGGCTGCCGCTGGTCATCGTGCTGGCGATCACGCTCAGCCCGGAGAACCCGCTGTTGCTCGGCGTGGTGCTCACCATCAACTACTGGGCGGGCCTCGGCCGCTCCATCCGCTCGCAGGTGCTGTCCATCCGCGAGAACAGCTACGTCGAGGCGTCGCGCACGATGGGCACTGGGACCCTGCGGATTATCCGCAAGGACATCCTCCCGAACATCATGCCGTACGTGCTGGTGAACTTCGTGAAGGCCGCGCGGTACACCATCTTCGCGTCGGTGGGGCTGTACTTCATCGGCGTGCTGCCGTACAGCGGGCAGAACTGGGGCGTCACACTGAACAACGCCTACTACCAAGGGGGCCTGTTCACGATGCAGGCAGTGCACTGGCTACTCGTCCCGATCGCCGCCATCGTCGGGCTCGCCTTCGGGCTCCTCCTGCTGAGTCAGGGGATGGACCGCATCTTCAACCCCCGCGTGCGGACCCGCTTCTCGGGGGAGTCCGAGTCCGTCGAGGAAGCAGACGACTCGTCGACCGGGGGGCTGATGTAAATGAGTACTGAAAATCAATCTCGGGCGCCCGCGACGGACCACTCCGTCGAGGACCCCATCATCGAAGTCGAGGACACGAACGTCACGTTCAACGACGGGCACACGTACGTGCTCGACGACGCGAACGTCAGCATCGACCGCCACGAGGTGCTTGGCATCGTCGGGGAGAGCGGCAGCGGGAAGTCGATGTTCGCGTCCGCGCTGATGGACGCCATCCCGGACCCCGGCGTGCTCAGCGGGAAGATCCACTACCACCCCGAGGACGGCGAGAGCGTCGACGTCCTCGAACTCAGCGACGAGGAGCTCCGGCAGTTCCGGTGGGAGGAGGTGTCGATGGTGTTCCAGGGCGCGATGTCGTCGTTCAACCCGACGATGAAAGTCAAGACGCACTTCGAGGAGACGCTGAAGGCCCACGACAAGAGCGTCTCCGAGGGCCTGGAGTTCGCGCGCGAACTCCTCGAGAACCTCTACCTCGAACCCGACCGCGTGCTCGACGCCTACCCCCACGAGCTCTCCGGGGGGATGCAGCAGCGCGCGCTCATCGCGTTGAGCATGGTGCTCGACCCCGAGGTGCTGGTGATGGACGAGCCGACCGCCGCGCTCGACCTGCTGATGCAGCGGTCGATTCTCTCGCTGCTGGAGGAGCTCCAGGCGGAGTACGACCTCACTATCGTCTTCATCACCCACGACCTCCCGCTGGTCGCGTCGCTGGCCGACCGCATGGCCATCATCTACGCGTTCCAGTTCGCGGAGATCGGGCCGCGGGACGACATCATCCAGAACTCCGCGCACCCGTACACGCGGAAGCTGTTGAACGCGACACCCAATCTGGACGCGCCGCTGTCGGAGATGCAGCCCATCGAGGGCGAAGGCCCGGCGCCGGTGAACGTCCCGTCGGGGTGTCGGTTCCACCCGCGGTGTGAGCTCGCGACGGCGGAGTGCCGAACGGACGACCCGCCGCTGGTCTCCCACGACGACAACGAACACCGCTCGGCGTGCCACCACTGGGCGGAGGCCCGCGAGGAGATCCCCCTCAACTTCGGGGAGGACAGCCCGGACGTCGGCGGTATCGAGGCGACGAGCGAGCGGGAGACGTCCGCGTCCGTCGACGGCGAGGAGCCGCTGCTCTCGCTGAACGACGTCGAGGTCCACTTCGAAGAAGAACAGGGAATCGTCGAGCAGTTCTTCGGCGACTCCGACACGGTGCGCGCCGTCGACGGCGTCTCCCTGGACATCGAGGAACAGGACCTCGTCTGCCTGCTCGGCGAGAGCGGCTGCGGGAAGACGACGCTCGGGAAGACGATGATCGGCCTCCAGAAGCCCACCGGCGGCTCCATCGAGTTCCGCGGGCAGGACATCTGGGAGGCCAAGCGCGGGAACGGCGACATCTCCCACGAGGAGATTCGGCAAGCGCTCCAGATCATCCACCAGGACCCGGGCAGCGCGCTGAACCCGAACGACCGCGTGGTCAACATCCTCTCGGAGGCGCTCCGGCACACCCACCCGAACAGCGACCGCTCGGAGCGGCGCGCGCGGATGCGCTCGCTGCTCGAACGCGTGGGGATGTCGCCGGCCGACGACTTCCTCGACCGCTACCCGCACCAGCTCTCCGGCGGGGAGAAACAGCGCGTCGCGCTCGCTCGCGCGCTGCTGATGAACCCGGAGGCGATTCTCGCCGACGAGGCCATCAGCGCGGTCGACGTCTCGCTCCGCATCGAGATCATGGACCTCATGCTGGAGCTGCAGGACGAGTTCGAGACGTCGTTCCTGTTCATCTCCCACGACCTCTCGAACGCGCGGTACTTCGCCGAGCACGGCGACGGCCGCATCGCGGTGATGTACCTCGGCGAGATCGTCGAAATCGGGTCCGCCGAGCGGCTCATTCACGACCCGCGCCACCCCTACACGGAGGTGCTGCGGTGGGCGACCCCGAACCTCGACCTCGAGGAGATGGACGAGTCGGGGCCGCCGCTGCGTGAAGTCGACGTGCCGGACCCGATCGACCCGCCGTCGGGCTGCCGGTTCCACACGCGGTGTCCGGTCGCCCGCGAGGCGTGCCGCGAGGAGACGCCGGAGCTCCAGGACATCGACGGCGGCGACGGCAAGGCGGCGTGCTTCCGGGAGGACCCGGACCACGCCTACTGGGACAGCGAACCGCTCGAAGGCGCCAAAGCCGACCCGGACGCGGTCGAGCGGTAACCCGCGCCGGCTGCCACGCCCGTGGCGCGCGACAACAGGGTTATTACGCGCGCCGGTCAACGTCGGCACATGACACGGTACGAGCCGGTCGTCGAAGACGACACGCTCTTTCTGGTCGCCGACGACGCCGACGACCGCGTCGAAATCGGTGCCGTCGACGACGTGGTCGCCGCGATGGGCGGCGACACGCACCCGATCGAGTACGACGAGAAGCAGCGCAAGCAGCCGTGGCTGGACACCGACGACGGCGTGCTCGACGTGGACGTCCGGGAGACGGTGACGACGCTCCCGCACACGGCCGAGACGGTCGCGGAGCTACGCGACTACGACATGGGGACCGACCGGTACGGGCTGCCGCGGCGGACCGTCGAGTTCGCGAACGAACTCGTGGACATTCTCGAACAGCAGGGGAAACACGACCCGGAGACGCCCGAGTGAGAACGAGTTCCGGTCCGGCCTACAGGAAGACGGTCTCACCGGTGTCGGCGGCCTCGTAGACGGCTTCGAGGGCCTCCATGTCGACGAGCGCGTGCTCGCCGTCTGGGTGGATGGGTTCCCCGCGGAGCACGCGGTCGGCGAAGTAGTCGAACTCCTCGGTCATCTCGTCGCCGAACACGTCCCGGCGACCGTCGTCGATCTCCATCTCCTTGTCGTCGAGGCGGAGCGTCAGCGTCTGCGGGGATTCGCCGAGGAACGTGGGTTCGAGGCGGAGCTCGCCGTCCGTCCCGACGACGCGGAGGTGGCCCGAGCGGGCGCCGTGCTGGCTGGCCGTGCAGGCGGCGTACGTGCCGTCGTCGAACTGCAGCGTGAACGCGGCGTGCTGGTCGGGGACGTCGTCGAACGCCTTGTCTTCGGAGTGCATCTGCGCGGTCGCGCTGACCGGGTCGGCGTCGAGGACGAACCGCGCGGTGTTGATGGGGTAGATGCCGAGGTCCATCACGGTCGCGCCGTAGCCGACGAGCTCGGTGTCGAGGCGCCACTGGTCGGTGTCGCTGGAGACAACGTCGAGCATCTGCTGGCTCATGTTCCCGTGGACGGCGACGGGGTCGCCGATGGCGCCGTCGGCGACGAGTTCGCGCATCCGGCGGACCTGCGGGTCGGTCTGCATCCGGTAGGCGACCATCAGCGGGACGTCCGCGGTGGCTTCGACGAGGGCTTCGGCGCGCTCGCGGGTCGCCTCGACGGGCTTCTCGCAGAGGACGGCCTTCCCGTGGTCGGCGGCGGCCTCCGCGTACGGCAGGTGGAGCGCGTTCGGCGTGCAGATGTACGCGGCGTCGTACTCGTCGGTGGCTTCGCCGGCTTCGAACTCCTCGTAGGTGAGCGCGGCCTCGACGGTCGGCGTCTCGGCGGCGACCTCCTCGGCTTTCTCGTGGGTGCTGCTGACGACGACGGTCGTCTCGCAGAACTCGGAGGCCTCGACGGCGGGCATCGCCTGTTCGCGGGTCCACCACCCGAGGCTGACCATCGCGACCCGGAGCGTTCCCGAGTCGAGTTGCTCCCAGTCGCGGTGGCGAACGCTGTTCAGACAGTCTGCTGCTGACATGGTAGGTGGGTTCGCGGCTCCCCCCAAAAGTGTACTGGACGAGGCCGTGAGTGGTGACGGAATCGTAAGAATGGTATGGGAGAATTGCGACGTTTGGAGTGTGACTGAGACCAATCAGAACTACGTCGACGGCGAGTGGGTCGCTACCGAGACCGGCGAGACGTTCGACGTCGAGAACCCGGCGAATCCGAGCGAGACAGTCGCTACGTACCAGCAGTCCAGCGCCGACGACGCCGCGGCAGCGGTCGACGCGGCGGTGGCCGCGCAGGACGAGTGGGCGGACACGCCCGGTCCAGAGCGCGGGCGCGTCCTCCGGCAGGCCGGCTCGATTCTCGCCGAGCGGAAGGACGAGCTGACGGAGCTCCTCGTCGAAGAGGAGGGGAAGGCCCGTCCGGAAGCGGCCGGCGAGGTACAGCGCGCGATCGACATCTTCCACTACTTCGCGGGGAAGGCGTCGGACCTCGGCGGCACCGTCAAAGGGTCCAGCAGCCAGGACACGACGCTGTACACGCGCAAGGAGCCGGTCGGCGTGGCCGCGCTCGTCACGCCGTGGAATTATCCCATCGCCATCCCGGCGTGGAAGCTCGCGCCCGCGCTCGCGGCGGGCAACAGCGTCGTGCTCAAGCCCGCTTCCGCGGCGCCCGGCGTCGTCCTCGCCATCGCGGAAGCCCTCGACGAAGCGGGGCTGCCGGACGGCGTGTTCAACGTCGTCACCGGCCCCGGGAGTTCCGTCGGCCAGGAGTTCATCGAAAGCGACGGCACCGACGCCGTCTCCTTCACGGGGAGCAGCCAGGTCGGCGAGATGGTGTACGACCAGGCGACCGACCAGGGCAAGCGCGTCCAGACCGAACTCGGCGGGAAGAACCCGACGCTCGTCGCCGACTCCGCCGACCCCGAGGAAGCCGCCGAAATCGTCGCCAGCGGCGGGTTCGGCACCACCGGCCAGTCCTGTACTGCCTGTTCCCGGGCGATCGTCCACGAGGACGTCTACGACGAGTTCGTGGACGCGCTCGTCGACGAAGCCGAGTCCATCGACATCGGCCCGGGCCTCGAGCACGAGATGGGGCCGCAGGTCAGCCAGAGCGAACTCGACTCCACGCTCGAGTACATCGACATCGCCCAGGACGAGGGCGCGACCCTCGCGGCCGGCGGCGACACACCCAACGAGTACGACTCGGGGTACTTCGTGGAGCCGACGGTGTTCACGGACGTCGACAACGACATGCGCATCGCCCAGGAGGAAGTGTTCGGGCCGGTTGTCGCCGTGATCAAGGTGAGTGACTTCGAGGAGGGCCTCGAAACCGCCAACGACGTCGAGTACGGGCTCTCAGCGAGCATCGTCACCGACGACCACACCGAAGCTAACCGCTTCGTCGACGAGGCCGAGGCCGGCGTCGTCAAAGTCAACGAGAAGACGACCGGGCTCGAGCTCCACGTGCCCTTCGGCGGGTTCAAGCGCTCCTCGTCCGAGACGTGGCGCGAACAGGGCGACGAGGGCCTTGAGTTCTACACCATCGAGAAAACCGTCTACGACAACTACTGAGGTCGCTGCGGTCCGGCGCCGTTTTTTCGCCGCCCCGGGAAGCGCGGAGTTTTATACGGGACGAGTTCGTGGCGGTAGGCATGGAAGACGCACTCGTAGTCGTCGACGACAGAGAGAGTACTGCCGGCGTGGTCCGCGAGGCCGCCGCGTACGTGACCGGTGCCGACGCGGAGCTCGTGCTCTACGTCCCGCTGACCGAGGATGAGTTCGAGGAGTCGCTGGCCGCACTCGACGAGATCGGTCGCGTGGAGAACAAAGATTACAGCGACGAGGACGCGCTGAGCGTCGCCCGCCAGTACGCCGAGGACGTCACCGAGGACGCGCTGGAGGGGTTCGACGTCGACTACACGGTCGTCACGGACGTCACCGAGGAAGTCGAAGCACAGCGCGTCATCGAGATCGGGAACGAACAGGGCTGCGACCACGTGTTCACGGTCGGCCGGCAGCGCTCCCCGACGGGGAAAGCGGTGTTCGGGGACACCACCCAGCGGCTCGTGCTCAACTTCCCCGGGTTCGTCACCGTCCAGATGGAGTGACGCCGCCGTCGCGGTGGCGGTCGGTCAGCGCTCCCCGCTCGTAGCGTTCAGTTCCCGTCAGCGTCGCCTCGGCCGTTCCCATCGTCTCTGCCGGGCGGGGTGAGTTCGACGGTGACGGTGTCGGCGTCGTCGTCGACGGTGACGGTCGTCTCGCCGGAGAGCGCGCCCTTCTCGGCGGTGACGCGGTAGTCGCCCTTGAAGCCGCGCGTGGCGTAGACGCCGTCGTCGCCGGTCTCGCCGGTCTCCTCGGTCCACCACTCGTCGAAGACGAGGTCGAGGAACTGCTCGCCGTTCTCCCGGAGCGTCCAGTCGGAGTCGTAGTACGCGCCCGAGGGCCGCCAGTGGTCCTCCTCCCAGAAGCCCCACGAGACGACGCCCTCGACGGCTTCCTTGCTGAACAGCGCGGTCAGGAAGTCCCGGGTGTAGTCGACCTGCACGTCGACGTCCTGGGCGTTCCGCCGGTCGAGAATCTGGATGTCGAACTCGGTGACCAGCAGCGGGAGGTCGAACTCCGCGAACTGGTCGATGCCCGAGAGCAGGTTGTCCATGTCCAGCATCTGCCCCCACTGCTGCTGGTGGTGGCCCATGAACCCGATGCCGTCGATGGGGTAGTCGTTCTCCACGAGGTGCTCGACGTAGTCGAGGTACTGGCTGCGCTGCCACTGGCCGCCGAGCGCGCCCATCTCGTTGGTGTACAGTTCGGTGTCGGTGGTGTCGTCGGCGACCGCCCACCACTCCTCGACCGCGTCCCAGCCGAGTTCGGGGTTGTTGCGGTAGTTGCTCTGCCAGATGGGGTGGTTGTGCATGTCCCACTCGGTCACGTCGCCCTCGAACTCGGCGGCGTGGTCGGCGATCTTCTCCGCGATGACTTCCTGCTTCTCGTCGGCGGGCAGGTCCGGGTCGACGTTCATCCCGCCGCCGCCGGATGCTTGGTCTTGCTCCCAGAGGAGGTAGTGGCCGCGCGTCGGGACGTCCCGCTCGTTCAGCCAGTCGAGGGTCGCCCGGGTGTCGTCGTTGTCGGTGTCCCAGACGCCCTCCCACGCGGGGTACTTCAGGCCGTTCTCCACGACGGCCTTGTTGAAGTGGTCGAGGAACGTCTCCCGGTAGATCTCGTCGTCCTCGGTGTCGCCGACGACGTGCTCGACGGAGACCGCGCTCCCGAAGTCGAACTCGTGTTCGACCATCTCCACGTCGACGGTCGCGCCGTCCATCGGCTGGCCGCCGGGGTTCAGCACTTCGATTTCGACGTCGGTCTTGCGGTGTTCCTCGATGCGCTCGTGGGCGGCTTGCCGCCAGTCGGCGTCCTCGCTGCGCCCCTCGTAGTCGTACGGCGGGAGCGTCCCGAGGCCGACGCCGTCGCCGCTGTAGTCCAGCAGCGCGACGCCGCCGACGTCGAGCGTCTGGTCGGCGTACCCGGCCTGGAGTTCGAGCGCGGGGACGTCCGCGTCGTCGGGCCGCTCGCCGACCTCGACGGGGAAGAAGTACCGCAGCCACTCGCCCTGCGGGTCGACGGCCGCGCCGCGCTGGACGAAGTTCTCGCCGACCGGTTCGCCGTCGCTGTCGACGTAGCCGAAGCGCGCGCTCGCCTCCGCCGCGTCGTCGTCGCTTCGCACCCACGCGACGCCGAGGAGCAGGTCGCCCTCCGTGACGCTGTGGTCGGTGATCGGTCCGCGGTACGCGACCGCACCGGGATCGTCGGCGCTCGGGACGTCCAAGCGCTCCGCCTCCGTGTGCGGGACCGCGTCGACGTCCACGCTAATCGTCGATTCCGTGCCGCCGCCCACGAGGGAGAACGTCTCGATGGTCGCTTCCTCCGTGGTGTCGTAGACGTACTCGCCGGCGGGGAGTTGTTTTGCTTGCCTGCTCGATGCTGTGAGTTCCGCTCGCAGCGACTCGTGGTAGTCCGCGGCGTCGTCGGCCGCGGCCTGCCCGGCGACGGCGGGGCTCGCTGCCGCCGTCGCGCCGAGGGCGCCGAGTGCTTTGAGGAACGTGCGCCGTCCGCTGTCGTAACTGCTGAGGTCTCTTGCCATGGAGTGTGCTCACTCCAAACACACCCACGGGTTGTGATTATTTAATTATGGGGGTGCGTTGGATTTTCTCGCGGGGCTCGGCCGTAACTCCGCGCCGCGTCGCGCAACCACTATTGTGGGGGTCCGCGAAGACGGGGTATGGACACGACGACGATGCTCCCGCCGCACCCCGACCGGCGGTGGACGCTCGCGCGCCAACTCGGCCTCTCGACCGCAGTCGTGCGGTTCTGGGGCGAAGACGAGTGGTGGACGTACGACTCCCTGCTGCAGACCAAGAACCGGTTCGCCGACCACGGGCTGTCGCTGGACGTCGTCGAGGACCGCCCGCCGATGACGAAAACGGTGCTCGGCCGCGAGGGCCGCGACGAGGAGATCGAGACCGTCAAAGACCTCATTCGGAACATGGGCCGCGCGGGCATCGACGTCTACTGCTGGGTGTGGACCGAGAACCCGGTCGGCGTGCTCCGAACGTCGGACGAGGTGCCGCTGCGCGGCGACTCGCGCACGACCGCGTACGACCACGAGCAGGCCGAGCGCGCGCCCGACTACCCCGTGGACGTCACGGAGGACGAGCTCTGGGCGAACCTCGAGTACTTCCTCGACGAGGTCGTGCCCGTCGCCGAGGAGGCGGGCGTGCAGCTCGCGCTCCACCCCGACGACCCGCCCGTCGACTCGGTGCGCGGGGTGCCGCGGCTCGTCGACTCCGTGGAGAACGTCCAGCGGATTCTGGACCTCCACGGCAGCCCGAACCACGGCCTGACGTTCTGTCAGGGTAACTACGCGGCGATGGGCGCCGACGTCCCCGAGACGATTCGACGGTTCGGCGACCGCATCCACTTCGTCCACTTCCGGGACGTCGACGGCTCCCCCGAGGAGTTCGTGGAGACGTGGCAGGACGACGGCCCGACGGACATGCTCGCCGCGATGGAGGCGTACCGCGAGGTGGGCTTCGACGGCCCGATTCGCCCCGACCACGTGCCGCGGATGCTCGACGAAGGCCACCGCGACGACGCACAGGCCGGCTACACGGACATGGGCCGCTGTTCGCCGTCGGGTACATGAAGGGACTGCTGGAGCAGACCGACGCGTAGGCCGTCGAAGGCTTTTTTGTCGCGCTCGGCGGTTGTACGCCCATGAGCTTCCTCGACGAGGAGTACCTGCTCGGTTCCGAGGCCGCGGTCGACCTCTACGAGTCCATCGCGGACCTGCCGGTCGTCGACCCGCACAACCACGTCGACCTCGCGGAAGTCGTGGAGAACGAGCCGTGGAACGACGTCTGGGAGGTCGAGGGCGCGACCGACCACTACGTCTGGCAGCTGATGCGCAAGCGCGGCGTCCCCGAGGAGAAGGTCACGGGGGACGCCAGCAACCGCGAGAAGTGGGACGCCCTCGCCGAGGTGTTCCCGGACTTCGCGGGGAACCCGACCTACGACTGGGTCCACCTCGACCTCAAGCGCCGGTTCGGCATCGAGAAGCCACTGAACGCGGACACCGCCGACGAGATCTGGCGG
The DNA here is from genome assembly GCF_009741975.1 of Halobacterium sp. CBA1126. Taxonomy (GTDB): domain Archaea; phylum Halobacteriota; class Halobacteria; order Halobacteriales; family Halobacteriaceae; genus Halobacterium. The sequence goes on along the minus strand of NZ_WPCF01000002.1, from coordinate 37,931 downwards.
GAGACGAAGCGCCAGCTCGCCGACGACGCGATGCGACCCCAGCAGGTGCTGCGAGAGATGAACGTCGAAGTGCTGTGCAGCAGCGACGACCCGACCTCCCGGCTGCGGTACCACGAGCGCGCCGAGACCGAAGTCGAGGGCGTCGACGTGCTGCCGACGTGGCGGCCCGACCGCGCGCTGAAAGTCGAGAACGCGGCGTGGACGGAGTTCGTCGCGGACCTCGACGACGCGACCGAGACGACGATCGACGACTTCGCGGGCTTCCTGGACGCGCTCGCGGAGACCCACGACTACTTCGCCGAGCACGGCTGCGTCGCCTGCGACATCGGCCTGGGAACGAATCCCGTCTCGCGGCCGGTGAGCACGCAGCGCGCGAGTGAGGTGTACGCGAAGGCGCGCCGCGGCGACGACCTCACGGCGGCCGAGATTCGGGACTGGAAGGCGTACCTGCTGGAGTTCGTCGGCGAGCTGAACAGCGAGGCGGGCTGGACGACCCAACTCCACGTCGGCGCGGTGCGTGACTACCGGGACTCCCTCTACGAGACCGTCGGGAAGAACGCGGGCGGAGACGTGTCCACGCAGGACGTCGACCTCGTGGACGGGCTGGACTACTTCTTCGACCGCTTCGACGGCGAGATGGAGGTCGTCCTCTACACGCTCGACCCGACGCACTACCCGAGCGCGACGGTCGTCGCGCGCGCCTACCCGAACGTGAGCATCGGGCCGGCGTGGTGGTTCAACGACAGCCCGATGGGCATCGCGAACCAGCTCGAACGCGTGGCTGCCGTCGACCTGCTGGCGAACCACGCTGGGATGGTCAGCGACTCCCGGAAGCTGGTCTCCTACGGCTCGCGGTTCGAGATGTTCCGGCGGACGCTCGCGGACGTGGTCGGGCAGATGGTCGACCGCGGGCGGATTCCCTACGAGAACGCCGAGCGCCTCGTCGAGCACGTCGCGTACGACCGGCCGAAGGAGCTGTACGGACTGTAGGCATCGACACAGTAAAGTGGGCCTCGCGGGTCGTCTGAGGTACGCATGACCGGACGACTCAGCGGAGACACCGCCATCATCACGGGGTCCAGTCAGGGTATCGGGAAGGGCATCGCCGAGCACTTCGCCGCCGAGGGCGCGAACGTGGTCGTGAACTCTCGCTCCCAGGAGCGCGCCGAGGAGGCCGCCGAAGCCATCGAAGCCGAGGGTGGCACAGCCATCGGCGTTGAGGCCGACGTCACCGACGAGGACGAGATGGCGGCGCTGGTGGAGACGACCGTCGAGGAGTTCGGGCGCCTCGACGTGTTCGTGAACAACGCCGGCGTCACCACGCTCGGGCCGGCCGAGGAGTTCGACGTCGACGACTGGCGGGAGGTCGTGGAGGTCGATCTCGTGGGGACGTTCGTCGGCTGTCAGGCCGCGGGCCGGCAGATGATCGAGCAGGAGGAGGGCGGCGCGATTCTGAACATGTCCTCGCTGATGGGCGGTCGCGGTCTCCAGCTGCGGTCGCCGTACTGTGCGTCGAAGGCGGGCGTGAACAACCTCACGCAGACGCTGGCTGTCGAGTGGGCCGAGCACGACGTCCACGTGAACGCGCTCGCGCCGGGGTTCATCTGGACGGAGATCACCGAGCAGACGCAGGGCTCTGCGGGGTACACGAACGACGACATCCGCGACCGGACGCCGCTGGGTCGGTTCGGGACCGTCGAGGAGATGGCGGAGTGTGCGCTGTTCCTCGTGAGTCGGAACAACTTCGTGACGGGCGAAGTGCTGTACGCCGACGGCGGCTGGCAGGCGTACGGCTGGGGCGCGGCGACCAGTAGGGCTCCCCGGAATTCCGAAAGTATTGTGTGGAGTCAGCAACCGGTACTAGCCGGCTCGCCGGGCGGACACTGGACGCGGCGTCACGAGTAGCGTCTGCACTCCACAGCGTCTGTCCCACGCACCGCCGCCGTCTCGCCGGGCGAGCGCACCCTCGCAGTTTCTCACTTCGACTGCCCCGAACAGCGGTGCGACCCGCCGCCGACTCGCAGAACCTAATTCTGAAATACAGAACGAAAGGGGGTGGCAAATCGGGATTGGAATTACAACCGTAGTAGTGTAATGTAGGTCCAGTATGAAGTGATCCGTGCCGAAGATACTGCCAAGAGGGTGCGAAATCGTCCGTTCAGGGCCGTATGAGGAGAGCGAGAGGAGAGATTCTCTAAATTAGAACGTGAGTCAGTAGTTGATGTTGAGCTCGATGACGTTCGCGGCGCTGAGCACGCGCTCGGGGAGTTCCCCGTGGAGGTCCTCGTCGCTGACGCGGCTCGCGGGCGCGGAGACGCTGATGGCGCCCAGTACTTCGTCCGAGGAGTCCTTCACCGGCGCCGCGATGCAGCGCAGGCCCTCGAGGCGCTCGCCGTCGTCGATGGCGTACCCCCGGTCGCGGACGCCCTCCAAGACCTCGAACAGCTCGTCGCGGGAGCCGATGCTGCGCGGGGTCTTCCGTTCGAGGCCGCGCCGCTCGATGATTTCCTCGACGCGGTCTTCGGGGAGGTGGGCGAGGATGGCCTTCCCCAGTGCGGTCGTGTGGAGGTGCGTGCGGAGCCCCGCGTACGTGTCGAGGTCGACGGCCTCGTCGCCCTTCGACCGCATCAGGTAGACGCCCATCCCCTGCTCCTCGACGAGCAGGTTCGCGAGCTCGCCGGTCTCGTTCGCCAGCGACTTCACCTCGGGTTCGGCGACCTGGTAGAACTCCATGGACTTCCGGGTCGCGCCGCCGACCTCGAGGAACTTCAGGCCAAGCTGGTACTCGTCGCCGGTCTTGAGGACGTAGCCGTGCTCGCGGAGCGTCGTGAGGTGGTTGTGGACGGCGCTCTTGCCCATGTCGAGGCCGTCGGTCAGCTCCGTCACCCCACAGGGCCCCCGGTCCATCAGTTCCTCGACCAGGGCGAGGGTCTTCTCGGTCGTCCGCACCGGATGTTTGGCGTCCATGCGAGGGACTCACTACCTACGTCGGCTAAAGTGTTCTGGATGGGAGAACGAACCCGGGGGGTTCGCGGCACCCGGTACGGTTTTGTGTGCCCGCCGAAGCCATCAGGTATGGACCGAGCCAGCCGTGCACGGCCAGCCGCCGCGTCGCGCGCGACGTCCGGAGACGCACTCGACGGCGACGACGTGACCATCGCGTACGTCGGCGGCGGCAGCCGCCAGTGGGTCCCGAACCTCGTCCAGGACCTCGCGCTCTCCGCGTTCGACGGCGACGTACGCCTCTACGACGTCAACGCCGACGCGGCCCAGCGCAACGCCCAGTTCGGGAACTGGGTCCAGGACCGCGAGGACGCCACCGCGGAGTGGACGTACACCGCCACCAGCGACCTCGCAGTCGCCCTCAACGGCGCCGACGTCGTCCTGTTGTCCACGCAGTACGACCCCACGGAGACGTTCGTCCACGACCTCGACATCCCCGAGTCGTACGGCATCTACGGCGCCGTCGCCGCGACTATCGGCCCGGGCGGCATCTTCCGCGCGATGCGCACCATCCCCGTCTACCGGCGTTTCGCCGCCGCCATCCGCGAACACTGCCCGGACGCGTGGGTGTTCAACTTCACGAACCCCGTGCACTTCGTGACGCGCGCCCTCTACGACGAGTACCCAGACATCAACGCCGTCGGGATGTGCCACGAGGTCCTGCACGCCCGCGACCGCCTCGCGGCGTTCGCCGACGAGCACCTCGGGATGGACGCCGACCGCGCGGACGTCTCGGTGAACGTCAAGGGCATCAACCACTTCACGTGGATCGACGAGGCGTACGTCGACGGCGTGGACCTCTGGCCGCTGCTCGACGACCTCGCGCACGGGGAGGAAGGCAACCGGACCTTCGAGCCCGCGGACCTCGAAGACGAGAGCCCGTTCGCCGACCCGTGGCAGGTCTCGTGGGAGCTCTACCGGAACTTCGGCGTGCTCCCGTTCGCGGGCGACCGCCACGTCGTCGAGTACGCGACGTGGTTCCTGCAGGGCGGCAGGGAGGCACTGAACCGGTGGGGCGTCAAGCGCACGGGCAGCGACTTCCGCGCGAAACACTGGACGCCCGCCGAGTCCGAACAGACCACCGACGTGGAGGCGTGGCTCACGGGCGAACGCGAGTTCGAACTCGAAGCGTCCGGCGAAGTACTGCTGGACGTGCTGGGCGCGCTCGCCGGCGGCGAGGAGTTCGTCACGAACGTCAACCTCCCGAACCGCGGGCAGGTCGAGGGGCTGGAGTCCGGGTCGGTCGTGGAGACGAACGCGCTCGTCGCCGCCGGCGAAATCCGACCGCTCGCCGCCGGTGGGTTCCCCCGGCCCGTGCGCTCGCTACTCGCCACGCACGTCGACACCATCGAGACGGTCGTGGACGCGGCCCGCGACGGCGACCTCGACCGCGCGTTTCGGGCGTTCCTGCTGGATCCGCAGGTCCGCACGCTCCAGACCGAGGACGCCCGGGAGCTGTTCGCGGAGCTCGTCGCCGCACAGGCCGAGTACCTCGACGACTGGGACCTCGAGGGGTCCGACGTGCTCGCCGCCGCCGACGCGTACTGACGAGCTGTCTCCCACGGTTTGAAGGGGGCGGCCGTCTTCCGAACGGTCGTGAGTACACCAGCAACGAGTGTCGTCGTCACGGGCGCGCTCGGCGGCGTCGGACAGTGGGTCGTCGACCGGCTCGCCGGCGACGGCTACGACGTGGTCGGCCTCGACCAGCGCCTCCCGGAAGCGGGCGGCCCCGAGGGCGCGTCGTTCTTCGCGGTCGACCTGACCGACCAGGGCGAGACGGCCGAACTGATAGCTGCCGCGGACCCGAACGCGGTCGTCCACCTCGCGGCGATTCCGGACCCGACCGGCCACGCCGGGTCGCGCGTGTTCACGAACAACACCGAGAGCGCGTACAACGTCCTCACCGCGGCGGGGCGCGCCGGCGCCGACGTCGTGTGGGCGAGCTCCGAGTCCGCGTACGGCTTCCCGTTCGCCGACAGCGTGCTGAAACCGGAGTACGTCCCCATCGACGAATCTCACCCGCTCCGCCCGGAGGACGCCTACGGCGTCTCGAAGGTCTCCGGCGAAGCCGTCGCGGAGGCGACCGCGCGCCGCCACGACGTCTCCGTCGTCTCCATCCGCCCGTCGTGGGTCCAGTACCCCGGCGAGTACCTGACCGAGCAGAACCGCGAGGCCTTCGACCTCGAGGCGCTCCGGGCGCGCTCCGCGGACGCGCCGCCGGACGGCGGCATCGGGAACTTCTGGTCGTACATCGACGTCCGCGACCTCGCGTCCATGGTCGCGGCCGCACTGGACGCCGACGTCACCGGTCACGAGGCGTACCTCTGTCACGCCGACGAGAACTACCTCGGCGTGGACACCGCCGACCTCTTCGACGCGCTGTTCGCGGATGCGCCGCCCTGCGAGACTGACGGCGAGGAAGCGGCGTTCACGACGGCGAAAGCCGAACGCGACCTCGGCTGGACGCCCGAGCACACGTGGCGGGAGGCCGCCGACGCGGACATCGACGGCCCCGACTTCGCGTAGCTACTCGGAGAGCGCGTCGACGACGGCGCCGTGGGCGGGCTTCCGCGCGAACTCCTCGTCGAACAGCAGCGGCGCTTCGCCGTGGCCGAGCGGCGGGAGCCACGACTGGCCGTCGTCCACGCCCCACGTGACGACGGTGTCGGCGCCGGCGTCGACGGCCGCGGCGACGACGTCGTGGTAGTACTGGGCCTGCGCTTCCCGGTCGGCGACAGCCTCGCCGATGCCGACGTCGAGTTCGGTGACGTGGACGTCCAAGCCGAGGTCGGTGAGGCGTTCGACGTTCGCGGCCACGTCCGCCGGCGGCACGAGGTCGTCGAAGACGTGGAGCTGGAGGCCGACGCCGTCGACGGGGACGCCGCGCGCGACGAGGTCCGAGACGAGGTCGTACACCTCGTCGGCCTTCGCGGAGAGGCCGTCGGCGCCGTAGTCGTTGTAGAAGAGGTCGGCGTCGGAGACGTCGGCGGCGTACTCGAACGCGCGGTCGACGTACTCCGGGCCGAGGGCGTCCAGCCACTGCGTCTCGCGGAGGCCGCCGTCGTCCGCGACGGCTTCGTTCACGACGTCCCACGCGTCCACCCGGCCGCGGTACCGGCCGGCGACGGTGTAGATGTGGTTCCGGAGGAGGCGGTCGGCGTCCGCCGCCGACCGCGTCCACGGCCGTACCCACTCGGGGTACATGCGGTGCCAGACGAGCGCGTGCCCGCGGACGTACATGTCGTGGCGGTCCGCAAACTCGACGACGTCGTCGGCGTCAGCGAAGTCGTAGCCGCGCTCGCCGTCCGCCAGCGGCCCCCACTTCATGGCGTTCTCGGCGGTCACGGCGTCGAACTCGCGGGCGAGCGTCTGCCGGTAGTCGGTGTCGGTCCGGAGCGCGTCGACGTCGACGGCGGCGCCGACGTGGACGTCAGCGTCCGCGGCGGCGTCTCGGAGCGTTCGCATGGTCGGGCTTCGCGGGGCCGGGACTTAACTCCGCCCGCCGACCGCTCGCGGGAACAACACTTATTGGGGCGGTCCGAGTTGCCGCGACGTACGGTGGTTCGCTCCCGGAACCCGATTCGACTGCTCCTGTTGGGCATCGGCGCGGTACTCGCGCGGTTCGGCCTCGTCTCCGGCGAACGGGCGCGCGAGACGACCGACCTCGCGTGGCCGCGCATCGTCACCGGGCTCGCCCGCATGTCGAAGGGCGCCGCGGACGTCGCGATGGTCGGGGTCGCGCTCGGGCCGACGGCAATCGCGGGCATGGGGTTCGCGGGGCCGTACTGGGGGATGACGTTCGCCGTCGGCGGCGGGATGGCGGCGGGCACCATCGCGCTCGTCTCCCAGCGGTACGGCGCGGAGGCGTACGGCGAACTCGGGCAGGTGGTGCGGTCGAGCGCGTTCGTCGTCACCGCGATGGCGCTCCCGCTGACCGCGCTGTTCTGGACGTTCCCCCACGAGCTGGTGGCGCTGTTGAGCGACGACCCGGTCGCGGTCGCGTACGGCGCCGACTACCTGCGCGTGCTCGCCGTCGGCGTGCCGTTCGGCATCCTCAACCAGATCGGGAGTCGCGCGCTCGTCGGCGCCGACGACGCGTGGACGCCGATGGTCGTCCGCTCCAGCGGCGCCGTCGCGAACGTCGGCCTCAACGCGGTGTTCGTCTTCGGTCTCGACATGGGCGTCGTCGGCGCGGCGCTCGGCACGGTCGTCGCGGGCGTGCTCGTCACGGCGACGTTCGCCGTCGGGCTGGCGTTCGGGCGGCTCCCGCTTGTCGGCGAGTTCCCGATTCGCGTGCGGTGGCTCGACCGGTACGTCCACTGGGAGTTCTGCCGGGACCTCGTCTCCATCGGGATGCCGGTCGTCGGCCGGAGTTCGGTGTGGACGGTCGCGCGGTTCCCGATTCTCGCGCTCGTCGGGACGTTCGGCTCGCACGTCGTCGCGGCGTACGTCATCAGCCGCCGGATCTGGGGGCTGATGAACACGCCCGGCTGGGGGTTCGGGCTCGCCGCTTCGAGTCTCGTCGGGCAGTCGCTGGGCGCCGACGACGAGGACACCGCGGAGCTGTACGGCTACGAGATCACCACGTTCACCGCCGCCGTCTACGTGTTCGCGGCCGTCCTCGTGGCGGTGTTCGCGGAGCCGATCGTGCGGTTGTTCGTCAACGACCCGGCGTCGCAGGCGGTGCCGGTCGCCGTGACGCTCGTCTACGCTGCCTGCGTCGCGGTCGTCCCGCAGGGCGTCACGAACGCCGTCGCGGGCGCGCTCGACGCCACCGGGGACACGAACTGGCCGTTCTACAGCCGCGCGGTCGGCATGTTCGGGCTCGCCATCCCGCTGGTGTACCTCGCGGCGACGACCCCGTTGGGCATCGTCGGTATCCACCTGTCGTTCCTCGCGGAGAGCCTGCCGGGCGCCGCCATCAACTACTACCGGTTCCGCTCCGGGAAGTGGCGCGCCATCAGCCGGGGCTACCGGCCGAGCGCCGCGACCGACGACTGAGGGGTCGTCCGCCAGTCACGGAAGCAACTCGAGCGGGTCCGCGGGGTCGAGGTCGCTGTCGGCGAGCCACCCGACGAACGCCGCGAACAGCTCCGGGGCGTTGCCGGCGTCGTGGAACAGGACGATTTCGTCGCCGCGGGCGGCGTCGCTCGCGGTCGCTTCGAAGTTCTCGTGCAGTACCGCACGGTCGTCGGTCTGCCAGTCTGCGACGTCGAACGTCCACGGCCAGTCGTACCGCGTGTCAGCCGTGTCCGCGCGTTCCGGACCGACGAAGCCGTGCTCGCGGAGGACGCGCTGGAATCTCTCGCTCATGTCGCCGCCGTCGTCGCCGTAGGGGAAGCGGAACAGGCGAGCGGGACGCGAGGCGTTCGCGCGGTCGTAGACGTCGTCGATGTGTCGCTCCGTCCGTGCGAGCTCTCGCTCGAACTCGCGTTCGGTGATGGCGGACGCGCGCGGATGGGAGTGCGTGTGGTTGCCGAGGTGATACCCCGCTTTGACGGCGCGCGCGGCGAGTTCGCGGTTGTCGGCGAGGCGGCGCCCCTCGCAGAAGAGGACCGCGGGCACGTCGTGAGCGGTCAGTGTGTCGAGTTTCGCGCCGAGGGTCGCCGACGGCGCGTCGTCGATGGTGAGGTAGGCCTTCATCGGCTTCGGGTAGTGTCGTCGAGAACGTCGGTGGCGGGCGTGGTAAGCGTAGCGGTGGACGGCGAGTCCCCGTTCTGCGCTGGTAGTCTCGGCATAACTCGCGCGTCGACAATCAACGACAACGTTAAAGTTGAACGTCGAACAACCGGCACCTATGCGCTGGAAGTGCCCCCGCTGCAACAGCGACGTCACTCGGGAACACGGCTCACTCGTCTGCCGAGACTGCGGCTACGCCCCGAAACACGGCGCCGACTGACACCCCGAAAATCGACCCGCAGCGCCTCAGTACGTCGCGTCGACGATGTCGTCGTCGAGGTCGTCGAACTGGTCGAGGTAGGCCAGCCGTTCCTGCCGGAGTTCTGACTGTGCCGTCTCGAACTCTTCGACGCGGTCGGGCACCCGGAACCGGTCGACGTCGATGCCCGGCACCTCGCTGGGCACGGTCAGGTCGAGGGCGTCGTCGCGCTCCCACTCGACGCTGCCGCGGGCGACGCCTTCGAGGATGGCGACTGTCTCCTCGACGCCCACGTCGACGGGGTCGTCGGTGCCGACCGCGCCGGTGTTGATGACGTAACACTCGACGTCCAGCTCCGCGATGAGGTCGCGGAAGCGGTTGCCCTCCTCGCCCTCGGAGCCGACGATGAAGGGGTTGGTGCCGACGACGCGGATGGACTCGCCCGCCTTCGACGGGTCGCCCGCGCTCGTCTCGATCGATTCGCCGAGCATGAACGCGACGGCGGCCTGCTCGTCGCTGAGCCGGGCGACCGGCGGCATCAGCGGGTTCCGCGTGATAAAGAACACCTGGTCGACGCTCGGCAGGTCGATGCCCTCGGCGGAGCTCTCGAGGTTGTCCCGGCGGACCACCGCGCGGGCGTTCCGGCCGTAGCGGGGTTCGTCGAAGTGGACGGTGCCGTCGTCGTCCACCGCGACGTTCTCGAGGACGGCGGACTCGTCAGTCGCGGCGTCGTAGAGTTCGGGCTGTTCGTCGCCGTCCAGACCGAGGGTCTTGATGTAGAGGCCGCTGCCCTCGCTGCCCGCGACGGTGCCCGACGGCAGGAGCGCGCAGACGTCGTCTTGGATCATCTCGACGCCCTCGGGGTCGTCCAGCCAGAGGCCGTGGCTGGTGAGCGTGGACTTGCCGGTGCCCGACAAGCCGAGGAAGAGCTGGCCGACTTCCCGTTGGCCGTCCTCGTCGTCGAGGGTGACGCGCTTGCTGCCGGCGTGGAGGCCGAGCCCGCCTTGTTCTTTCGTGCGGAGCATGAACAGCCGGAGGAACGACTTCTTCGCCTCGCCCGTGTAGTCGCTGCCCAGCACGGTCGTGACGCCGGTCTCGGGGTGGACTCGGATTTTCGGTTCGTCGGTCGCGTCCGGGAGCTGGACCGTGACGAAGTCCGGGTCGGCGCCCTCGGCCGGCTCGAGGAGTTTCGCCCACGAGAGCGCGATGCGGCCGTACTCTTTCGGGAGGTACAGCCGGCAGACGTACGACGCCTCGGAGTGGCGACCGACGACGCGGTCCACGCAGACGACGTCGTTGGCCGCGTCCCGCACCCAGTCGAGGCCGTTCTCGAAGACGGCCACGTCGTCGGCGCCGAAGTCGGCGTCGACGGCGTTGGCGGTGCGGTCGGCGCTGCGAGAACGGTACTCGCTGACGTACGCCGGCGCGCCGTACTCCGTCGTCGTCTCCGAGTGCGAGGAGAACTCGCGGAGTTCGTCCAACGACGGGTTGTACGTGACGTGGTCGGCTGTCTCCGGGTCCGGATACTCTGTAGGTTTCGGGACGCTACTGAGACCTACCATTCTACCTCGTAATCCGCGAGATAGTTTAATAAGCCTGTTGAAGCGGGGGATTTCGGCGAAAAACGTTACTTCGGATTCCGGTAGTAACTCCGGGTGCTCGCGGGCGGCCGGTTCGCGCGCGCCGACAGTAGCTTTTAGTGGGACGTTACTGTATCACACGCGTATGAGCGACGCGAACAGCGAACGGAACCCACAGTACTTCGTGCACTCCCTGCGCCAGTACGTCCTCGCCCCGCTGTCGACCGCCTCACGGCTCGTCGAGACCGAACGCGCGGAAGTGGTGGCCGAACTGGACGCCTACGAGACGTTCCGCGACCGACTGCGGGAAATCGACCCGGCTCCGTCGACGCCGCCCGACGCGGGACTCCCCGGCCGGGACACGACGTCGGACCGTATCGAGCGCGTCCGCGACGCCTACCGCGACACCGTGCTGTCGACGCCCCACTACGACGAGGCGTACGGGGAGCCGCTGGTCGCCCACCTCGGCCGCGAGTTCGGCGCCGGCATCGCGGACGCGTTCCGCCCCGACTCAGCGGTGTCGTTCACCGCGCCGTACAAGCGCACGCTCGAAGCCCGCACCACGGGCTCCATCCGCATGCGACGGGACTTCGTCGACACGCTCGACGCCGAAGCCGCATCCATCGAGGACGCACGCGGCGACCTCTCGACGGTGTTCGCGGCCCTCGACACGACCATCATCCCGGAGTGGCACTGCGAGTCGTTCACCGACGACCTCGACGCGGTCGCGCAGCGCCGCCAGCAGACCATCCAGCGCCGCGACTCGGTGCCGCAGTTCGACGAGCACTCGCTGTGCGCGCTCCTCTACGACGACGAGCCGTGGACGTACCCCGTGTTGACCGCCGTCGCACGCACCCGCGAGGCGGTCAGCCTCGAGCAGTCGCCGAACCCCGGCCGGAGGAATTCCGCCCGTGGCTGACCACCGGATTCTTCGACGTGGCTCGGCGACGGAGAGAACCGTCGGAGCTATTGTCCACCAGCGCGGTCCTCGGGAACGATGGACGGGAAAGTAGACAGCGTCGTCGTCGTGGGCGGCGGCGACGTCGGCCTGCTGACGGCGCTGGGCGTCCGCCGGATGAACCCGAGCGTGGACGTCTCGGTCGTCGACGACTTCCAGCAGGAGATACCGCAGGTCGGCAAGAGCACGTACCGCGAGATTCAGAGCATCCTCCACGGCTCGCTCGGCATCGACGAGCACCAGTTCATCTCCGAGGTGAAGCCAATCTGGAAGGCGTCGGTGTACTTCCGGGACTGGTGCGACCGGCCGTCGTTCCAGTACCCCTTCGACCCGCCGGACAAGTACCCGAACGCGGACACGCCGGACGCCGTCGAGCACTACTACTACCACTACGACGAGCTCTACGACAGCCCCGACCACCTGACGCGGGACGAGCAAATTGTCGCGCAGGGGAAGTCGCCGTGGTTCTACGGGTCGGACGGCGACCTCGACAGGTACGACAAGGTCGCGTACCACCTCGACACGAACCGCTTCAACACGTACCTGCGGAAGCTCTGCCACGCCCGCGACGTCTCGCTCGTCAACGACGAGGTCACGGCCGTCGAGACGACCGGTCAGCGAATCGACCGCGTCCGCAGCGACCGGTGCGCCTACGAGGCGGACCTCTACGTGGACGCCACCGGGTTCAACCGCGTCCTCCGGTCAGAGCAGGACGTCGAGTTCCGGGAGTTCGAGTTCCCGCTGGACGCGGCGCTGAACGTCCGCGTCGACCGGTCGCTCTCCGAGGTCGTGCCCGCGACCGTCATCGAGACGGGCGACCACGGCTGGTTCTGGCAGATCGACACGTACGACGACCGCGACCTCGGCTACGTGTTCGCCACCGAGTACGCCGACGAGGCGACCGCGCGGGCGGAGTTCCGCGAGTTCGTCGCCGACGTCGCCCCCGGCGACGCCGACAGCGAGACGGTCGTCGACGACGCCGACGTCGACCGGTACGACTTCGACTCCGGGTACTACGACCGCGCGTGGGTCGCCAACTGCCTCGCCATCGGGAACGCCGAGGGGTTCGTGGAACCGCTCCAGTCGACCGCGCTCACCGCCAACGCCTCGCTCGCCGTGCAGTTCTCGAACCTGCTGGCCTCGCACGGCCGGGTCGCCGACGATGACGTCCGGGACGCGTTCAACGCCTCGGTCCGCCGCACGTGGGAGTCCATCCACGACTTCGTCGGCGTCCACTACGAGTACTCCTCCGGGGACACGCCGTTCTGGGAGGCGATGGAGTCGCTGGATGTGAGTTCGCGTGTCGACCAGATCGCCGAGGAGTTCGACCGGTACGGCTACGACTGGAACGTCGACGTCGCGGACCCCTCGCGGCTCGCGGAGCTGAAGGTGTTCGCGCTCCCGGACTTCTACACGGTCATGCGGAACATGGGCGCCACCTCGGAGTTCTACGAGACCAACGACTTCGACGTGAGCGACGATGTCGCGGACGAACGCGACCGCTTCTATCGCCAGACGGAGCAGCGAGTCGCCGACGACCACCTCACCGTCGAGGAGCTGTACCGCGGCATCATGGACTTCTGAGCGACGCTTGTGCGGTCGGATTAGCCACGTCGACTACTCCCGGAACGCACCTGCGGTCGTCGTTCGGCGCGAGCCGCGCGAACGGGGCAGTCATCGAGACGATTTCACGTCAGAAGATATCTACTCAAATTGGGTTTTTCTGGAAGTAGTTGTTATCCTATAATTATTTCATGAGTCTGTCGTGTGCGCCAGTAAGAGTTCGCGAGAGTTAGCTTGGAATACCTCTAATAGAGTTAAACGGTCTCTCAGAGGGATTACAGACTTCAATATCAGTTGGTGTGGAGCCTCCGACCGAGAGGTCCGGCTCAGTTGTTTTCTATTCAGAATCGACGGGTATGGCAGTCTTATTCCGAGAATCTGGTTACTTCGTCTGCACTTCCGTTCTTAACTCGAAGCTTCTGAGAATCGATACCTATATTTTCCCTTTCTATATCAGATAATAGACTGTTAGTGTTTCGTGTAATTGGTAGTTCCTGGAGCGATTCGTGTGAGGAGCGGAACCCCGCTCAGGTGGAACCGTTTTATTGGTGGTTCCCGAACTGGCCCGTATGCAGACCGTTCTCCTCGCTGCCGGCCGCGGCACTCGCATGGCACCGCTGACGGCGAACACCGCGAAACCGATGCTTCCAGTCGCCGGCGAGCCGCTCGTCGGCCACGCCGCCAGCGCGGCCGTCGAGACCGGCGCGTCCCGGCTGGTCGTCGTGGTCGGCTACCGCGGTGAGGCCCTCCGCGAGTACTTCGGCGACGAGTTCCGCGGCGTCCCGGTGACGCTCGTCGAACAGCCCGAACAGCGCGGGACAGCCGACGCGGTGCGGGTGGCCGCCTCCGAGCTCGACGACGGGCCGTTCGCCGTGCTCAACGGGGACGCGCTCCACGACGAGCGCGGGCTGGCGGAGCTGTACGACAGCGGGCCGGCGGTCGGTTCGTACCGCGCGGACGATCCCTCCTCGTACGGCGTGCTCCACACCACCGCGGACGGGAGCCGCGTGACCGGTGTCACCGAGAAGCCCGCGGACCCGCCATCGGACCTCGTGAACACGGGCGCGTACGTCTTCCCCGCGGCGGCGTGGTCGTGGCTCGATGTCGGGGAGAGCCAGCGCGGCGAGCTCGAACTGACGGATGTCCTCGAGCGCGCCTGCGAGCACGCGGACGTGACGCCGGTGCCGTTCGACCGGTGGCTGGACGTCGGCCGGCCGTGGGAGCTGCTCGCCGCCAACGAGTGGAAGCTCGGCGAGCTCGACCGACGCATAGACGGTGACGTCCACGAGGACGCCGACCTGCGCGGGTCGGTGGTTGTCGAGGAGGGTGCTCGCGTCGACGCGGGTGTCGTCGTGGAGGGGCCAGCGCTCGTCCGGGAGGGTGCAACGTTGGGCCCGAACGCGTACGTGCGCGGGGCGACGCTCGTGGGTCCCGACGCCAGTATCGGGCACGGCGTCGAAGTCAAGAACAGCGTGTTCTCGGCGGGCGCGACGGCCGGGCACCTCTCGTACGTGGGAGATAGCGTCCTCGGCCGCGACGTGAATCTCGGCGCCGGGACGAAGGTCGCGAACCTCCGGCACGACGACGCGGACGTCGAAGTCGTCGTCAAGGGCGAGCCGACCTCGACCGGTCGGCGGAAGTTCGGCGTCGTGCTCGGTGACGGCGCGAAGACCGCAATCAACACGAGCCTCAACGCGGGCGTCAAACTCGGCGCGGGAGCGACGACGATGCCGGGCGAAGCGGTGCTGTTCGACGACGACCACCCGCGGTCGTAGTCTCTGAGGGGGTCAGTCGGCGTAGATTTCGACGGTGCCGGTGCTCTCGACGACGCCGAACGCCTCGTAGTCGAAGGCGACGCGAACCGAGCCGTGGGCTGCTTCGCCGACGAGCGCGTCGGCGTCGACGTACCGTTGGAGTGGTTCGATGTCGAGTTGGGTCACAGTCGGCCGCCGTGGCGACGGCGTCGACGACGCCCTCGCTGGGCGTTCCAGTTGCTGTCCACTCGGTCCGAACGATTCGATTCGCGGCGTCCATCTTCGAAGGGTCTGTGTTCATCGCGGTCCTCGCTGTCGCGGCAAGCCCCGCTGTCCTCGTAGTCTGCACTGTGTGAGCGCCGGGTCGGAACGCTCGGGGACGCGACACCCCTACTGTTAGCACCTCTCGATGAACTGTTCTCTCATGTCCTTCGGGTTATTGTGAACTCGATGTCCCGAGTTGGGGATTGGCGCGTGGGTAAGCGATGACTTCCGGCGGTGAGTCGCGGTCCCGGCGGTCGCCTCTCACATCGATACCTAAAATATTAGGCGTACGACGGAAGGCGGTCGGGCCGTAACGCACAGGTGGGTGAGTCCGATGGCCAGCAAGAACGTTCACTCCGATGCGATCGCCGAAGAGTGTGCGACGTGTGGCAGCGAACAGCCCCACGACGTCTCCATCGACATCCTCACGGAGAGCGACGACGACGAGAACGCGTCGTTCTCCCGGGAGCCGTACCGCATCGCCGAGTGTCAGGCCTGCGGGGCGACCAGCAAGACCCGCATGAACAACGCCTGACCCGTTCGTTGGCTGTTCTCGCCCGTGGTTCGTAGCGCTGGCGAACTCGCCACCGCACAGAACCACCGCGCGTGTGCCACCGACAGAACGACCCACCAGCCACTCGTGTGACCGTAGGCGCTGGTTTCTTGGTGGGCTGCCGGGATTGTACGGCTGTATGGCCCCGTCACTCCAGACGCCCTCCCGTTGCGCCCTCCTCTCCGGCCTCGGCGCCGGGCTCGCGGCCGCGCTCGCCGGCTGTCAGGAGACTGCGACCCAGCACTCCTCCTCGCCGGACGGCACGCTCGTCACCGACTACGTCGCCGCGACGACCCGCTCGCCGACCGAACGACCGCCCGTCGTCGCGCCACGCGAGGACGCCGAGGGCGCGGCCAGCGACGACCAATCGACTGCCACAGAACCGCTGTCCCTGCACGTCGTCGGGACCGAAGCCGACGCCGAAGCGTTCGAGTTCGCGGACGAAGCCCGCGACGCCGCCGCCGTCCGGCGGCTCGTCGCCGAGACAGACTACGACGACGAGTCGGTGCTCGTCTACCAGTCGCGCATCCCGGAGTGTTACGCGCTCGAGCTGAACTACGTCACCCGGGACGACGACGGCGACCCGAGCCTGGAGCTCTGCCGAGTGATTCGTGACGCCGACATCAACTGCGAACGGGACGCCTACGACCACGCCGCCGTGTTCGTCCGGCTCCCGTTCCCCGCAGACGGGTTCAGTGGGTACTCCGTCGGCAGCGGCGGGAGCTGTGACCCCGTCCCCGAACGCTACCGAACCACGGGTGAGTCAGCGTGACCCGCCAGACCCGCCGGTCGGTGCTCGCCGCGGCCGGCACCGCAGTGACGACCGCGCTCGCCGGCTGTAGCGGCCTCAATCCGCTCTCCAGCGAGTCCCGCGTCGAGTACGACGACGAGGCGATCGCCGCGCTCGCCGGCGACCTGCCGGAGGTCCCGCCGTTGACGCCCGCACAGCCGCCCGCCGACGCCGTCGCGGCCGCCCGCGACCGAATCCGGTCGCTGCTCGAGGACGCGGACCTCTCGGAGATTCCCAACGAGGCCGTCCGGCGGCGGCTCGTCCGCGAACGCGACTACGCCCGCGACTCGCTCGAAGACGACGAGACGGACGACACCCGCGTCGGCGCGCTCGCCGGGCTGACGCACCCGCGCTCGGAAGCGATGTTCGTCCACGCCGGCGTGCAAGCGTTCGAAGGAAACCTTGGGCCTGACGACATCGAGGCGCGTCGGCAGCGCCACGTCGAAGCCGCCGAGTCGTTCCTCGCGGACTACGCGTACGTCGGCCCGGCCGACGACCCGGTGGCCGCGTTCGCCGCACACGCGAAAATCACCGACTGGGGGCAGACCGGCGCTCGCATCGCGCGGTCGAGCGACTACCACGAGTACGAGAACACCGTCCTCCACACCGCCGAACTCGCGCAAGGCGTCGAGTGGGGGCACGCGTACGCGACCGACGCCCGTCGCTTCTACGACCACTACGCGGGCACGCTCGACGCCACGCACGACTACGCCGAGCGGTTCGCGCGGGTGGCCGACGACCTCGTCGCCGACGTCGAGGACCACGCGACGCGGCCCGACTGGGATGACGTGACGGGTGGCTTCGACCGCAACATCGAGGGCACTGCCGCGTCGGAGCTCCTGCAGGAACTCGCCGGGGCGCGGTGGAACGCCGCCGACACCGCCGTCGAACGCCGCGACGACGGCCACGTCGCGCTCGCGGTCGGCTCTGCGATGCGAGCGCTCACGCTCGACCGCGCGTTCGCGGACGCGACCGACGCCATCGCAGACGGCGCGTACGGCGTTCCCGAGTCGACGGCGCCGATTGCAGCGGAACGCGAGGCAGCCGTCGAAGCGCTACGAACTCTCCTGGACACGTCGCCGGGCCTCCTCGCGCGTCGCCCGGCGGCCTACGCCCACAGTCACCTCCAGAGCGCCAACCGGAGTATCGAGCAGGACTCCGCGTCCTCTCCCGGCCACTACCTCTACTCGGAGTACGCGAACGCACACCGCTACGCCGCTGCCGCGCCCCCGGTCGTCCAGCGCGTCGCCGACGCGCTCGGCGACTGAAGCGGTCCCGTCCGGGTGCTTGCGGCCCGGCCGCTACGCTTTTATATACCAACCGTTTCGGTACGGTAGTAATTGCTCGCTCGACCGCCCACTGCACACATGACTGACTCCGCTCCGATCCGCGTTCTCCACGTCGACGACGAACCCGGCTTCGCCGAGATGGCCGGCGAGTTCCTCCGGCGCGACGACGACCGCTTCACCGTCCGGACAGCCACCAGTACCGACGCCGGCCTCGAAGCCCTCGCGGCCACCGAGGTCGACTGCATCGTCTCCGACTACGACATGCCCGAGCGGACGGGCATCGAGTTCCTCGAAGCCGTCCGCGAGGACCACCCCGAACTGCCGTTCATCCTGTTCACCGGGAAGGGTAACGAGGAGATCGCCAGCCAGGCGATCACGGCGGGCGTCACCGACTACCTCCAGAAGGACGCCGGCACCAGCCAGTACACGATTCTCGCCAACCGCATCCGGAACGCCGTCGACCGGCGACGCGCGCTCGTCGAACGCCGGGAGAACGAACGCCGATTCGAAGCCGTGTTCGAAGACCCGCAGATGCTCGTCGGCGTGCTCGACGCCGACGGCCGCGTCGAGCAGGTCAACCAGACCGCGATGGAGCTCATCGAGCCGACCGAGGAACGGGTGCTCGGCACGGCGTTCTGGGAGACGCCGTGGTGGGGCGAGGACCTCCAGTCGGACGTCGAGGAGTGGGTCGAACGCGCAGCCAGCGGTGAGTACGTCTCCTTCGAAGCCGACCTCGCACAGCCCTCCGGAGACCCGTACAGTCTCAGCGGGACGATCCGTCCGGTCACGGACGAGGCCGGCGAGGTCGTCTCGCTGGTCGCGTCCGCCAAAGACATCACCGAGCAACGCCGCCGCCAGCGAGAACTCGAGGAAGAACAGGCCTTCGTCGAGCAGGCGCTCGACACGCTCGACGAGGCGTTCTACGTCATCGGAACGGACGGCACGCTCAAGCGGTGGAACGACAGCCTCTGCGAAGTGACGGGGTACGGCGACGACGAAATCGGGGGGATGCACTTCCACGAGTTCTTCGACGGCGAGGACGCGGACCGCGTCGCCGACGCGGTGTCGGACGTGTTAGAGACCGGCCAAGCGTCGCTGCAAGCCGACATCCTGACCGCGTCCGGCGAGCGAACCCCCTACGAGTTGACCGGCGCCCGACTGACGGACTCGGACGGCGACCTCGTGGGACTGGTCGGCGTCGCGCGCGACCTCGCCGAGCGCCGCGAGCGCGAACAGGAGATCGAGCGAGTTCGTGACCTCCTCGAGAAGACCGAGCACATCGCCGACGTCGGCGGGTGGGAGATCGACACGGAGACCCAGGAGGTGTTCTGGACCGACCACCTCTTCGAGCTCCTGGAAGTCGAGTACGACGAGGAACCGCCGCTGGACGAAGCCCTCGACGTCTATCACGAGGAGGACCGTCCCATCGTCGCGGAGGCCGTCGAGGACGGGCTCGCCAACGGCGAGGCGTTCGACGTGGAGGCGCGGTTCCGCACGCCGAGCGAGGACGTCCGGTGGCTGCGGATTCAGGGCGTCCCCGAAGTCGAGGACGGCGAGGCGGTGATGCTCCGCGGTGCCGTCCAGGACGTCACCGAGCGCAAGCAGTACGAGCAGCGACTGGAGCGGCAGAACGCGCGCCTCGACGAGTTCGCGCGCGTCGTCAGCCACGACCTCCGGAACCCGCTGAACGTCGCGGAGGGCTACGTCGAACTCGCCCGGGAGACGTGCGAGAGTCCACACCTCGACGCCGTCGCCGAGGCGCACGAGCGGATGGACGACCTGATTGCGGACCTGCTGACGCTGGCCCGCGAGGGCCAGAACGTCAGCGACGTCGAACCCATCGACTTGCCGGCACTCGTGGAGACGTGCTGGGCGCAAGTCGCAACGGCGGACGCGACACTCAACGTGGCGGCGGAGCTGTCCGTGCAGGCCGACCGGAGTCGCCTCCGGCAACTGCTGGAGAACGTGATTCGGAACGCCGTCGAACACGGCGGCGACGACGTGACCGTCCGGGTCGGCGAGCTCTCGGACGGGTTCTACGTCGAGGACGACGGCGCGGGGATTCCCGAGAGCGACCGCGAACGCGTCTTCGAGAACGGGTTCTCGACGCTGGACGGCGGGTCCGGGTTCGGGCTGGCCATCGTCGAACAAATCGCGGATGCACACGGCTGGGACGTCCACGTCACCGACAGCGACGCCGGCGGCGCCCGCCTCGAATTCACCGGCGTCGACACCGCGCCGAACACGACGCGTAACTGACGGCGACACCGGGCCACCGTGACCCAGATTCAGTTTGTGTCCCGTTGGTGTTCCTGCCGTGGTATCGTGGGGGCCGAGCGCGGCCGTGTGGGCTGAACTGCTAAGGGCCTGACCGAAATACAGGTCGGGTATGCCACTGCGTTCCGGGGTCCGGTCGCGGATGCGAACCCTCGCGGCGCGGCTGCTGTACGGCTCCGATGACGGGCGGCTCCGAGCGACCTGGCGAGTCGTGCTTCCGGTCCTAACCGGGCTGACACTGTATCTCGCCGGCCAGATAGCGGTGCCGCTGGGCGTCCGAGCAGTCCTCGGTGACGTATCGGGACAGCGTGCCTTGCTCTGGGCGTTGGTCCTGTTCGTGCTGTTAGCTTTCGTCATCGCTGCGAGCGGATTTGTCGCGGTGCTGGTCGCAGCACGACTCGACCAACGCCCTCCCGCGAGTTACGGCCTCGATCTGTCGCGTCGGTGGGGCGGCGAGTTCCTCGTCGGCGTGCTCATCGGCGTGATTGCGTCCGTCGGCGCCGTGCTCTACTACGCAGCGACCAGCGAGGCGTCCCTCCAAGTCGAACTGACCGGCGTCGGCGTCGATTCGATTGGCCTCACCGTCCTCGCCGTCGCCGCTCTCCTGCTGTTCTATCTGGCGAACAACGTCTTCGAGGAGCTACTGTTCCGCGCGATTTTCATCCGCACCGCCGCCGGCGGCCTCCAGGCGCGCTCGCTGTCACCGCCCGCTGCGGTCGCGCTCGCAGTCGTCGTGAGCGCGCCCGTCTTCGGATTGTTGCACCTCGTCGGCAGCGGCGGCGTGGCTGCTGTGCTGACGAGTGCGATTGCGGGGCTGCTGTTCGCGACGGCGTACGTGCTGTGCGGCCAACTGTCGCTGCCGCTCGGCGTCCACTTCGGCGGCGTCGCCATCCTCACCGTCATGCAGGACCCCGTCTCGCAGAGCCCACGGTTGACGCTCCCGTCCGTCTTCGTCGTTGACGGCCTGGGGAGCGCATCGCTCGCTCAATCCGTGGAACTGTGGGGTGTCCGGGCCGCGATCGGCATCGCCCTCCTCGTCGCGTGGACGTACTACGCTACCGGCGACATCGAGTTCGCCGACGAACTGACGCACGCTCCGTAGCCCGTCCGGTTTGTCGCCCTACGTTGTGCGGGTTGCAGACGCCGACAACGGAAATCTGGATTCCAGTTCCAGCCACTCGAGGGGCCGACGAGCGAGGTCCGGGTAGCGGTGAACGTCTGGAGTCTCGTTCCGCAGAGAAGAAATATACGGAATCTGGTTTATCTAGTATTTTCCTACTAAAAATATATTTTCGGTGCTGGTCTGATTACCCGGTAATTGGTGCTCGTCGACGAGATCGCGCCCGAGAGAACATCTCCTACCACAGTACAGGACCGTCGAAGAACGCCGCCGGCGGCGATATTGTTCTGACGAACTATACCGTAGATAGTCGGATAATCGGGCGTAGTGACTCTACAAATCCGGACATATTTGAGGTATAGACTGAGAATTGGTAGGTTTGACCCAGATGGATGGCTCGTTGTAGAGCCAGAGTGTTGTTTGCTGGTTGGGGCGCCGTCTGGGTTGCCACCGTCAGAGCGCTGTAGATTCACTTTCCAGACTCGGTTGCGAGCGACCAGCTGGCAGCGGCTGACGTGAGATTATAAAAAATATATACTGTATTCGGTATTGGTAGTTGTGGAGCTTAGATTGGGTTCGGGGCTTCAAAACGAGGTCAACTGTTGTCGCTCGATTCACCGCAAACAGCCGCACCTTCTGTTGGAATCGCTGAACCGCGCTGGTATTACACTACTATGTCTGTAATTCCCTGCCGGTGCTGGTCAGTCGTCCACAACTCGACCACTCCACGATCGGTCTTCGAGGGCCACGGTGGAGTACTTGAAGGTTCCTTTGAGGGGAATTCCGTGGTCGCGGTCTTCGCTAACCGTGCGTTAGCGCCCTATTCCAGCCCGTTAGTAGTTCCGCGTTCGTCGAATGGTTCCGGAGAGCCGAACTCATTTATTGTAATGTTGCTGTGGGTGTGAGCGGAATCGGGAGCGGGACGGGATATTCGAGGTGATATCGGCTGTTAGTTTATATGCGGGTGCGTGATTCAGTCTGGAATCCATTATAAACGTTCACGATAGAGAAAGGATACCATGCAGTGCTCTGTCACGAGCTGTACTCCGTTGAAGCAACCACGGTACGCGTCTCGGACGGTCCTAACCGGCACTCCCGACAGGAGCGTACTTCTTTACCGTCCGGCGCGAAAGAGGGGGTATGACCAACCACGAAACGTCCGGGGTGTTGCAGACGACCGCGATATCACTCCAACTGATCGACACCCTCCTCGAGAAGGAGGGGGCTGGTCTCACCGAGCTCGCGGAGGCGACCGACCTCGCGAAGAGCACCGTCCACAGCCACCTCAACACGCTCGCCGAGTACGGGTACGTGGTCAGTGACGCCAATCAGTACCAACTCGGCGCGAAGTTCTGCCATCTCGGGGACTACGTGCGAACCCGCAAAGAGTACTACCAGACCGCGAACGAGATCGTCGCGTGGCTCGCCGACGAGACGACGATGGAGGCGGACTTCGCAGTCGAGGAGCACGGTCGCGTCATCTCGCTGTACGGGAACCTCGAGTTCGCGAACACGCCGCGGTTCCTCATCGACGGGAGTCCGTTCCACGTGCATACCACCGCGTCCGGGAAGGCGATCGTCGCGGAGTACCCGGAGAGCCGAATCCGCGAGATTCTCGACCGGTGGGGCCTCCCCAAGGCGACTGA
This sequence comes from Halobacterium sp. CBA1126, assembly GCF_009741975.1. Taxonomy (GTDB): domain Archaea; phylum Halobacteriota; class Halobacteria; order Halobacteriales; family Halobacteriaceae; genus Halobacterium. Next base: position 15,256 of record NZ_WPCF01000002.1, on the reverse strand, counting down.
CGAGTCGATTACGACCGAGGAGGAGTTCTTCGCGGAGTTAGAGCAGGTCCGTGAGCGGGGGTACGCAGAGAACTGCGGGGAAGCAGTCGAAGGGTTCTGGGCGGTCGGGATGCCGGTGAAGTCACCACGGGGTGGCGTCTACGGCTCGCTGAACCTGAGCGGGCCGGAGTACTACGTCGACGAGGATACCAAGGCGACGCAGGTGGAGATTCTCGAACGCGCCGTCGACAAGTTCGAGGAGCAGATGTTGGAGTCCTACCAGACGTCGCAGTCGGAGACGGACGGCTCGGCGGATTCGTAGCCGGTCCGCGTCGGCGACCCCAGTCACCGACGAGCTGTACACAGTCACCGTTAATACTATATACATTAATCCAAAGGGTATGACTGGGTGCCACAGCGTATCACGACAGTTGGCACCGAGTAGCACGAACACAACCTCGGTAGAAACCACATGTACTCCGCAAGACCACACCGCGACGGTGCTCGCCACGACAGTCGACACGAACACCGGTTACAGACCGCTCCCCGCGTCGGCGCGGCCACCGGGAGGCAACAACTGAGGACAGCTAATGGGGTGAGTGACTGTGAGCTCTGCTGACGGGGCGTGGGCGGAGTTCCTTGACGAGATCGAACCCACGATCTTCGCGTTCGGCGCCGCGCTCACCCTGGTGTTCGTCGGCGCGTTCAGTCTCCGCCCGGACGCCGCGTACGACGTGGTCCTCGCCGTGCGGCAGTGGATTCTCGCCCAGTTCAACTGGTTCTTCCTCATCGCCATGTTCGCGTTCGTGCTGTTCCTCCTGTTCGTCATCTTCGGGCCGTGGGGACGCCTGCGACTCGGCGACGAGGAACCGGAGTACAGCTTCCTCTCGTACTTCGCGATGATGTACTCCGCCGGGCTCGCGGCGGGCATCGTCTTCTGGGGACCCGCCGAGGCGCTGTTCCACTACTCCACGGTGCCACCCATCGCTGACGGCGTGCAAGCCCAGACCGCCGGCGCGATGCCGGTCGCGGTGCAGTACGCGATCTTCCACTGGGGGCTCACGCAGTGGGCGTGTTTCACCGTGATGGGGCTCGCAATCGGGTACTTCGTCTACAACTACGACGCTCCGCTCCGCGTCTCCGCGGTCCTGACGCCGATTGTCGGCGCCGACAACGTCGACGGGCCACTCGGCCAGATCGTCGACATCCTGGCGGTGTTCGCCACGCTCGGCGGCGTCGCCACGTCGCTGGGGTTCATCGGCCAGCAGTTCATCACGGGGCTGGACTTCCAGTGGGGGATCCAGCTCGGCGACATCGGAACCGTCCTCGTCATTACGGGGATGGTGGTCATCTTCACGGTCTCGCTGGTGCTGGGCGTCGACCGTGGTATCCGCCGTCTCTCGAATTTCAACATGGTGCTGTTCTCGGTCCTGATGGTCTCCACGCTCGTCCTCGGGCCGACGTTCCGGATTCTCGAGCTGGGGACGCAGGCCGTCGGCGGGTTCGCCGGGAACTTCGTCGAGATGAGCCTGTTCACGCAGGTGGCCACGGACAGCACGAGCAAGTGGGTGAACAGCTGGACGGTGTTCTACTGGCTGTGGCCGCTCGCGTGGTCGCCGTTCGCCGGCCTGTTCATCGCCCGCATCTCCCGCGGGCGTAGCGTGCGCGAGGTCGCGTTCGCCGGCATCGGTGCGACCGCGATGGCGACGATTCCGTGGTTCATCATCGTCGGCGGTGCCGGGGTCCTGATGCAGTTCTCGGGCGCGGCGAACATCCTCGGCCCGGTCTCGGAGTACGGCGAGGCGGTGTCCGGGTACGTCCTCTTCGGGAACCTCCCGATCCTCGGGCCGGTGCTGTTGTTCGGGTTCCTCGCGCTCGTGACGACGTTCTTCGTCACGTCCGCGGACTCCTCGACGCTGGCGGTGTCGATGATGACGACCGGCGGGAAGGAGGAGCCGTCTGCGGTGAGCCGCGTGTTCTGGGCGGTGCTGCAGGGCGTCGTCGCGTCCATCCTGATGGTCGTGGGTGGCGTCCGTGCGCTCCAGTCGGCGGCGATCATCACGGGTGCGCCGTTCGCAATCGTCTGTGTGGTGGCGGTGATCGGGCTGATACGGACGTTCCAAGACGAGCACGGGCCCGTCCTCCTCCAGGAGGAGACGACGCTGATCGGGCGGCCCAGTACCAGTGAGAGCGAAGCGACTGAGGGCGCGGCCGCTACGGACGACGACTGACCGCGCCTCGGCGCTCGGTCACGCCGTTCTTATTTGCAACCGCCGTCCGGAACCCAGAATATAACAAGTTTTAATGTATGGTATCAACGATTGTTGTGTATGGATAGGGATACCGCGGAGCCCGAGACGGCAGCGTTTCCCGGGCCGAACGCCGAACGGTGGATCGACTTCCACTCCGAGAACGCGGCGCCAAGCGAGTACTCTCACGAGTTCGTCTGGGACGTCACCGCCGAGGCGGACGGCCCGTTCGTGACCGACGTCGACGGCAACGTCCTCCTCGACTTCACGTGCCACATCGGTGCGGCGCCGCTCGGCTACAACAACGAGAAGGTCCTCTCGAAACTCCGCGAGTTCGACCTCGTCGAGCCGATGAAAATCGCTGGACAGGACATGTACTTCGGCGCCGGACCCGACCCCGAGACGGCGGAGTTCCCGGGCTCGAGTCACCTGATGGACCGGCTCGTCGACGCCTCCAGCCACTACGGGATGGACACCGTCTTCCTCTCGAACTCCGGGGCCGAGGCGATTGAGAACGCGATGAAGATCTGCCACGACCACAAACCCCCCGCGAAGTACGCGTACGCCTTCGAGAACAGTTTCCACGGGCGGACCGTCGGCACACTCTCGCTCACCAAGTCCAAGGAGGTCTACACCCGCCACTACCCCGAAATCGGCGGCGTGCAGACGATTCCGTTCTGTGACTGCGAGAGCGCCGCCGCCTGTGAGTGCGGGTTCTTCGTCGGCGACAGCTCCCGGCTCCGCAACACCCTCTCCCCCGAAGGCGGGCACATCAACCCCGACGAAGTCGGGTTCCTCGTCCTCGAACCGGTCCAGGGCGTCGGCGGCTACCGGTTCCCCAACGAGGAGTTCCTCGCCGAGGTTGACGACGTCTGTGACACCTACGACATCCCCCTAGTCGTGGACGAAATCCAGTCCGGCGTCGGACGGACCGGGGAGATGTGGGCCGCCGACCACTACCCCATCGAACCGGACGTCATCGCCTCCGCGAAGGGCCTCCGCGTCGGCGCGACGATCTCCCGCTCGGACATCTTCCCCGCCGAGAAGAACCGACTCGGATCGACGTTCGGCGGCGGCGACCTCCTCGCGTCCATGCAGGGGGCGTTCACCCTCGAGGCCATCGAGGAACACGACTTACTCGACAACGCCACCGAACGCGGCCGGCAGGCGCAGGAGATTCTCCGCGACGGAGCGCCCGACCACGTCGTCGACGTGCGCGGCGAGGGACTGATGCTCGCCGTCGAGTTCGACACCGGCGACCGCCGCGACGCCGTCGTCGAAGCGGCGCTCGACCGCGGCCTGCTCACCCTCGGCTGCGGCAAGAAGACGATTCGCCTGCTCCCGCCGCTCGACAGCACGCGCCGCGAGATCGAACTCGGGACCGAGCTGTTCTGTGACGCGATGGACGCCGTCACAACGGACGCAGTCGCATGAACCACCCAACATGACAGTACACCCAACGATGGCACTCGCCGCCGATCACGACGCGGTCGCATCGTCCGACTCGCCCGAACGGCAGTGTCTCGACTCGACGCCCACCTACTCATGACAGACCAACCAGACGTCGTCGTCCTCCGCGAGGGGACAGAAGGACTCTCGATGGAATCGTACGCCGACGCGCTCCGCGAGCGACTCCCCGACCGAACGGTCACGCTCGCCCGAACCCCGAAGCAGGAGCGCGACCTCGTCCCCGAGGCGCGCGTCGTCACCGGAATCACCCTCGAGGAAGAGCTGCTCGAGCGGGCGGACCGCCTCGAACTGTTCGCGTGCACGTTCGCCGGCACCGACCACGTGCCGATGGACGCGCTCGCCGAACACGGCGTCGCCGTCACGAACGCCGGCGGGATTCACGCGCCCGGGATCGCCGAACAGGCGCTCGGCAACATGCTCGTCTTCGCCCGGCAGCTGCACGAGGGCTGGCGGCGGAAGCAGCGCTCGGAGTGGCGGCACTTCCAGTCCGGGGAGTTCACCGACAGCACGGTCACCGTCGTCGGCCTCGGGTCGATCGGCCAGGCGCTCGTCCAGCGGCTCGACGGGTTCGAAGTCGACACCATCGGAATCCGGTACACGCCGTCGAAGGGCGGCCCGACCGACGAAGTGCTGGGCTTCGAGGCGGACGCGATCCACGACGCGTTCTCGCGCAGCGACTACGTCGTCCTCGCGTGCCCGCTGAACGACCTCACCCGTGGGCTCGTCGGCGCCGAGGAGTTCGCGACGCTACCGACGGACGCGGTCGTCGTCAATACCGCCCGCGGCGGCATCGTCGACACCGACGCGCTCGTCGCCGCGCTCCGGTCGAACAAGATCCGGGGCGCCGCCCTCGACGTCACCGACCCGGAACCGCTCCCCGCAGACCACCCGCTCTGGGACCTCGAGAACTGCCTCATCACCCCACACACGGGCGGCCACACGCCGAAGCACTGGGACCGCCTCGCTGACATCGTCGCCGAGAACCTCGGCCGCCTCGACGAAGGAACGACCCTCGAGAACCAGGTTCTGGCGCCCGACCGCTAGTCGACGAACACGCCGTAGTCAGCGGTTCTCTGTCGCTGTATTTCGCTCGAAAAACTCGATTCCGCGTAGCGACCGTTAGGGCCAGAGGCCCCGCGTCTCCTTCGCGTCGCCGATGCGCGAGAGCGCGACCGCGATGGCCGCGTCCCGCCACGTCATCTCCGTGTCCTCGTACTCCGCGCGGACCGAATTCCACGCCTTGAGCATCTCGTCCTCGAGTTCGTCGTGGACGCGCTCGAGGGACCACTGCCGGCGGTTGATGTCCTGGAGCCACTCGAAGTAGCTCACTGTCACGCCGCCGGCGTTCGCGAGGATGTCGGGAATCACGGGCACGCCGCGCTCCTCGAAGACGGCGTCGGCCGCGGACGACGTCGGCCCGTTGGCGCCCTCGACGACCATGTCCGCCCGGACGTCGTCGACGTTGTCCGCCGTCAGGACGTTCCCGACGGCCGACGGAATCAGGACGTCCACGTCGAGTTCGAGCAGTTCCGCGTTACTCATCGAGGACGGGGCGTCGTAACTCGAGACCATCCCCGGGCGCTCGTCGTGGCCTTCCACGTTCTCGGTGTCGAGGCCGGTCGGGTCGTAGATGGCGCCGTCGACGTCGGACACCGCGACGACGTTCGCGCCCCAGTTGTCGAGGAGCCGGCCGGCGTTCGCGCCGACGCTCCCGAAGCCCTGGATGGCGATTGTCACGTCGTCGATGTCCCAGTCGTAGTAGTCGACCGCCTCGCGGGTGACGATGGCGACGCTTCGACCGGGGGCGCCTTCGCGGCCGTAGGAACCGCCGATAATCGTGGGTTTGCCGGTGACGACGCCCGGCGTCGTTTCCCCCTGCTGCATCGAGTAGGCGTCCATGAACCACGCCATCTCCTGTGGGCCGGTCCCCATGTCCGGTGCGGGGACGTCGCTTTTCGGACCGACGACGTCGCGGAGCTCTTCGGCGAAGCGCCGCGTGAGGCGCTCGGTCTCCTCCTCGGAGAGGGTCTTCGGGTCGACGGCGATGCCGCCTTTCCCGCCGCCGAACGGCAGGTCCATCACGGCGCACTTCCACGTCATCCACATCGAGAGCCCGATGCACTCCTCGGCGTTGACTTCGGGGTGGTAGCGGATGCCGCCCTTGTACGGGCCGCGGACGTCGTCGTGTTGGGCGCGGTAGCCGGTGAACACTTCGAGGGTCCCGTCGTCGCGGCGGAGCGGGACCGACACCTGCTGGAGTTTCGTCGGGTGTTTCAGCCGTTCGACGACGCCGCGGTCGACGTCGACGTGGGCGGCGGCGCGTTCGAGTTGCCGGCGGGCGGTCGCCACGGCCGTCTCGGCCGAGGCGTCGTCCTCGACGGTGGTCGTGTCGTCGGTCGTCGTTCCGGTCGGGTCTGATGCAGTCATTAGCTGGTGAACAGTTTCCGCGGGAAGTCGGCGAGCGGTTCGGCTCCGTTCGACGTGACGACGAAGGTCTCGCTGAGTTCGACGCCGAAGTCGTCGAACCAGAGGCCGGGGATGGTGTGGAAGGTCATGTTCTCCTCGAGGACCGTCTCGTCGCCCGGCCGCAGGCTCGCAGTGTGCTCGCCCCAGTCCGGGGGGTAGCCGAGCCCCATGGAGTAGCCGATTCGGTCTTTCTTCTCGACGCCGTACTGGGCGATGGTCTCCCGCCAGGCCTGCTCGACGGCTTCGCAGGTGACGCCGGGTTCGGCGATGTCGAGTGCGGCCTCCATCCCCTCGACGACGATGTCGGCGGTCTCCTGGATTTCCTCGGGCGGGTCGCCGACGTACGTCGTCCGGGCGAGCGGGGAGTGGTAGCGGTGGCGGCAGCCGGCGAGCTCGATGAGGACGGGGTCGCCGTCTTCGAACGTGCGGTCGCTCCAGGTGAGGTGTGGGGTGCCGGTGTGGTCGCCGGACGGCAGCAGCGGGACGATCGACGGGTAGTCGCCGCCGAACTCCTCCGTCCCGTCGATGAGCGCCGAGTAGATGGCCTCGGCGGCCTCGTACTCGGGGACGCCTTCCTCGACGGCGTCCAGCCCGGCCTGCATCGCGTTCTCGGAGATGCGGGCGGCCTCGCGCATGTACTCGAGTTCCGCATCGGTCTTCTTGATGCGGATCCAGTTCACGAGGAGCGTGTGGTCCTCGAACGTCGCCTCGGGGAGGTTCGACTGGAGGCGCGTGTAGGACTTCGCGGTGAAGTAGTAGGCGTCCATTTCGAGCCCGATGCGGCCGTCGTCGACGCCGAACTCCTCCAGCACGTCGGCGACGGCGTCCATCGGGTGGAGGTCGTGCGGTGACTGGACGTAGTCGTCGCTGTACGGCCGGAGGCTGTCTTCGTCGAGCCGCGTCGTCGCTCGCGCCCCGTTCGCGTCCATGCTCCGCCCGACCCACACTGGCTCGTCGCGGTCCGGGAGGACGACGAGCCCCTGGTGGACGTAGAACGACCAGCCGTCGTAGCCCGTGAGGTAGTTCATGTTCGCGGGGTCGCTCACGAACAGTGCGTCAAGGCCTTCCTCGGCCATCCGCGCTTTCGTCCGTTCAATTCGTCTGTCGTACTCGCTACTCGGGAAGACCGTTCTGGACATGCGGGTCTCGTTCGCACCTTCCGCGACTGGCTGTAAAAACTTTTGTGTACCTCAGAAACAGAATATGTGTATTCAAGCGCCCGTCGCGCGAGCCGCTGCAACGACTCTGCCGTCGGCGTCGGCTCACCGACCGAGACGCAGACTGCAGCAACAGATACTGTATACACTGTGTACAGTACTACTATATGGCCGGCTCCGTGATGAGGACGTACGAACCATGCAGACCGTCAACCCAACCACCGAGTCACCACTACAGACGTACGCTGAGCACGACGCTGGCGAACTCGACGCGGCACTCGACGACGCGGCTGCGGCGTTCGAATCGTGGAGTGGCCGGGACATCACCGAGCGGCAGGCGCTCGTCGACAGTGTCGCGGACGTCCTCCGCGAGAACAAAGACGAGTACGCCGCGCTGATGACCGAAGAGATGGGGAAACCCGTCGACCAGGCTCGCTCCGAGGTCGAGAAGTGCGCGTGGGTCTGTGAGTACTACGCCGAGCACGCCGCCGAGTTCCTGCAGGACGAGCGCGTCGGCGTCCACCCGCAGGCGAAGACGAAGGTCGCCTACGAACCGCTCGGCCCGCTCCTCGCGGTGATGCCGTGGAACTACCCCTTCTGGCAGGTGCTCCGCGTCGCCGCTCCCACCCTCGCCGCCGGGAACGTCATGCTCCTCAAGCACGCCCCGAACGTCACCGGCTGTGCGAAGGTCCTGGAGGACGTCCTCCACGAAGCCGGCATCCCCGAGGGCGTCTTCCAGACGCTCGTCGTCGAACCCGACGCCGTCCACGACGCCATCGCGGACGACCGCGTCGCCGCCGTCACGCTCACCGGGAGCGTACGTGCGGGGAGTGCGGTCGCCGAAACCGCCGGGAAGCACCTCAAACCCTCCGTCCTCGAACTCGGCGGCAGCGACCCCTTCGTCGTCCTCGACGACGCCCCGCTCGACCGGGCGGCCCGCGTCGGCGTCGACGCACGCACGAAGAACAACGGGCAGGCCTGCATCGCAGCGAAGCGGTTCATCGTCGTCGACGACGTCTACGAGGAGTTCAAGGAGCGGTTCGTCGCGGAGATGGACGCGCTCACGGTCGGCGACCCGACTGCGCCCGAGACAGACGTCGGCCCGCTCGCGCGCGAGGACCTCCTCGAGACGCTCGAGGAGCAGGTCCAGGCGAGTGTCGATGCGGGCGCGGACGTTCTCCTCGGCGGCGAACCGCTCGACCGGGAGGGGTACTTCTACGCGCCGACGGTCCTCGAGAACGTGCCCGAGACCGCGCCGGCCGCCTGCGACGAGCTGTTCGGCCCCGTCGCGAGTCTCTTCCGGGTGCCCGACGAGGCCGCCGCCGTCGAGCTGGCGAACGACACGGAGTACGGGCTCGGCGCGAGTGTCTGGACGTCGGACCTCGACCGCGCCGAGCGACTCACGGGGGAGCTCGAAGCGGGCGCGGTGTTCGCGAACGAGCTGGTGTCCTCCGACCCGCGACTCCCCTTCGGCGGTGTGAAGAACTCGGGGTACGGGCGCGAGCTCGCGACGCAGGGCATCCGGGAGTTCACCAACGAGAAGACCGTCTGGCTCTCCCCGCCGGACGGCCTCGACGACTAGCCCGCAGCGCCACGCACTCGGCTACCCGTGCGCGGATTCTTGGTCAACAGTTTTCGAATACTGAACGAGTGGAATCGCCGGTATATGCGCCGTACGTGGCTATTATAGGTTCCGTTCGAGTGAAAAGAGCAGCTTACAGAAGATTTAACGGATATTGTATACATTATCTGTGTATGGACGAATCATACGACCCGACGGAAGACGACGACCGGCCTCGCGGGATACTCACGCCGAGCGACCGCGAGTTCCTCCTCGGGCAGAAGACGGACTACACCGAGCACTCGAAGAAGCAGAAGCGCAACCGCATTCGGCGGCGACTCCGGAACGCCATCCTCGACTTCTCGATCATCTTCGAGCACCTCGAGGAGCGCGACCGCGAGATGGTGTTCGACCCCGACGACGACGCACGCGAGGCGTACACCCGCGGCATCACGAACATGCTGGGGTTCCTCCACCTCGGGACGATGGGGTACTACGTCCCGTTCAAACACATGCTCGCCGAGGGCGTGAACAAGGCCGAGCAGCGCCTCGCGGGGTCGGACTACCGGATGGTGAACGTCGAGTTCAACGTCGACCCGGTCGGCCGAATCGACGTCGACGACGTCATCGACAAGCTGGACAACGACGAGTTCGAACAGCTCACCGACGAGGAACTGCGCGCGTTCGTCCGCCTGCTCACCGAGAGCGACGAGTTCTCGCCCGACGCGGCACGCGAGGAACTGCACGCGCAGATGGAGGAGTTCGTCGGGCAGGTCGAGGCCGCAGAGCGAGCGCGCGACCAGAAGGTCAGCGACCTGCGCGACTAGGCGGCCGTCTCGCGGGCGCCTCGAACTTTTATGGCGGCGCGGCGCCCACCACGAACTGCCGTCCCGGGGACGACACGCGTGGCGGCGAGAGCTACTGCCCGCCACCGTGAGCGCCGTCGCCGGGCAGACACCACAGACCGATGTCCGAGAAGACCGCACTCACGACCGAGGACGCACCGCTCACCGACCACCCCTACTCGCAGGGCGTCCACGCCGGCGACTTCGTCTACGTCTCCGGGTTCGGCCCCGTCGAGCCCGAGACGCTCGCGGAGGTCGAGGGCGACGTCACCGCCCAGACCCAGCGGTGCTTGGAGAACATCGAGGCCGTGCTCGCGGAGGCAGACGCGAGCCTCGCGGACGCCGTGAAACTCACCGTCTACCTCGACGACATGGACGACTACGACGCGATGAACGACGCGTACGCTGAGTACGTCGAGGGGCCGGTGCCGCCCGCGCGCGTCTGCGTCGAGACCGCACGACTCCCCGGTGACGTCGCGGTCGAGATCGACGCGGTCGCGTACGTCCCGACGAGTTAGCGTGGTCGGCGACGACCGGTGTCGCTGCGGGAGCGCCGGATTTTTCGCGTGGGAGAAAACGGAGGTCGTCCGCGTCAGTCGTCGGTTCAGGTCGTCGCGACGTGTTCGGCGCTGACGTGCTCGATGGCCTCACAGATGACGTCGAGGCCGGTTTCGGCCTGTGCCTCGGTGAGAACGAGCGGCGGCAGGAGCCGCAGGACGTTGTTGTACTGGCCGGCCTTCCAGATGAGGACGCCGCGCTCGTAGCAGTACTTCTGGACTTGCTTGACGGCCTCGTCGGCGGGCGTGCCGTCGGGGTTCCTGAACTCCGCGCCGACGAACAGTCCCTTCCCGCGGACGTCCCCGACGAGCGGGGAGTCGACGTCGCGGAGCCGGCCGCGGATGTACTCGCCGAGATCGGTGGCGTGGGCGAGCAGGTCGTGGTCCTCGATGTACTCCATCGCGCGGAGGCCGGCGCGCATCGCGACGACGTGCCCGCGGTAGGTGCCGGCGTGGTCGCCCGGCCCCCACGTGTCGAGGTCTTCGTGGTAGATGGCGGCGGAGAGCGGGAAGCCGACACCGCCCAGCGCTTTCGCGGTCGTGAGGATATCCGGGGTGACGTCGTAGTGGTCGCTCGCCCACCACTCGCCGGTCCGGCCGAGCCCCGCCTGAATCTCGTCGAACACGAGCGGCAGGTCGTTGTCGTCGGCGATCTCCCGGAGCCCGGAGAGGAATCCCTCCGGCGGGGCGACGACGCCGCCTTCGCCCTGGATGGGTTCGACGAAGATGCCGGCGGGGTTCGCCAGCCCGCTGTACGGTTCCTCGACGATCGCGCGAACCTCCGACAGGGAGCGCTCGACCGCCGCCTCGGGGTCGACGCCCTGCTCGTAGGCGTTGGGGTACGGCGCGAACTCGACGTCGCCGAGCAGCGGCGCGTACGGCTCCTTGAAGTCTTTCTTGCCCGTGATGCTCATCGCGCCGCTCGTGGCGCCGTGGTACGATCCGCGGAAGGCGATGAGGCCGTGGCCGCCGGTGTTGTACTTCGCGAGCTTGATTGCGGCCTCGATGGCGTCACTGCCCGTGGGGCCGCCGAACACGACTCTGCTGTTGCCGGCGAGGTCGCCGGGGGCGATGGCCTCGAGCTTCTCGATGAGGTCGAGGCGCGGTTCGCTCGGGAAGTCGACGGTGTGAACCAGTTTGTCCGCCTGCTCGTGGACGGCCTCCATCACGTACGGGTTCGCGTGGCCGACGTTCAGGACGCCGATGCCGGCGAACAGGTCGAGGAAGACGTTGCCGTCGACGTCCTTGATGGTCGCGCCCTTCCCTTCGTCGGGCACGAGGGGGATGTGGTCGGGGTAGGCGACGGCGTTCGAGTCGATTTCCTCCTGTCGTTCCAACAGTTCGCGGCCTTTCGGTCCGGGGAACTCCTCAACGTGCGGTGCGTCGTCGAAGTGGATCTCCTCGATCGGTGGACCTGCCATACCTCTCTCCAGGAATCACGCCACCAAATATCTTATCCACAGGAAATACGCATATCGTACACAGTTTCTGAGTAATTTCGTGACCGAGCCTCGAGGCGCCGATTCCTCCTGACTCGCGTATCCGCCCGACGCCGTTCGATTGTTTCGACTTCTCGTGTACGACGGGTACGGATTTCGTGTACACTTATGGACCTTGGTATGGAACCACTCACACACGATGAGTCGCACGCACCACTCCAGCCTCAGCGACCGCCGTCGGCGGTTCCACCGATACCCCGAACCCGCCTGGTGTGAGTTCTGGACCACCTGCCGCCTCGTCGACGAAATCGAGCAAATCGGCGTCGACGCCCTCCACGTCGGCCCGGACGCAATCGACACCACCCAACGCATGAACGTCCCCGACGAGGACACACTCACCGCGTGGTACGAGCGCGCACGCGACGCCGGCGCACGCCAATCCGTCCTCGAACAGCTCGAAGGCGGCAATACGGGTGCGGTTGCCGTCCTCGAACGCGGCGACGGCCCCACGATCGGTCTCCGCGTGGACATCGACGCGCTCCACATCGAGGAGAGCGACAGCGCCGACCACGTCCCCGCCGCCGACGGGTTTCGCTCCGAGACCGGCGACACGATGCACGCCTGCGGGCACGACGCCCACATGACCATCGGGCTCGGCGTCCTCGAAGCCGTCAAAGAAAGCGAGTTCTCGGGCACACTCAAAGTGTTCTTCCAACCCGCCGAGGAGGCCGGCGGCGGCGGAAAGCCGATGGCCGAAACCGACCACCTCGCGGACGTCGACTACCTCTACGCCGTCCACGTCGGCCTCGGGCACCCGACCGGCGAAGTCGTCGCCGGCATCGTCAAACCGCTCGCGATGGCGCACATCACCGCGACGTTCTCCGGAACCCCCGCACACGCCGGCAACGCACCCCAAGCAGGAGACAACACCATCCAGGCGGCGTCGAGCGCAGTCAGCGACCTCTACGGCATTCCGCGGCACGCAGACGGCCTGACGCGCGTGAACGTCGGCCGCATCGAGGGCGGGAGCGTGAGCAACGTCGTCGCCGACGAGACGACACTCTGGGGCGAAGTCCGCGGCGAGACGACCGAACTCATGCGGTACATGCAGGACGCCTTCACGCAGCGCGTCGAGGCCGCCGCCGCGGCCCACGGCTGCACCGTCGACGTCGACGTCGTCAGCGAATGCCCGCGCGCCGACAGCGACCCCGAGCTCGCCGCCGTCGTCGCCGACACGGCCCGCGGCCGCCACGACGTCCAGACAGTCCTCGACTCCGCGGAGTTCGGCGCCAGCGAGGACGCGACGTTCCTGATGCAACGCGTCCAAGAGCAGGGCGGGCGCGCCTGCTACGCCATCGTCGGCACCGACCACCCCGGCGACCACCACACCCCGACCTTCGACGTGGACGAACGCACCCTCGAAACCGGCGTCGACGTCCTCACCGACGCAATCGTCGCCACCGCAGCCCAGCGACCATGAGCCAGCAGACTCCCTCGGCGGCCGACGTCGTCACGCTCGCGGACATCGAGGACGCACGCGAGCGCATCGCGGGCGTCGTCAACGACACCCCGCTCGACACCTCACGCACGCTCGCGGAGCGGGCGTCCGCGGACGCAGTCGGCCTCAAGCTCGAGAACATGCAGCGCACCGGCTCGTTCAAGATTCGGGGCGCGTACAACACGATGGCGCAGCTCTCGCCGGCCGCCCGCGAGCGCGGCGTCGTCACGTCGAGCGCGGGGAACCACGCGCAGGGCGTCGCCCACGCCGGGGAACTGTTGGGTATCGAGACGACGATCGTCGTTCCCGAGGTCACTCCCGCCGCGAAGATCGACGCCACCGAGGGCTACGGCGCGGAGGTCGTCGTTCACGGAGACATCTACGAGCGCTCCTACGAGCACGCCCTCGACCTCGCCGACGAGCACGACTACACGTTCGTCCACCCGTTCGACGACGACGACGTGATTGCCGGGCAAGGAACAGTCGGCTTGGAGCTCCGCGACGAGTTCGGCGACATCGACACCGTCCTCGTCGCCATCGGCGGCGGCGGCCTCATCAGCGGCGTCGCGACCGCCCTGAAGGCACACGACTCGGACGTCCGCGTCGTCGGCGTCCAACCGGAGGGCGCCGCTCACGTTCCGCCGTCACTCGCTGCTGGTGAGATCCACCAGTTGAGCGACGTCGACACCGTCGCCGAGGGGATTGCCGACACCCGCCTCCTCGAGCGGACGTGGGCGGTCGTCTCCGAACGCGTGGACGCCGTCGTCACCGTCAGCGACGCCGAACTCACCACCGCCCTCGCGTTGCTCGCCGAACGCGTGAAGACCGTCGCCGAGACCGCCGGCGCCGCGCCCGTCGCCGCGCTCCTCAGCGACGACCTCGATGTCTCCGGAGAGCGAGTCGCCGCCGTCGTCTCCGGCGGCAACGCGAACCTGACCGAACACGGTGAACTCGTGCGAGCCGGCCTGATGCGACTCGGCCGATGCACGGACGCACGGGTCGCGGTCCACGACTGGCCGAGCGGCCTCGATACGCTCACCGAGGTCGTGATGGACGCCGGCGCCGAACTCGACGCCGTCAACACGCAATCCCGCACTGCCGCCGACCACCCGAACCGGACGCCCGTCGAGGTCACGCTCGTCGGGAGCGGACCAACCCACCTCCGCGAGACGCTCGACGAACTCGACGCGGCGGCCGGCCTCACAGTAGTCACCGACTCGCTCGATACGGGTACGTCTGAGTAACGACCTACCCCGTTCCGTAGGACCCTAATTCACTCTCGTCACGACCCACGCCTCTCCCTCATCTCGACTCACAAACCACTTTAGAATACTGTATATACTCTTGATGTATCTGGCGACAGTCGGATTCGGTTACCGTATCGAAAATGAGCGAGTGAAGCCGAGCGACAACTCGACTTTCGACGACCTCTGAACTACCTTCGGATCGACAAACCCGCGTTTCAGCCCAGTACTGGAGCGTTCTGACTGCCCACGGTTATCAACACAGAACCGACTGAATCACTGCAACAAGCTCCAACCGGCACGACCGGCCGTCCACACTAGTCCCAGTTCTCAAAATACCATGCAAGCCACTAACACTACCTCGATTAATCAGATTTTCTCGGGGATAGCACAGCCATACTGAAGAGCACCTAACTGCAGTACCGGCCTGAACCACGCCATGAAGAATACGGAAGCTGAAACCCGCTCGAAAGTATATTTTAGAATATAATTCGTGATTCCACTCTTATTTCCTATTGGTTTCGTCGTCGGGGTTATCGGTGACGGTAGTGCAGCCGGCTCCCGTCACCGCTCGAGAATCGTGCCGCTCGCACCGACCGCGATGTGCGGCCGGCCGACTGCAATTCCGTAGAGGTTCTCACCGGTCGGCGACGCTCGCGTCCACCAATCGAACCACCGCGCGAGCGTCCGCAGCGGCGGGGCCTTGTACCCCATCCGGTGGACGACCGTTCCACTCGCCCCCACCGCATGCACACACCCACACGCCTCGACTTCCACGTCATGGAGCGCTC
>NZ_WPCF01000120.1 GCF_009741975.1 Halobacterium sp. CBA1126 | reverse complement strand
CTACGCCGTTCGCATATTCCGAGGCGCTCATACTTCGCGCCTCGCTGCGCTCACTCGTGGAGTGAATCGCTCGCGCCATGCGGCGCTCGCGAATGCTCACTTCGCGCGAAACCGCAGCACGCCGGGTTCAGGTTCAAAACCTCTTTGTCCGCGCCGCTCCCAGCACGGATATGTTAGTCACGATCTCCGGGCCGCCGGGCAGCGGGAAGAGCACGGTGGCGTCCGCGCTCGCGGACCACCTCGGGTACGACCACATCTCCGGGGGGGACATCTTCCGCGAGCTCGCCGAGGACCGCGGGCTCAGCCTCGAGGAGTTCAACGAGCTCGCCGAGGAGGACCCCCAGATCGACAAGGACCTCGACCGACAGCTCCGCGAGACCGCGCGGGACCGCGACGACGTCGTCCTCGAGTCCCGGCTCGCGGGCTGGATGGCCGGCGAGTACGCCGACATCAAGATCTGGCTGGACGCGCCGCTGAGCGTGCGCGCGCGCCGCATCGCCGAGCGCGAGGAGAAGACGCCGGCGACCGCGCGCGCCGAGACCGAGAAGCGCGAGGACTCCGAGAGCGCGCGGTACGCCGACTACTACGGCATCGACTTCGACGACCTCACCATCTACGACCTCTCGGTGAACACCGCGCGCTGGGGGCCCGACGCCGTCACGGACATCGTCCTGTACGCCGTGGACAACTACGCGCCGTCCGACGACGAGGGGCCAGCGCCCATCGAGGACGTCGACTACGAGTTCTGACGATGCTCCGAGACGCCCCCGCGGACCGCGACCCGGACGACGTCCTCGAGTTCGGCGTCGTCAACCTCGACAAGCCGCCGGGGCCGTCCGCCCACCAGGTGTCGGCGTGGATCCGGGACATGGTCGGCGTCGAGAAGGCCGCCCACGCCGGGACGCTCGACCCGAAAGTCACGGGCTGTCTCCCCGTTCTGACGGGCGCGGCGACCCGCCTCGCGCCCGCGCTGCTGGAGGGCCCGAAGGAGTACGTCGCCGTCCTCGAACTGCACGCCGACCCGCCCGCGAACCTCCACAGCGTCGTCGAGGAGTTCGAGGGCCCGACCTACCAGAAGCCGCCGCGGAAGTCCGCGGTCGCGCGCCGCCTGCGCGTCCGGGAAATCCACGACCTCGACGTGCTCGAAGTGAGCGAGCGGCAGGCGCTGCTCCGGATTCGCTGCGAGTCCGGGACGTACGTCCGGAAGCTCTGCCACGACCTCGGGCGCGCGCTCGGCACCGGCGCGCACATGGGCCACCTCCGCCGCACCGCGACGACGCCGTTCGACGACACGACGCTGTCGACGCTGCACGACCTCGCGGACGCGCTGGCGTGGCTGCGCGACGAGGACGACACCAGCCCGCCGGGCGGCGACCCCGAGGCGGCGCTCCGCGACGTGCTCGCGCCCGCGGAGCGCGCGCTCGAACACATCCCGTCGGTGACCATCGCGCCGTCGGCCGCCGAACAGGTCGCGGAGGGCGCGCCCGTCTACGCGCCGGGCGTCATCGACGCGGACGACGCCGAGCGCGACCAGCTCGTCGCGTGCTACACGCCGAACGGCGCCGCGGTCTGCCTCGGCCGCTTCGCCGGCGACCCGGACGCGGACAGCGGCACCGTCGTCGACCTCGAGCGCGTGCTCGTGTGAGCCGGTTCGGAAACGAAGGCCTTAATGCCGGACGCCGCCTCGTCCGAAACGCGGGACCGTGGGGTAGTGGTATCCTCTGCGGATGGGGTCCGTAGGACCTGAGTTCGAATCTCGGCGGTCCCACTTCAACTTCGCCCGGACCCGTCCGGGCGTCACTGACGCAGCGTTCCGCAGCGTCGGCTTCGTCACGCAGAAATCGCGAACGCACCGAGCTTCTACCAGACCGTGCATGTCCCCGTTCACGCCGACAGCGGCTGTGACGGAGGACCGCCCGTCACGGCCGCGACCACCCGCCACCGTTCCTAGCTGTTTAGGCAGCGAACGAATGAGTGCGAGCCGCCTACTCTGGTGGTATCCGATGGGGAGCGACGCACCAGGCGGGGACAGCCGGCGGGAGACGTGCGAGAACTGCTGCAGGGAGACGCCTCACGACGTCACGGTCGACTTACTGGTCGAGCGCGCGGCTGATTCGTCGCTCGCGCGGCGGCCGTACCGGGTGTCGACGTGCCGGGAGTGCGGGGCGGAGTCGAGGCAGGCAATCGGCCAGACCTGAGACGCGGCGGGAGCAGCAGTTCGGGGCGCGGGACGAGACAGTGTTCTGATAGCTACCACGTGGTATGATGTGACTTGGCGTGGTAGCGGCGCGCATGCCCGTGACGTACCGGGTGGTGTTGCGGTCGACGGAGACCCAGCCGTCCCGGCAGACCCAGGAGAGCGTGCTGCCGGCGATGTCCCAGAAGTTCGGCCGGCGGGTCTCCATCGAGGCCGCGGACATCGCGCCCGACGACCGGCTGCGCGCGACGGTCATCGGGACGGTCGACACCGACTCGCCGCCCGCGCTGCGGGACGTCTACGAGTACGTGAAGCCGCACCGGCTGGTGCGCGTCAAAGAGATTCTCACCGACGACGCGGGCGGCGTCGTCGTCCGGAAGGCCCACGAGGTCGACCGGGAGCGCGTCGAACGCCACGAGCGCGCGACGGTGCTCGCGGACGTGCGCGGCGACCTGCTCGTCCACGTCGCCGGCGACGAATCAGCAGCGAGCGAGTGACATCGAGCCGGCGGCTGCGCGGTCGCCGGCCCGCCGGGGGCGGACGCGCCGCTATTCGGTGTTGGTCACAAAAATCGGAAAGTTTAGTTCAGCGAAAGAGTGCCGGGATTACAGCCGGGTGAGGTTCGTGGCGCGGGGGCCCTTGTCGGCCTCCTCGATGTCGAACTCGACTTCCTGACCTTCCTCCAGGTCCGGGCCGCCGATGTCTTCCATGTGGAAGAACACGTCCTCGTCCGCGTCCTCAGTCTCGATGAATCCGTAACCGCCAGTGTCGTTGAAGAAGTCAACCGTACCGGTTGCCATTGCGACTACAGGTAGGCGGGATGCACTGATAACCCTTCCGAGACGGCCGGTAGCACGGCAGAGCGTAGCACGGGCGGCCGCGGCGACCGCCACGCGGCAGCCCCACGTGCACGCGGCGAGCGGCCGACGGAATCCGCCGACGGCGCCGGGTAGCGACGTGAAAACGAGCGAACACGGAGGGATTTAAGCGTGGGCCGCGTGGGGACCACCGATGAGACTCTCGACGGGCGTCGCCGGGCTCGACAGCCTCCTCGACGGCGGCCTCCCGGCGCGCCGGCTGTACACGCTGAGCGGGCCGCCGGGCAGCGGGAAGACCACGCTCGCCGCCCAGTACGTCACGGAGGGCGTGAAGAACGGCGAGGACGTGCTGTACGTGACGATGCACGAGACGCGCAACGAGCTCGTCGACGACATGTCGAACTACGAGTTCGGGTTCGAGCGCGCGGCCAACGCCGAGAACTTCGAGTTCCTGAACCTCACGCGGGAGCGCTCGCGGCGCTCGCTCACCCAGTACGGCCGCGAGTCCGGGCTGTCCTCGCGGCTCGCGTCGATGATCCGCCAGGAGGACTACGACCGCGTGGTCGTCGACTCGACGATGCTGCTGGCGCACTTCGCGGACGACGCCGACGCGGAGGTCACGCACTTCGCGACCGGCCTCAAGCAGACCGACGCCACCGTCCTGCTGGTCTCGGAGATGACCGACCCGACCGCGTACGCCGAGGAGCACTACCTCGCTCACGGCGTCATCTTCCTCCACAACTTCCTGGAGGGCGGCGGGATGACCCGCGGCGTCCAGCTGGTGAAGATGCGCGGCACGAACATCGACTGCGACATCCGGGACGTCTCCTTCACGGGCGACGGCCTGCAGGTCGACCCCGGACGGAAGGTCCGGCCGGAGTGATGTACGACGAGTCCTTCTCCCGGGACTGGGACGGCGAGGAGCTGGACCGCGAGGAGGCGGTCTGGCGGGCGTACGCGCTCGGCGTCGCGGCGGCGCTCGGCGACCGCAACCCCGAGGAGTACCGCCAGCTCGTCGCCGCCGCGGGCCGGTCGCTCGTGGAGATGGCCTACGACGAGGGGAAGACCTCCGCGGCGGACCTCGACAGCCGGCTGGCGTCCGAGGACGGCGACGTCGACCCCTCGGAGTTCCCGTCCCGCGAGCGCGCGGTCTGGTCGAAGCTCATCACGTACAAGGACGCGGAGGGCGGCGACGTCGAGACGAGCGGGAGCGGCAGCGACCGCGTGGACCTCCCGGAGCTCCTCGACCGGATGGACGTCGACACGCTCCCGAAGAAGGACCTCGACCGGCTGCGGCTCCCGGAGTTCCTCTCCCGGAAGTAGCTACTCGGGCTTCGCCGCGGGGTTGGTGACCGCGCCGTCGGCGGCGGAGCCGAACTGGTCGCCGTACTTCCGGAGGACGCCGGAGTCGTAGCGCGGCTCCGGCTCCTCCCACTCCTCGCGGCGCTCCGCGAGTTCGTCCTCGGAGACCGCGACGGAGAGCTCGCGGTTCGGCACGTCGACGGTCACCTCGTCGCCGTCCTCCAGCAGCGCGATGGGGCCGCCGGAGGCGGCCTCCGGGGCGACGTGGCCGACCATCGGGCCGCGGGTCGCGCCGGAGAACCGGCCGTCGGTGAGCAGCGCCACGTCGTCCTCGTGGCCCTGGCCGACGACGGCGGCGGTGACGCCGAGCATCTCCCGCATCCCGGGGCCGCCACGGGGGCCCTCGTTCCGGATGGCGATGACGTCGCCGGACTCGATGTGGCCCTCCTGGACGTACGCCATCGCGTCCTCCTCGCTCTCGAAGACGCGAGCGGGGCCGGTGTGCTGGGTCTCGTCCTTGCCCGTGACCTTGAGGACCGCGCCGTCGGGCGCGAGGTTCCCCGTGAGCACGGTGATGGCGCCGGTCTCGTGGAACGGGTCGTCGACGGGCTTCAGGAAGTCGACGTCCTCGTCCACGTCGCCGTCGACGCCGAGGTGGTCGAGTTCTTCGGCGATGGTGCGGCCCGTCACGGTGAGCTGGTCGCCGTGGACGAGGCCGGCGTCGAGCAGGCGCTTCAGGACGACCGGGACGCCGCCGACCTCGTGGAGGTCGTTCATCACGCGCGAGCCGCCGGGCTGGAGGTTCGCGATCTTCGGCGTGCGGTCGCTGATGGTGTTGAAGTCCTCGATGTCGAGGTCGACGCCGGCTTCGCCCGCGAGCGCGAGCAGGTGGAGGACGGCGTTCGTGGAGCCGCCGAGCGCGACCTGCACGGCGATGGCGTTCTCGAAGCTCTCCCGCGTGAGGATGTCGGAGGGGCGGCGGTCCTCGCGGACGCACTCCGCGGCGAGGTCGCCGGCGCGCTCCGCGACGTCGTAGCGCTCGTCGCTCTCCGCGGGCGGGCTCGCGGAGCCGAGCGGCGCGAGCCCGAGCGCCTCCGAGATGGACGCCATCGTGTTCGCGGTGAACATCCCGCCGCAGGCGCCCGCGCCCGGGCAGGCGTCCCGCTCCATCTCCTCGAGTTCGTCCTCGCTCATGTCGCCGGACGCGACCGCGCCGACCCCCTCGAAGACGTTCTGGACGGTGATCTCGCGGCCGTCGTGCTCGCCGGGCATGATGGAGCCGCCGTAGAGGAACACCGACGGGAGATCGGTGCGGATGGTGGCCATCATCATGCCGGGGAGGTTCTTGTCGCAGCCCGCGACCGTCACGAGGGCGTCCATGCGCTCGCCGAACGCCACGAGCTCCACGGAGTCCGCGATGACCTCCCGGGAGATGAGCGACGCGCGCATCCCCTCGGTCCCCATGGAGATGCGTCCGAGATGGTGATGGTGCCGAACTCGATGGGCATGCCGTCGCCGGCCTCGACGCCGTCGACGGCCGACTCGGCGACGTCGTCGAGGTGGACGTTACACGGGGTGATGTCGGCGGCGGGGTTCGCGACGCCGACCATCGGCGAGGAGAAGTCGGCGTCGTCGTAGCCCATCGCGCGGAACATCGCGCGGTGGGGAGCGCGCTCGACGCCCTCGGTGACGTCGTTGCTCCGCAAGTCGGGGTCCTTCTGCTGACTCATGCGTAGGGGTTGCCGGCGCAGGGGTTAAAGCCCGCCGACTGAACAGATGTTGCCGGGAGACCGCGGCGAGGCGATGATGTTCGCCCGGCGCGGGTACCGGGAAGGTTTGCCAGCGGCAGAACCGCCAACACCGCGGGCCGCGAACCTGCGGGCATGACTGTCCGGGTCGAGAGCGGCGGCCGACTCCACTTCGGCTTCCTGAACCTCTCGCTGTCCCACGACCGGCTGTACGGCAGCCTCGGCGTCGCGCTCGACCGGCCGCGGGTGGCGGTGGAGGCCGACCCGGCCGAGGACCTGCGCTGCGACCACGAGCGGGCGCGCGAGCACGCCGAGCGCGCCTGCGAGGTGCTCGGCGTGCCGGGCGTCGACCTCGCGGTCCGCGAGGAGCTGCCGCCGCACGTCGGCCTCGGCTCGGGGACGCAGCTCGCGCTCGCGGTGCTGGCGGCTACGGCGCGAGCGCACGGCCGGAACGCGGACGTCGCGCGAGTTCGCGCCCGAACTCGGCCGCGGCGGGCGCAGCGGCGTCGGCGTCGCGACGTTCGAGGCGGGCGGGTTCGTGCTGGACGCGGCCACCCGACGGGGCTGTTCACGACGGAAGCGCCCGCTCGCGGCGAGTGGGCGGTGCCGCCGGTCGCCGCGCGCCACCGGATTCCGGAGGACTGGCGGTTCCTGCTGGTGCGCCCGGACGCCGAACCCGGCCGCGACGGCAGCGAGGAGGACGCGAGCATGCGGTCGGCCGTCGAGGCCGCCGACCCCGGGCTCGCCGACCGCATCTCCGGGGTGGTGACGCGGCGCGTGCTCCCGGCGCTGGCGGGCGGGGACGTGGCGGCGTTCGGCGCGG
>NZ_WPCF01000156.1 GCF_009741975.1 Halobacterium sp. CBA1126 | reverse complement strand
CTCCCGCTGACCGAGGCGGTTCTTGCTGAGCAGCTCCTGGTGCGACTCCGGCGAGGACGGCGGCGAACGACGAGCGCGGCGACGACGGGCTCGAGGTAGCCGACGAGGTGGAGCTCGGCGGCGCCGATGCGGTCGAGCAGCTCGAAGTACAGCAGGAAGCCGAGACAGCCCGCGACCAGCGTGAGGTACACGAGGCTGGCGAGCGCGGGGAGCGTCCACTCGACGCCGGTGAGGGACTCGCCGCGGGCGCCGGCGCCGACCCAGAGGACGACCGAGCCGAGCAGCATCGCCCACGCCTCCATCGTCTCGACGGGGAGGTCCGTGGAGAGGGGGCGCGCGAGGACGGCGCCGAGCGCGAACGCGACGGCGCCCGCGAAGACGAGGCCGACGCCGAACAGGTCGGTGGCGCCGCCGCCCGGCGACGCGACCACGACGACGCCGGCGAACCCGGCGAGCAGGCCGAGCCCCTCCACGAGGTCGATGTCGCTGCCGAGCAGGATGCTCGCGAAGCCCGCGGTGAGGACGGGCGAGAGGCTGACGACGATGGCGGCGATGGCGCCGGAGATGCGCAGTTCGCCGAGGTACAGCAGGCCGTGGTAGACGGCGATGACGAGGAGGCCCGCGACGCTGACCGCGAGCCACTCCTCGGTGCCGCGGGGGCGCCAGCGGTCCGTGACGTAGGCGGCGTAGCCGAGGATGATGAGGCCGGCAGCGCTGTACCTGATGGCGGCGAACGACAGCGCGGGCACGGTGTGCAGTCCGATCTCGATGGCCGGGAACGAGGTCCCCCAGATCGCGGCGAGTGCGAGGAACATCGCGGCCGCGGGGGAGATGCCCAACCGGGGGCGTCGGTAGCTCATATTTCTACAAACAGCCAGAGATATATTAGAGTTTTCTTCAAAGAACTTCGCGCCAGTAGCTCACAGAACAATATAATGGTCGTTCATTAGGTCAGCTGGCAACTCTCGTCGTGGGTATTGTAGCCGACTCCCACAGGCTTATCCTCGCGCCAGCCGATTCCCTCGGGCATGGACGACCGCGACGTACGCCTCCTGAAAGCGATCTCCGACCTCGGCACCGGCAGCCCCGAGGAACTCCACGAGGAGACGGACATCCCCGTCTCCACGATTCACTACCGGCTGAACAACCTCCGCGAGCAGGGCGTCGTCGAGAACGACCTCTACGACCTCGACCTCGACGAGCTCGGCCTCGGCGTGACCGTCGTCCTCGAAGTGCTGACCTCCTACGAGGGGAGCTACGAGGACGTCGGCGAGAAGATCAGCGAGGTCGAGGGCGTCACGCAGACGTTCTTCACGATGGGCGAGACCGACTTCATGGTGCTCGCGCGGCTCCCCCACTCCGACGACGTCGAACGCCTCATCTCCGACTTCGAGGCCATCCCCGAGGTCGATCGCACGAACTCCACGTTCGTCATCGCGCGCCAGAAAGACACCGCCCGCCCGCTCCAGAGCTACGAACTGGAGACCCTCCTCGACGAGCTCGCCGACGAGTAGCTACGCGCGCCTCTGGATCTCCTCGCGCAGCACCTCGCTGACGAGGTCGCCGTCCGCCTTCCCGCGGAGCGCGCCCATGCACTCGCCCATCAGCCCGGAGAACGCGCCCATTCCCTCTTCTTCGACCTGCTCGCTGTTCCGCTCCACGACCTCCACGACCGCCTCACGGACCTCGTCCTCGCCCGCGGAGCCGAGGCCGAGATCCTCCGCGAGGTCTGCGGCCTCCCGGTCCGGCTGTTCGGCCAGCGCCGCGAGCAGTTCCGGGACGCCCTCTTGCGCGAGGTCGCCGTCGGCAACGAGGTCCAGCACGCCGCGGAAGTGGTCGTCCTCGAGGGCCTCGACGGGCACGTCGTCGCGGCGGAGTTCGGTCACCGTCGACTCGAGCGTCTGCGCGGCGAGGGTCGCGTCGACGCCGGCCTCCACGACCTCCTCGAACAGCGGCCACCGCCGGCCGTACGCGACCTGCTCGGCGAGGCCAGCGTCGAGCCCGTACTCGTCCTCGTAGCGCTCGGCCTTCTCCGTGAGGAGCTCCGGCGTCTCCACCTCCGAGGGGTCGGGGTCGACCGGCGGCACGTCCGTCTCGGGGTACATCCGCGCCGCGCCCGGCAGCGGCCGCAGGTACTCCGAGGTGCCGTCGTCGTTCGCGCCCCGGGTCTCCTCCGGGACGCCCTCGATTGCGGTCTCCGCGCGCTCGGCGACCGCGTCGATGGCGCCCGTCGCCACCGACGGCTCGTCCGCGACGATGGCGACCGCGTCCTCCTCGCCCGCGCCGACCGCCTCGCGCAGGGCGTCGACTTCGTCCTCGGTGACGCCGTACGCGGGCAGTTCGTCCGTGTGGAAGATGCCGCCCGCGCCGTGGCGCTTGGCGTGGTCGGAGAACTCCGTGCCGAGCCGGCGGTCCTCCTGTAGCTCGCGGCCGACGAGGCCGTCGAAGCCGTACAGCGGGACCGCGTACACCACGCCGTCGGCGTCGAGCGCGCCGCGGATGACGCCGGAGTCGGTCTCCGCGAACACGTCGGTGACGTTCTCCGTGTCCCCGACGCTCGCGTCTCTATCTCGGAGTTCCTCCGCGATGTCCACGAGTTCGACCTGCCGGCGGACCTCCTCGCGCACGAGGTCGTCGATGTCGTCGAGGCTCTGGACGCCCTTCATCTCCACGCGCGCGCCGTCCGCGATGGAGACGTTGACGTCCTGCCGAATCGTGCCGAGCCCGCGCTTGACCTTCCCCGTCGAGCGCAGCAGCATGCCGATGCGCTCGGCGGCCTCCCGGGCCTGCTCGGGCGTCGAGATGTCCGGCTTCGTCCCGATTTCCACGAGGGGGATGCCGAGGCGGTCCAGCGAGAACTGCACGCCGCCCTCGCGCTCCTCGACGCGCTGGGCGGACTCCTCCTCGAGCATCAGGTCCTCGACGCCGACGCTGCCCTCGCTCGTCTCGATTTCGCCGTTGTGCGCGACGAGCGTCGACCGCTGGAACCCCGACGTGTTCGACCCGTCGATGACGACCTTCCGCATCACGTGCGCGCGGTCGACCGGGTCCATGTCCAGCAGCTGCGTGATCTCCAGCGCCGCGTCGAGGGCTTCCTCGTCGAGACGGTGGGGCGGCTCGTCGTCCTCCTCGACGAGACACGTCGTGTCGTACGCGAGGTACTCGAACTCCCGTTCGACCTTGCTCTCCTCGAGGGCGGCCTCGTCGATCTCGCCCAGCTCGGAGCGCGTCGGGTGGAGGTAGCGCGTGAACGCCCGCTCGGACTCCTCGGGCTCCCGCAGCTCGGTCGGGCACTCGCAGAACAGCTTCGTCGCCGTGTCCAGCTGCTGGTGGATCTCCAGCCCGGCGACGAGCCCCAGCTCGTCGTAGTCGAACTCGGTCATTACGTGGTCGTGTGCGGGCGAGCGATAAAAAACCGTTCAGTCTCGACGCCCGCGGTCCCGCTCGTAGATGACGTCCAGCACGCGGTCGCGGACGTCGCCCGCGATGCCGTCCGCGTCCTCCTCGTCGCGGTCCAGCGCCGCCGCGTCGCCCGCCGAGATGGAGCGCGAGCCGGCCGTGTCGAAGACGACCGTCGCGAGCCGCCAGCGCCGCTGGAAGACGGTCTGGCGCCGGATGACCGTCTGGACGCGGCGGTACGGGACGACGCGCGTGCTCCGGTTCCAGAACCCGGCGCGCGTGACGACGTGGTCCGGCCCGAGCTCGTAGCCGCGGTGGCGGTGGGTGAGCCGCGCGGCCGGCCACGCGGGCAGGAGCAGGACGCCCGCGGCGTACCACGGGACGCTCGTGAGGAACTGGTCGACGAGGAACCCCCCGGCGACCACTGCGAGGCCCGCGAGCAGGTACCGGCGGACGTACCGCTTCCGGGCGCGCTCGGGCGGCCGTTCGAGTTCGAAGTCGTGGAACGGTTCGAGCGTGCGCGCCAGCGACAGCACGTCCTCGCGGGGCGCGATGGGGATCGCGGCCTCGGAGCCCCCGCTGGGCTGGCTGCCGGGCGCGTACCCCGCGGTCTCGACGGCCAGCGACGCGAACCCGAACCGCCGCATCAGGACGTTCTCCTCGACCGCGACGGTCTGGAGCTTCGACAGCGGGATGGTGCCGTCGCGCCGCGAGAGGAGGCCGCGCTCGTAGCGCAGGTCGTCGCCGACGCGGCGCAGCCGGAACCCGTAGAACTGGACGACGCGCGCGACCGCGGACACCGCCCACAGCGCGAGCGCCGCGACGACCGCGAGGCCACGACGGCCGCGACGCGAGCCCGGACAGCGAGATGCGGTCGCCGAACGTCGGCGCGAGGAACGTCGCGAGCGCCACCCACGCCGGACGCAACCGCGGGTCGAACGAGAGCGCGCCCGTACAGCAG
>NZ_WPCF01000051.1 GCF_009741975.1 Halobacterium sp. CBA1126 | reverse complement strand
GGAGCCGGTGGCGACGTCGGCGTCCCCGGAGCGCACGCTCTCGACGAGCTCCTCGAGGTGGCGCATGTCCGTCGCGAGGTCCGTGTCGAAGTAGGCCAACGTGTCGCCGTTCGCCGCCCGGAACGCGGCGTTCAGCGCGCCGCCGCGGCCCAGCCGCTCGTCGTTGTGGAAGTGCAGGACGCGGTCGTCCTCGGCGGCGAGCTGCGCGGCGATCTCGGGGGTCTCGTCGTCGCAGCCGTCCTCCGCGACGACCACCTCGTAGCTGCCCGCGGGGAGGAAGCCGTCGAGCGTCGCGAGCGTCGTCCGGACCGTCGACTCGATGGTGGCGGCCTCGTTGTACGCCGGGAGGACGACGCTGACCTCGACGCCCGACTCGCTCATTACCCGAGAACTCCGCCGTGGCCGGGTAAGAACTTTCTGCCTCGGCGCGCCCGGCGGCGTTAACCGCGCCTACCAATACGCGCGCTCCCAGTCACGACCCCCGGCTTGCGGGGCGCCGAAACCGCACGACAGCGGTCGATTTACCGCACGTACCAAACCCCTCTTGGGGGAACCGCGCCACTGTACTGGTATGAGCGCGTCAGCCGCGGCGAGTCAGTCACTCACCCCGAAGCAGCGTCGCATCCTCGACTACCTCCGGGACCACGCCGACGACCGCACGTACTTCAAGTCGCGGCTCATCGGCGACGAGCTCGACCTCTCCGCGAAGGAGGTCGGCGCGAACATGCCCGCCATCGAGGCCGGCGAGTTCGACGTCGACGTCGAGCGCTGGGGGTACTCCTCGTCGACGACGTGGAAGGTCGAAGCCTGAGTACTCGGCCGAACGGAGCGCAATCGTTTTCGACGTAGCTGCCGCTGTTCGGCTCGATAGACCAGCGCCACTCAGGGCTCGTAGGAGAGGAGGTCGGCGGCCTCGCCGGCGAACTCGGCGGCGTTCGCGTCGAAGGAGTCGGCGTACCGCACGAGCAGCGTGATGAGGGTCTCCGGGCGCTCGACGGCGTAGCCGTCCGCCCGGGAGAGCACGCCCGCGTCCTCCAGTTGCGCGGCGTACTTGCTGACGGTCGCCGGGGACACGTCCAGCGACTCCGCGAGGTCGCTGGCGGTCGCGTCGGGGTTCCGGAGGAGTTCGACGACCATCCCGCGCGGGGTCTCCCGGCGGAGGTAGCCGAGCGCGCGCTTCTCGAACGGGGAGAACCGCTCCGCGGGGAAGAACCGCTTGTAGTCGCCGTCGCGCTCGCTCTCGACGGCGGACTCCTCGAGCAGCCGCCGGAGGTGGTGTTGGGTCTCTCCGGTGCCGAGCTGCAGGTCGTCCCGGAGCTTCGAGAAGTGCGCGCCCGGCGTCGCCGTCACGTAGCCCGTGATGGCGTCCCGGACGTCGCTGTCGCCGCCCTCGCCGTCGTCGTCGCCGCCGGCGAGACGGGTCAGCGGGCTCGCTGCGCCGACGGCGGCGAACCGGCGGAGCGTCGAGCGCTTGTCCTCGTCGATGCCCATCTACGTCCCCGTAAGCGGTCACCCGAGAAAAGCGTTCGGTACCGGCTGGCACGCGGCGCGGCCGTCCGGTTACGCGTTCTTCCCGTCGTCGCCGTCGCTGCCGCCAGTACCGCTGTCGCCCGTCTCGAACTCCTGGTCCATCTCCTCGATGACCTCGTCCGTGTTCGTCAGGCCGGCGTCCTCGCCGCGCTGGACGGCCTCGGCCTGTTCTTCGAGCTTCTCGGGGTCGATGTCGGCCTCCTCGCTGATCTGGTTGAGGATCTCGTCGATGTTGTCGAGCCCGATGAGCTCGCGGGTCTCGTCGTCGAAGTCGAGGCTGTCGAGGTCCGCGCCGCCGCCGGCGACGTCGCTGCCGGCGAGGTGTTTGCCGTACCGGCCGACGAGGCTCGTGAGCTCCTGCGGGAGCACGAACGTGTTCGACTCGCCCTCGCCGATGCCCTCGAGGGTCTCCATCCCCTTCTCGATGATGGCGCGCTCGCCCATCGACTCCGCGGACTTCGCGCGGAGCACGGTGGAGATGGCGTCACCCTGCGCCTCGAGGATCTGGGACTGCTTCTCACCCTGCGCGCGGATGATGTTCGACTGCTTGTCACCCTGCGCGTTCTCGATGGCGGACTGCCGCTCGCCCTGCGCCTCCAGGATCATGGCGCGGCGGCGGCGCTCGGCGCTGGTCTGCTGCTCCATCGCCTTCTGGACCTCCTGGGAGGGGTTGACCTCCCGGACCTCGACGCTCTCGACGCGAATCCCCCACTCGTCGGTGGGTTCGTCGAGCTCCGTGCGGATGCGGGCGTTGATCTCCTGTCGCTTGTTCAGCGTCTCGTCGAGCTCCATGTCGCCGAGCACCGCGCGCAGCGTCGTCTGCGCGAGGTTCGAGACGGCGGTCTTGTAGTGGTCGACTTCGAGGAACGCCCGCTTGGCGTCCCGCACGCGGATATAGACGACGGCGTCGGCGGTCACCGGCGAGTTGTCGCGGGTGATCGCCTCCTGCTGTGGCACGTCGATGGTCTGCGTGCGCATGTCGAAGGGGTACGTGCGCGCCACGAACGGCGGCACGATGTTGATGCCGGGTTCGAGGAGGCCGCGGTACTCCCCGAACACCGTGAGCGCCTTCTTCTCGTAGGCGTCCACGATTTCGACGGCCTCGTAGACGACGACGGCCAACAGCAGCAACAACAGCAGTCCGACTGCCGGTATCACCGCGCCGCCCGTCTGTAGCGGGGTCAACTCCATGCGTAAACGTTCGGCGAGCGGACAATAAGTGTTGGTACGGTTCGCGCCGCCGGCGACCCGTCGTTCAGGCGCCGTCGGCGTCCCGGTCGAGTTCGCGGTCGATGTCGTCGGCGCCGTCGACGGCTTCCACGGTGAGGATGTTGCCCCCGCCCGGGTCGACGACCACGACGTCCTCGCCCTCCTCGATGCTGCCGGAGATGGTGCGCGCGCCGTACGTCGGGTTGAAGCCGCCGGATTCGATTTTCACGCGGCCCGAGCGCGGCGTCACTTCCTCGAGGACGTAGCCGCGCTTCCCGCGGAGGTCGTCGGCGTCCAGCGACTGCCCGCGGCCGGTCCCCTGGTATACCTCGTAGTTCCGGTAGAGGTACAGCGAGGCCGCGCCGACGACGAGGACGAGGCCAGCGAGCACGAACGGGGTCGCGGCCGCCGGCACGAACAGCCCGACGAGGCCGGCGACCAGCAGCGCGACGCCGAGGACGATGAGGTGTGCGCCGGGCGCGAGCGCCTCCATGACGCACAGCGCCGTCCCGACGACGACGAGCAGGAACGACAGCGAGTACCCGAACGCTTCGATCATACCCGTGAGTTGGGGCGGCGGCGGGAAAACCGTTTCCTGCGTGGCGCGCCGTGTGCGCGCCACGTTGATGCGAGTAGCGAGGGACGGAGTCCCTCGGACCGTTCGAGCGGGCGAAGCCCGCGAGAAGACGGCGAACGGAGTGAGCCGCGAGCTGCGTGGGCGACCGCAGGGAGAGCACGATTTGCGAACGAGGCCGACGAAACGAACGGAGAGGAGACCCACCGCTCAGACGAACAGCAGCGCGAGCACGCCGACCATGGCGGCGACGCCGAGCAGGAAGAACGCGACGTTCTCGGTGGCGGGGGAGCCGGGTTCGATGGCTCGCACGTCGGATTCGGCGTCGGGGCCGACTTCGTCGACCTCGTAGCGCCACGCGCGTTCGTCGTCCTCGGACATGCACGACCGTACCCCGTCGAGGGGGAAAAACGCGCGGGTTCGCGCGGTCAGGACTCGTCGGCGTAGACGACGCCGCGCTCGCCGTCGACGGTGACGACGCGGCCGTCGGCGACGTCGCCGAGGTCGGCGTCACCGACCATGGGGACGTCGAGTTCGCGCGCGACCATCGCGGGGTAGCCGGTCATCCCGGACTGGGCGGTGACGATGCCGGCGATCTTCGAGAGGTCGCCGTGGAACTCGTCGTCGAAGTCCGCGCCGAGCACGACCACGGCGCGGTCGGGGACTCCGGAGAGGTCGCCGTCGTCGAGCACGGCGACGGGCGCGGTGACCCGTCCCTTCACGACCGACTGGCCGACCGTCAGGGTCTCTGCGGCGACGTGGACTTTCAGCGTGTTCGTCGTGCTCGCGCCCTCGAGGTCCGTCATCATGCCGACGAGCACGACCACCGTGTCGCCGCTGTCGACGACGCCCGAGTCGACGGCGGCCTGGACCGCGCGCTCGACGACCGTGGTCGCGTCGCCCTCCGCGACCGCCGCGTACTCCGCGTGGACGCCCCAGTTGAGCG
The DNA here is from genome assembly GCF_009741975.1 of Halobacterium sp. CBA1126. GTDB lineage: Archaea > Halobacteriota > Halobacteria > Halobacteriales > Halobacteriaceae > Halobacterium. The sequence goes on along the minus strand of NZ_WPCF01000051.1, from coordinate 14,669 downwards.
CGAGTTCGCGGCGCACGCGGTGGGAAGGGGTCGCGCAGACCACGGGGACGCGCGGCCGGAACTTCGCGGCCTTCCGCGCGGTGTAGCCGGACTCGGAGGCGACGACGACCGCGCTCGCGTCGATGTCGCGGGCGAGGTAGCGCGCCGACCGCGCGAGCGCGTCGGTCTTCGCGGTGCCGTCCGCTTCGGGGACGCGTTGCTCCTGCAGTTCGGCGTACTCGCCGCTCCCTTCGACCTCGCTGACGATGCGGTCCATCGTCTCCACGACCCGCGTCGGGTCGTCGCCGACCGCCGTCTCCGCCGAGAGCATGACGGCGTCCGTGCCGTCCAGCACCGCGTTCGCGACGTCGCTGGCCTCCGCGCGCGTCGGCCGCCGCGCGTGCACCATCGAGTCCAGCATCTCCGTCGCCGTGATGACGGGGACGCCCGCGTCCCGGCAGCGCCGGATGATGCGCTTCTGAATCATCGGCACGTCCTCCATCGGGCACTCCACGCCGAGGTCGCCGCGAGCGACCATCACGCCGTCCGCGGCCTCCACGATGCCGTCGAGGTTGTCCACGGCGCCCGCCCGCTCGATCTTCGCGACCACGGGGACGTCCGCGCCGAACGACTCCAGCACGCGCTCGACCTCGAGGACGTCGTCGGCGTCCCGCACGAAGCTCGCCGCCACGTAGTCGACGTCCTCCTCCGCGGCGAGTTCGAGGTCGCGGCGGTCCTTCTGCGTGACCACGTCGAGGTCGAGGTCCACGCCCGGGACGTTCACGCCCTTCCGGCTGCCGAGCTCGCCGCCGGACTCCACCCGGGCCGTCACCACGTCGCCCTCGACCGACTCGACGACGGTCTCGATGCGCCCGTCGTCGAGCAGCACGCGGTCGCCGGGTTCGGCCGCTGCGACGCTCGTCGACAGCCCGACGGTCGCGCCGGTCGTCTCCGCGTTCGGCACGAACTCCACGAGACTCCCGGTCTCGACGTGGACGGGCTCGTCGGTCTCGGCGGTCCGGACCTCCGGCCCCTTCGTGTCCAGCATCACCGCGAGCGGCTCCTCGGTCACCTCGTCGACCCGCCGCGCCGTCCCGATCAGCTCCCGGCGGTCGTCGAGGCCGCCGTGGCTCGCGTTGATGCGCGCCACGGACATCCCCGCGTCCACCAGCGACCGTATCGACGACTCGTCGTCTGTCGCCGGCCCCAGCGTACAGACGATCTTCGCGTTTCTCATACGCCGCGGCTACGACGCCGCCACGCAAAAACGTACGTGATTAACTCGCCTCCGAGTAGTCCGCCCGCCACAGCGCATTTCCCGGGGCCGACACAACCCTCGTGTATGCCGACTTACGCCGCTATCGCGAACATCGAGACCGGCCAGTTCCAGAACGCCCAAGAGCTGTCGGCCATCTGGGGCGACGTCCGCACCGACCTCGAAGCCCAGGACTGCACGCTCGAGGACGCCTACGTCCTCCTCGGCGAACGCGACGTCCTCCTCATCTTCGACGCGCCCGACCGCGAAGCCGCCCTCCAGGCCTCCATCGCCGCCGAGCGATACGGCATCAACATGCAGACCATGGAGGCCATGGACGTCGAGAAGCTCGGCGACCTCGTCGAGGACCTCTAAAACGACCTTTTGCGCTGCGGGCCGCCGTAGGCGGCCCTCGGCAAAAGCTCGGCCAAAAGCGCCGTCGGACCCCCTTCGGGGGTCCTCGGCGCCCGAGCGCTGCGCGCTCGGTGAACCGCTTCGCTCGGGTTCTCCGAACCGCTCGCTCGCGGATGCTCGGCTGCCAGTTTCTCGGTTGGCGAGGATACCACCTCTCGCGTAGATTCAAGTACCAAAACGGAACCAACCGGGCGCGTGACCTGACGAGGGGCCGGTGCGCTCGGACGCGGAACGGCGGCAGCGCGCACCGGAACCGGTCCGCCGCCTGCAAGCCCTACTTCACTTTCGTACCCGGCTCGCTGTCCTCGTGGGTGGTGAGGAGGTCGGCGTCCTCGCCGGCGGCCAGCACCATGCCGTTGGACTCCACGCCGAACAGCTCGGCCTTCTCGAGGTTCGCGACGACGACGACGCGCTTCCCCGGGAGGTCGTCGAGGTCGTGGAGCTGCTTGATGCCCGCGACGATCTGGCGGACCTCGTGGCCGACGTCGACTTCGAGGCGCGCGAGGTCGTCGGCGCCCTCGATGCCCTCCGCGGACTGAATCTCGCCGACGCGCAGGTCGAGGCTCTGGAAGTCCTCGAAGGTGATTCGCTCGTCGGCGAGCGGTTCGAGTTCGGTGTCGGACGCTTCGCTCACGTCCTCGCCGTCGCCCTCGTCGGTACTGGCGGCTTCGATTTTCGCCTGGAGCTTCTCGTCGAGCTCCTCGACGCGGTCGTCCTCGACCTTCGTGAACAGCTCCTCGGGCTCGCCGAACTCCGCGGGCGGCGCCTGCAGGCAGTCGCCGACCGTGGCGTCCGCCGCGGAGCCGTCCTCGCCGAGCTGCGCCCAGACCTCGTCGGCCTTCTCGGGCGTGAACGGCTGGAGCAGCACCGCGACGGCCTTCACGAGCTGCACGCAGTCCCGGATGACCGGCGCCGCCTCGTCGTCGTCGAGCTTCCACGGCTCGTTGCGCTGGATGTACTCGTTGCCGTAGCGAGCCAGCGCGACCGCGCGCTCCCCGGCCGACTTCAGGTCGTAGTCGTTGAGCGCGTCCTCGTAGTCGTCCATCGCCTGCGCGATCTCGGTCTCCACGTCGTCCGAGACCGCGGCCTCGGGCGTCCCGCCGAAGTTCCGGTTCGCGAACAACAGCGCCCGGTAGGCGAAGTTCCCGACGACGTCGGCGAGTTCGCTGTTCACGCGCTCGGCGAACCGGTCCCACGAGAAGTTCACGTCCTGCTCGAAGCCGCTCGCGGTCGCCATGTAGTACCGGAGGAGGTCCGGGTGGAACCCTTCGTCGAGGTACTCCTCCGCCCAGATGGCGCGGTTCTTCGACGTCGACAGGCCCTTCCCGTCGATGTTCACGAACCCGGTCGCGCAGACCGCCCGGGGCTCCGCGTAGTCGGCGGCCTCCAGCATCGCCGGCCAGTAGACGGTGTGGTGCTGAATGATGTCGCGGCCGATGACGTGGACGATCTCGCCGTCGCCGTCCTTCCAGACGGTCTCCCAGTCGAAGTCACCGGTGCGCTCGCTGTACTGCTTCGTCGTGGAGACGTACTCGATGGGGGCGTCCACCCAGACGTACAGCACGAGGTCGTCGCTCCCGTTCGCGGCTTCCCCGCTGTCGTCCCGAGCGACGCTCTCCCCGGGGTAGTCGATGCCCCAGTCGAGGTCCCGCGTGATGCAGAGGTCCTGCAGTTCGCCCTCGATCCACTCGCGGGGCTGGTTCTGGGCGTTGCTCGTCCCCTCCATCCGGTTGATGAACCCCTGGAGGTGCTCCTGCATGTCCGAGAGCCGGAGGAACTTGTGCTCGCGGCGGCGGTACTCCGCGGGGTTGCCGGTGAGCGAGGAGACGGGGTCCTCGATCTCCCCGGGTTCGAGGTGGCGCTGGCAGCCCTCGTCGCACTCGTCGCCGCGGGCGTGCTCGCCGCAGTACGGGCACGTCCCCTCGACGTAGCGGTCGGGGAGCCACTGGTCGGCGTCGGGGTCGTAGGCGACGTCGATCTCCTTCTCGAAGACGTGGCCGTTCTCCTCCCACGTGCGCACGAACTCCTTCGTGAGCTGCGTGTTGGTCTCGTCGTGGGTGTGGCCGTACTGGTCGAAGTCGACGTTGAACTTCGGGAACGTCTCCTCGTACTGCTCGTGGTGGCGGAGCGCGAACTCCTCGGGGCTGACGCCTTCCTCGGCGGCGTTGACCGCGATGGGGGTGCCGTGCATGTCGCTGCCGCAGACGTAGATGGCGTCCTGGCCGAGCTTCCGGAGCCCGCGCGTGAACGCGTCGGCGTTCACGTAGCTGCGCAGGTGGCCGATGTGGAGGTCGCCGTTGGCGTACGGCAGCCCCGCGGTGACCACCGTCTGGTCGTCGGTCGGGAAGTCCTCGTAGGTCATGGGTGTCCGTTCGCCCGGCGCGGGCCTAAAGCCCGCTGGTTGCGGCGCGGCAGTGTGTGGTCAGGCGACGAACAGCACGCCCTCGATGAGCACGATGGTGACGACGAGGCGGCCGACGCTGCCGGCGAACGTCGCGAGCGCGAACCGCCGGTAGTCCTTCTCGATGACGGAGAACGCGTACAGGGAGATGGTGTCCGGGAAGAACGGGACGCTGAGCCCGACGGCCATCCCGTAGTAGCCGTACGTCTGGACGAGTTCGACCATGCGGCTCTTCGACCACTCGACGGGGTCGAAGCCGAGCCGGCGGAGCGCGCGCACGACGACGCCGGAGTGGCTGGCGCCGTGGCCGACCGAGAGCGCGATGATGCTGCCGAGGGACTTCCCGGCGCCGCTGACCGCGACGACGACCGCGACGAGCGCGGGTCCGGGGAGGCCGAGGCCGAGCGTCGCGGCGCTCCCGCAGACGTAGCCCGCGGGGCAGAGGACGACCTCGCTGGGCAGCGGGAGGACGAACGCGATGAGAAACGAGTAGACGAAGATGATGCCGAGCCCCGGCCAGCCGGTCGCGGCACGGACGGCTCCTTCGACTGCACCGAGGTCGATAGAGAGCGCGAGCGGGGCGGACGAGAGCACTGTCTGTGTGATGGACTGGTGCGGGATTAAACGTTACCGACATCGGTGAGGTCCGCGAGGAACGCGTCGAGCATCTCGCGGGTGACGTGGGGCATGCAGACGACGCGGAGTTCGCCCGCGCTCGTGGTGGAGATTCGCCAGCCGGCGTCCCGGAGCGCGCCGAACTCGTCGTCGGGGAGGTCGGCGGCGACCAGCGGGAGCACGGGGTCGACGACGTCGTAGCCGCGCGCGGCGAGTTCGTCCGCGAGGTAGTCTGCGTTGGCCTGCGCGCGCTCGTACTGGTCGCGGTAGCCGTCCGGCCAGAGCGCGTCGAGGGCGGCGTGCGTGCCGGCGACGCCGGCGCCCGAGCGCGTGCCGCCGAGCGTGGGCTGGGCGTCGGATTCGAGGTAGGGGGTGTCGACGGCGAGCGCGTCCAGCGTCTCGCTGTCGCGGGCGAGGAAGCCGCCGGCGGGAATCGGCGCCCGCCCCATCTTGTGCGGGTCGACGGTCATCGTGTCGACGGCGGCGTCCGCGAAGCTCCAGTCGTGGTCGGTGAACGGGAGGACGAACCCGCCCCACGCGGCGTCGACGTGGAGGCGCGCGTCCGCGTCGCCGGCGACGTCGGCGAGCGCGGGAATCGGGTCGACGCGGCCGTACTCGGTGCTGCCGGCGACCGCGGCGACGAGCGCGGTGTCGTCGTCCGCGAGCGCGGCGACGGCGTCGACGTCGGCGCGGTGGTCGTCGTCCGTTGGCGCGAGCCGCAACTCCACGTCGAGGACGTCGGCGGCCTTCTGGAAGCTGAAGTGCGCGCTCTCGGGCGCGACGACGTTGACGTCGCCGTCCGCGAGGTTGCGCGCGGCCCGCACCGCCTGGATGTTCGCTTCGGTGCCGCCGGAGCCGACGTAGCCGTGGGGGTTGCTGAGGCCGACGACGTCACCGAGCGCGTCGACGGCGTCGGCTTCGAGGTCGGCGACGGCGGGGTAGGTCGCGGGGTCGCCGGGGTTGTCCGCGAGGAACGCGACGGCGGCCTCGCGGGCGGCCGGGTGGGGTTCCGTACACATCGAGGAGAGCACGCGGTCGAACTCCTGCGGGGTGGGCGTCGACGCCGCGCCGGTCATACCACCAGCGAGTCGAGGGAGCGATTTAGCGGTTCCGCTCTCCGTCCGTGAGGTAGCGGATGCGCTCGGGGACCGGCGGGTGCTGGTAGTGGAACGCCTCGTAGAGGGGGTGCGGGAAGGGGTTGCCGAGGTTCTCGCTGGTGAGCGCGGCGAGCGCGTCCGCGAGCGGCCCGCCGCCGTCCATCACGTCGACGGCGAACGCGTCGGCCTCGCGCTCGTTCGCGAGCCAGAGCTTGTTCGAGAGCGGGCTGGCGAACTGGCTCACGGGTTCGACCCACAGCGCGGCGAGCAGCAGGCCCGCGGCGGGCACCTCGGGCGCGCCGAACATCGCGTACAGCCACGACGACTCCACGAGGAACTGCGCGGCGAACAGCAGAATCCCGGCCTGCACGACGCTGGCGGCCATCCCCTGCCAGATGTGGCCCTTCTTCCAGTGGGCGAGCTCGTGGGCGAGCACGCTCTGGAGCTCCGGTTCGTCGAGCTGGTCGACGAGCGTGTCGAAGAGGACGACGCGCTTGGTCGCGCCGAACCCCGTGAAGAAGGCGTTCGAGTGGCCCGACCGGGAGCTCGCGTTCATCACGTAGACGTCGTCGCAGGTGAAGCCCGCGCGCTCGAAGACGTCGTCGACGGCCTCGCGGAGGCTCGAGTCCTCGACGGGGTCGAAGTCGTAGAACAGCGGGAGGAACACGCGCGGCACGATAATCTGGGTGGCGAGCAGGAAGACGCCGACGACGCCCGTAGCGGCGAGCCACCACCACTCGGGGAACGCGTCCACGACGAACAGGACGGCGGCGCCGAGCGCGGCGACGAGCGCGGCGGTGAACGCGGTGCTGACGAGCTTGTCGCGGACGAACAGTTTCGGGGACTGCTCGTTGAAGTCGAACGCGTCCTCGACGGCGAACGTCTCGAAGGCGTCGAACGGCACGCGCAGCAGTTGGAACGCGAGCGCGGCGCCGACGAACACGGCGACGCCCGCGAGCAGGTCGCTCCCGACGAGGTCGTAGGCTGCGGCCACGGCATCGCCGAACAGGCCGGTGTAGAGCACGAGCAGGACGACGCCGAGCACAACGACGCTCTGGAGTTGGCTCGCAGCGGTCGTCAGCCGGTGGTAGTCGAGCAACTCCTCGGGGTCGTCGACGCCGACCGCGTCGGCGAGCCACTCGCTGCGTTCGCGAACCGTCCGGTCGGCGTGCCGGACGTTCAGCGCGGCGAGCGCGACGAAGAAGCCCGTCGAACCGACGACCAACAGCAGGAAGGCGGCGTGGTACGCGAGCATACCGACGCGTACGGCGAGTTCGCTGAAACGGCTTGCGGTCGGCGGAGCGGCCCCGCTACTGGTTCCCGCCGTAGCCGCCCGCGCGTCCTTCCTGTTCCATCTGGCGGCGCTTCTCGTCGGGGTCGTCGCTGTACTTCGAGGGGCGCTCGCGTTGCTGGCCCCACTTGTAGAGGACGTACAGGACGCCGACCGCGGTAATGCCGGCCGCGTAACTGGCGTACGGGAGGGTGAGGGCGTACGCGAGTGCCGCGACGACGCCGGTGGCGGCGGTCGCGAGGACCGTCCAGCGCGGCACCCACGGGGAGTCGTCGTCGCTCATGGGCGGCGTTTCGGCCAGCGAGCGAATAAGTGTTCTCCCCGGCGACGGATTGCGGGGGCTACCGCGTCACCGGACGTCGTCGAGAATCAGGCGCTGTTCGACGCGCTTGACCTCGTGCTGGACGTCCCGGACGGCGTCGATGTTCGCGGAGATGGAGGAGACGCCGGTCTCCACGAGGAAGTTCACCATCTCGGGCTTCGAGCCGGCCTGCCCGCAGATGCTGGTGGCGACGTCGTGCTCGCGGCAGGTCTCGATGGCGGTCTCGATGAGGTCCAGCACCGCGGGGTGGAGCTCGTCGAAGCGGTCGGCGACGTTGCCGTTGTTCCGGTCGACGGCGAGCGTGTACTGCGTGAGGTCGTTCGTGCCGAACGACGCGAAGTCGATGCCCTCGGCGGCGAGCTCCGCGACGGAGAGCGCGGCCGCGGGCGTCTCGATCATCGCCCCCCACGTGCGCTTCTCGGTGTCGATGCCGGCCTCGACCATGAGCTCGCGGGCCTGCCGGACGTCGTCGGCGTCGTTCACGAGCGGGAACATGATCTCGACGTTGTCGTACCCCATCTCGTAGAGGTCCTTGAACGCCTCCAGCTCGTGCTTGAACACGTCGGGGCGGTCGAGGCTGCGGCGGATGCCGCGGTAGCCCAGCATCGGGTTGTGCTCGTGGGGCTCGTCGCTGCCGCCCTCGAGCTGCCGGAACTCGTCGGTCGGCGCGTCGAGCGTGCGGACGCGGACGGGCCGCGGGTAGAACTCCTCGGCGACCTCGCGAACGCCGGAGACGAGCTCGTCCACGTAGGCGTCCTCGCCGTGGTCGGCGATGTAGCGCTCGGGCGTCTTGTTCGTCGAGAGAATCATGTGCTCCGTGCGGAGCAGGCCGACGCCGTCGGCGCCCGTCGCGGCGGCCCGTTCGGCGGCCTCGGGAATCGAGACGTTGACCTTCACCTCGGTCGCGGTCATCGGCTTCACGGGCGTCGTCGGGCGCGCCTCCTCGATGGGGTTGCGCTCGGTCTCCTCCTCCGTGCGGCCCTCGGTGACGGTGCCGCGGTCGCCGTCGAGGGTGACGATCTGGTCGTCGTGGAGGACGTCGGTGGCGTTCGTCGCGCCGACGACTGCCGGACAGCCGAGCTCGCGGGAGACGATGGCGGCGTGGCTGGTCATGCCGCCCTCGTCGGTGACGATGCCGGCGCCGCGCTTCATCGCGGGCACCATGTCCGGCGTCGTCATCTCCGTGACGATGATGTCGCCCTCGCCGACCTTGTCGAGCTGGTCGAGCTTGGTGACGACGCGAGCCGGGCCGGACGCGATGCCGGGGCTGGCGCCGAGGCCGTTCACGAGCTCCTCGCCGGTGTCGTCGTTCTCGGTCATCTCTGTGTCCTCGTCGATGGTCGTGATGGGCCGCGACTGCAGCATGTAGATGTCGCCGTCTACCATCGCCCACTCGACGTCCTGCGGTTCGCCGTAGTGGTCCTCGACGCGCTCGCCGATGGTCACGAGGTCCAGAATCTCCTCGTCGGAGAGCACGCGCTGCTCGCGCTTCTCCTCGGGGACCTCGCGCTCGGCGGTCTCGCCGGTCTCCGGGTCGCGGACGCACATCACCTTCTTGTCCGCGATAGAGACCTCCTCGACCGTGCCGGTGTCGCGGTCGACGTGGTAGTTGTCCGGGGAGACGGAGCCGGAGACGACCGCCTCGCCGAGTCCCCACGCGGCCTCGATGATGGCCTCGTGGGCGCCCGTGGAGGGGTGGCTCGTGAACATCACGCCGGACTTCTCGGCGTCGACCATCTTCTGGACGACGACCGCGATGTCGACGTCGCGGTGGGCGAACCCCTGCTCCTCGCGGTAGTAGATGGCGCGCTGGGTGAACAGCGACGCCCAGCAGCGCTTCACGCGGTCGACGAGCTCCTCGCGGGTGATGTTGAGGAACGTCTCCTGCTGGCCCGCGAAGCTCGCGTCCGGGAGGTCCTCGGCGGTCGCCGACGACCGCACGGCGACCGACGCCGCCCCGTCGTCGAGGTCGTCGTACGACGAGAGGATGTTCTCGCGGATGTGCTCCGGGAGCTCGGTGTTCAGGATGAGGTCCTTCGCGGCTGCCTCCGCGTCGGCGAGCGCGCTGGAGTCCTCCGGGTCGACGTCCACGGCGTCGAACAGCTCGTCGTCGATGTTCGCGTCCTCGATGAACGAGCGGTACGTTCCCGCGGTCACGACGAACCCCGGGGGGACGGGGAGCCCGGCGTCCGTGAGTTCGCCGAGCGAGGCGCCCTTGCCGCCGACACTGTCGATGTCGTCGGCCCGTACGTCTTCCAGCCATCGAACAGCCATTGACAGGTAGATAGACCGGAACTGCTCATAAGAAGGTTGCGAACGTCTCAAGCGCAAGAATTACGAACTCGGCTCCGAGTACCACTTGGCCGCGCTACGGCCCGTACTCGGGGGTCGGCGTCCGCCGGTCGCGGCCCAGCGGAGGATTTTAGCCGGCGGCTCGTCTCCACTCGGGCATGGACGCGAAACGCGCAGCCGTACACGCGGGGAAGTACTTCCTGTTCACGTCCGCGTTCGCCGTCGTCGGCCTCGCCCTCGTCGGCGGCGGGGTCGCGCTCGGCGGGCTCGAAGCGTGGGACATCCTCTCGGCGGACTCCTCGGCGACCGGGCAGGCGCTGTCGGCCGCGGCCCCCGGCATCGTGCTCGCCGTCGTCGGCGTGCTCGTCTACCGCTTCGGGAAGGCGTGGTCGCTGTACAAGACGCTGACCGCCGCCAACGAGGACGCGCTCTCGGAGACGTTCGACACCCAGCGCGTGAAGAGCGACATCGTGAGCGTGCTCGACGACCGGCTCGCGGACATGCAGAACGACCTCCAGTCCGTGAACCGCGAGCTCCGGAAACTCAAGGAGGACGACGCGTTCGACTTCGGCGAGGCGCCGAACTCGAAGGACTAGGCCTCCAGAATCTCCTCGTCGTCGGCCGGCGGCACCTGCAGGGCGCCGTCGAGGGTCTCGACCGCGGTTCCGCCGACCTTCGGCGCGCCGCCGTCCCGCACTCGCACGCGGACGTTGCCCGGCCGGTCGACGAAGTGCCCCTGCTCGAAGACCATCTCCTCGGCGATGTCGCCGCCGAACGCGCCGTAGCGTTCGAGGTACGCGCCAGTCGCGCCGCTGGCCGTCCCCGTCACGGGGTCTTCGTCGATACCGGCGCCCGGAACCCACGCGCGGCCGTGGAGCGTCGAGTCGCCGTCCAGCGCGTCGAACGAGAACGCGTACACGCCGTTCGCACCGACCTCGTCGGCGAGCGCCTCGACGGCGTCGAAGTCGGGACTGGCGTCCCCGAGGTCCGAGAGGTACGTCACGGGCGCGACGAGGAACGGGAATCCGGTCGATGCCACCGCGAGCGGCAGGTCGTCGCTCGCGCCCCGGAGCGCCTCCTTCTCCAGCCCGGTCGCGCTCGCGACGCGCTCGTAGCTCACGTCGACCTCCCGGATCTCGGGCGGGTTCTGCGTCATCCACACGGTGCCGTCGGCCTCGACTTCGACGTCGAGCGTGCCGACGTTCGTCGCCAGCGTGTGCTCGCCCGCGTCGACGGCGCCGTCCGCGAACAGGTGGGCGTGGGTCGCGATGGTCGCGTGCCCGCAGAGGTCGACCTCTTCGGTCGGCGTGAAGTACCGAATCCGGCGGTCGGCGTCGTCGCTCTCGCGGACGAACGCGGTCTCGCTGGCGCCGAGCTCGGCCGCGATGGCCTGCATCTGGCCGTCGGTCAGGTCGTCGGCGGCCGGCACCACGCCCGCCGCGTTCCCCGCGCACGGCTCGTCGGTGAACGCGTCCACGAGGAGGGCTCGCGTCTCGGTCATGCAAGCGGGTTCTCGCTCCCGCGTGTTGCGTGTTTTCCTTCCGCCGGCGCCCGGCTGACGCGCGCAACCGCCTCGAGCGCACCTGTAAACCGTTAAGTAGCGAGGTGTCCGACTGCCCATACGTAATGAGCGACCTCCCGGACGAGTTCAAGTGCACTATCACCAACTGGGAGTACATCTACGGTCTCTGCCGGGACGTCAGCGACGACGTCAAGCACTCCGAGTTCGAGCCCGACGTCGTCGTCGCGCTCGCCCGCGGCGGCTGGTTCGCGGGCCGGTGTCTCTGTGACTTCCTCGGCCTCGACGACCTCACGAGCCTCAAGATGGAACACTACGTCGGCACCGCCCAGAAGGCCGACGAGCCCGAGGTCCGGTACCCGATGCCGGAGGGCTCCGTCGCGGACAAGGACGTCCTCATCATCGACGACATCGCCGACACCGGCGGCTCCATCGAGCGCGCTCACGAGTACGTCGCCGAGCGGGACGCCAACGAGATCCGCACCGCCACCCTCCAGCTGCTGGGCACCAGCGAGTACGACCCCGACTACGTCGGCGAGTACCTCGACGAGTGGACGTGGGTCGTCTACCCGTGGAACTTCATCGAGGACATGATCGACCTCATCTCCGGCGTCATGGAGAAGGACGGCGACGGCCCGTACACCCGCGAGGAGATCCTCGACCTCCTCTCGGCGTACCACGACGTCGAGCGCATCGAGATGGAGATCGCCCAGCCCAACCGCCTCGACGAAGTGCTCGACGAGATGGTCCGCCGCGACGTGCTCGTGAAGGCCAGCCCCGACGAGTGGAAGCTCCGCGTCGACGCCTGACCGCCATCGGTTCGTTTAGGTGCGTCCGCCGTCGACCTCGTGCCATGATCGGCTTCATCGGCGGCTCCGGCATCTACGAGGCGCTCCCGCTGAACGGCGTCCGCGAGGAGGACGTGACGACCCCGTACGGCGACCCGAGCGCGCCCGTCACGGTCGGCGAGTTCGGCGACACCGGCACCGAGGTCGCGTTCCTGCCGCGGCACGGCCCCGACCACCAGCGCTCGCCGACGAACCTCCCGTACAGGGCGAACATCTACGCGCTCAAGCAGCTCGGCGTCGAGCGCATCCTCGCGTCGAACGCCGTCGGCAGCCTCAAGGAGGAGCTGCCGCCCCAGACGCTGGTCGTCCCCGACCAGATTTTCGACCGCACGAAACACCGCGACTCCACGTTCTTCGGCGACGGCGTCGTCGTCCACCAGCCGTTCGCGGACCCCTACTGCCCGCACATGGTCGACCACCTCCACGAGTCCGCGGCGGAGGCGACCGACGCGGAGACCCAGAAGGGCGGCACGTACGTCTGCATCGAGGGGCCGCAGTACTCGACGCGCGCGGAGTCGGAGTTCTACAAGGCGCAGGGCTGGGACCTCGTCGGCATGACCGCCATCCCGGAGGCGAAGCTCGCCCGCGAGGCCGAGATGTGTTACGCGACGGTCGCCGGCGTCACCGACTACGACGTCTGGAAGGCCGACAGCGAGGTCACCCTCGAGGAAGTCCTCGAGAACGCGGCGGCCAACGAGGACGCCATCAAGCGCACCGTCGAGCACGCCATCGAGACGCTGCCCGACGAGCGGGACTGCGACTGCGGGCAGGCCCTCGAGGGCACCGTGAACACGCCCACCGAGGCCATCCCCGCGGACACCCGCGACCGCGTCGACGAACTCCTCGGCGACTACCTGTGAAGCGGGCGCGTTGACGGGGTAACGCGGTAAGATTCGCGTCCGCGGACCCAAAATGTAAATACCACTGCCGCGTTTGTTAGGACGACTTATGGGGGAGCACGCGGACGCCGAAGCGTTCTCGACCGAGCTCGCGGCGCTGAAGCGGGACGGCTGCAACGTCCTCGTCGTCAGCGACGCGGCCGGCCGCGAGGCCGCCTGCGAGCGGCTGCTCGGCGCCCCCGAACTCGACCGCCGCCACGTCTTCCTCCAGACCGAGGCCGACGTCTCGACGGTGCTGGACCGCCACCGCCCGCGCCGCACCGACCCGTCGACGCTCGGCGTCGTGGACGCCACGCCCGAGACCGGCGTGCGCTCGGCGGCCGCCGCGACCCCCTCGACGGAGCTCCAGCGGCCGCTCGGCGAGTGGTACGAGCGCGTCGACGACCCCACGGACTTCGCGGCGCTCACGACCGCCGTCACGGACGCCTTCGACCGCGTCGCCGCGACCGCCGACAACCCCGGCGAACTCCGGTTCTGCGTCGACGGCCTCGACCCGTTCTTCGACGCCGTGCGCTCCGGCGACCTCGACGAGGAGCGGCTGTTCCGCTTCCTCCACCTGCTCGCGAGCTCGGTCCGCGACGCGGACGGCATGGGCCACTTCCACGTCTCCGCGAGCGCCGACGACGACCTCCTCGCGACGGTCGAACCGCTGTTCGACGCGACGCTGTCCGTCGAGACAGACGACGGCGGCACCGCCCGCCAGCGCTGGCGGCTCCACGACTCCGGCCGCGTCACCGACTGGTTCGCGTTCTAGTTCTCGCAGACCCAGAGGTCGCCGAACAGGTCGTCCTGTTCGAGCGTGACCGCGCCGCGGTGCGCGAGGAAGAGCAGGGCGAGGAACGTCTGCACGCGTGACTCCCCGGCGTCGGAGACCTCCTCGTAGAGCACTTCCGTGCGGCCGCCGCCGTACTTCTCGTCGAGGACCTCGCGGACGTCGTCGATGGTCGCCTCGATGTCCTCCTCGTGGGCGTTCCCGAGCGCCTCCTCGGCCGTGGGCTCGTCGTCCATCCGGAACTCGTCCCCGGAGCGGTAGTCCAGCTCCTGGACGCCGCGCCGGAACCCCTGCGGGGAGTCGCTGGTGTCGTACTCGCGGGACTCCTTCCACCACGACCCGCGCTCGGCCTCCCGGAGGTCGCGGACGAGTTCGTCCAGCGTCTCCGGGTTGCCGCGGGCGTGCTTGCGCTCCAGCCGGCGGTCCATCTCGGACTCGAGGGCGTCCACTGGGTCGTAGGCCGCCGGCCGTCCTCCTCAGGCGGCGCCTCCCACGGCGGCTGCTCGACGTCCTCCTCGTCGGGTTCGTCGTCGCCGTCGTCGAGCATCGCGTCGCTCTTCATCCGCAGGAGGACGCTCGCGTAGAACAGCGCGCGCCCCGACGTCCGCAGGTCGGCCTCGTCGAGCGCCTCGAGGAACTTGTCCGTCACCGCCACGATGTCGATGTCCCACGGCTCGATCTCGCCGTCTTTGGCGAGCTGCACGAGCAGCTCCACGGGCTCGACCTCGTCGTCGGGGTTCGCCGCCGGCTCCGCCGGCGACTCCGCGATGAGCTCCGCGGCGCTGTCCGGCGTCGAACTCGCCTCGTCCGCCGGCTCCGCGGTCGTCAGCCCGCCGTCCGGCTCGGCGCTGTCGGCCTCGCGTTCGGCCTTCCGGTCCTCGTGGCCGGTGATGTCCAGCGGCACGTCGTCGGCGCCGCCGTCGGTCGCGAGCGCCTCCGGCTCTCTTTCGCGGGTCGCGTCGCTC
>NZ_WPCF01000037.1 GCF_009741975.1 Halobacterium sp. CBA1126 | reverse complement strand
GTTCGCCGAGCGCGTCGCGGCCGGCGAGCGAGGGACCGCGGTGCTGATGGGCGACCCGAACCACTCCGGCTACCAGTTCCTCGGGAAGGTCGAGCGCGCGGTCGACGCGCCCGTCCGAGTGGTGCCGGGCGTCTCGTCGCTGCAGGTGGCGGCGAGCAGGGCGCGCACGCCGATGGAGGACACCGAGTTCGTCACGCTGCACAAGAGCGGCGACCTCGCCGACGACCTCGCGCGGCTCCGCCGGCACGCGGGCGAGCGCCACCTGCTCGTGCTGCCGCGGCCGTTCGACCTGATGCCCGGGGACGTCGCGGCGGACCTGCTGGACGCGGGCGCGGCGCCGGACCTACCGGCGCTCGTGCTCGAACGGCTCACGCACGGCGACGAGTCGATTTCGCGGACGACGCTCGGCGACCTCGCCGGGCACGCGGGCGAGGAGACGCCGTTCTCGGACCTCTCGGTGCTCGCGGTCAGGCGAGCGTAGCGAGGGACCGTCAGTCGCGGGCGGCGATGGCTTCGAGCGCCGCGAGCACGCGCCACGCGAAGTAACAGACGCCCACGACGAACGCCGGGAGCAGGCCGAGGAGCGGCTGGTGGGCGACGAGCACGGAGTACGCGAACGACGCGACGAGGAGGGCGACGACGCCGGCGGTCAGCCAGCGGGGCGGGGAGGGTGGCGAGTAGTCGGACACACCTCGGGGTCCGGCGAGAGGCGACGTAATAGTTACGCGGCGTCGCAGCGCGCGCCACCGAGGCCGGTCAGGCGAACAGCGCGATGCCGGCCACGCCAGCGAGGGCGAGCGCGAGCGAGAAGCACAGCACGAGCAGGCGGCGCGGGCCGCCGGCCTCCGTGGGCGCGGAGAGGGCGCTGTCGCCGACGGTCTCCGGCGTCTCGGCGTTCTCGTTGAGGCTGCTGGTGCCGGCGAACAGCGCGAAGACGGTGGCGCCGCCGAACGCGAAGCCGAAGGCGGGCATCGTGAGCGGCAGCGACTGCGACCCGGCGAGCGCGTAGCCGAGCGCGGCGACGGCGGCGGCCGCGCTCCCGCCGTAGAGGGCCGGGGAGACGAGGAACCGGAGGTTCACAGTCGCGTATCGGCGCACCGGCGCAAAAAAGCCCGGGGCGACTGCAGTCCGCGAGACCGGCCTCGGTCGGGGGGCGTCAGCGGCCGTCGCCGTCGGCGGCGAACGCGGCGGCGTCGGCGGTCAGCGACGCTTCGAAGGTGGCGCCGTCGTGGGCCGCGAGGACGTCCCAGCCGTCCGCGAGCAGCGTCTCCAGCCAGTCGCGGCGCCGGTGCTCGTCGACCGGCGGGATGCGCTGGGCGCGGCTCTCCGCGCCGAAGTCGTCGTACATCGCCGCCAGCGCGTCGAAGTCGCCGGGGCCGGCGGCGCGAACGGAGACGCGGCGGTCCTCGTCGTCGCGGAACTCCACGGGCGGGACGGGGAACCCGGACGCGGACCGTGGTGTCTCGGTGCCGGTGCGTCCCGTGGGGCCGTCCGCGGGCCGCGTCGTGTTCGGTGGCATGGTGGGAGTAGTCGGCGGTGGGTGGAGGCGTTCGGTTCGGGCTTCAGTTGCGCGTACGTCGGACAGCACCGGAAAACGGGGGCACGGTTCCAGCGTTCTGGGAACCGCGGGACCGCGCGGTGGGACGCTGGCCAGTGCCGACTGTATCAAAACACACATCCGGTGTTGCCGCGAACGGGTCGGTATCCAGCCGCTCCCATGACCGAAAAACGCGAGTACACCGGCGACTACGACGACAAGACGCTGTACATTCCGGGGCCGACCGAGGTCCGCGACGACGTGCTGGAGGCGATGTGCGAGCCGATGTTCGGCCACCGCATGGACCGGATGACGGACCTCTACACGACCATCGTCGAGGACACGAAGACGTTCCTCGGCACGGACAACGACGTCGTCATCCTCACCGCCTCGGGGACGGAGTTCTGGGAGGCGTCGACGCTGAACCTCGTCGACGAGAACATCCTCGTGCCGACCTGCGGGAGCTTCAGCGAGCGCCACGCGAACGTCGCCGAGCGGCTCGGGAAGGACGTCGACCGCCTCGAGTACGACTGGGGGGAGGCCGTCAAGCCCGGGGACATCCGGGACGCCCTCGAGTCCAGCGAGAAGCACTACGACGTGGTGGCGACCGTGATGAACGAGAGTTCGACGGGCGTCCGCAACCCCATCGAGGAGATCGGGGACGTCGTCGCGGACTACCCGGAGACGTACTTCGTCGTCGACGCCGTCTCCGCGCTCGGCGGGGACTACGTGGACATCGACGAGCACGACATCGACGTCATCTTCGCGTCCACGCAGAAGGCGTTCGCGATGCCGCCGGGGCTGGCGGTCTGCGCCGTCAGCGACGCCGCCTACGACCGCGAACTGGAGAAAGACGAGGCGTCGTGGTACGGCGGCTTCCAGCGCTCGCTGGACTACTACGACCGGAAGGGCCAGACGCACTCCACGCCCGCGATTCCCGTCATGCTCGCGTACCGCAAGCAGATGAAGCACATGCTCGAGGAGGGCCACCGCGCCCGCGACCGCCGCCACCGGGAGATGGCCGAGTACACCCGCGAGTGGGCCTACGAGCACTTCGACGTCTTCCCCGAGGAGGGGTACGAGTCCCAGACCGTCAGCTGCATCGAGAACACGCAGGGCATCGACGTCGCGGCGGTCATCGAGGAGGTCTCCGAGGAGTACGACATGGCGTTCTCGAACGGCTACGGGTCGACGCTCGGCGGGGAGACGTTCCGCATCGGGCACATGGGCGAGCACACCGTCGAGAGCATCGAAGCGCTGACCGACGCCATCGAGGACGTCGCCGGCCTCTGAGCGGTCCCGCCGCTGTCGGTCGCCGTCTCCTGGGAGAATTAGCCGCGTGACCGCCGTCAGTCGCCTTCGAACGGCCGGAACTCGTCGTTGCCGCAGTCGCAGGTCCCGTCAGTGCCGATGGGGCGGAAGCCCGACCCGGCACACTGTGCGGGGTACGTACTCTCGCAGACCGTACAACCAACGATAACGTCAGGCGTTCCGCCTGTTTCACTGCCGTCGTCTGCCATCGTCGCTGTCCGAACGGAGGCGGCTTTCGGCGATGAGCGATTGGCGAGTATATACAACTCACTTAAGTGCAGTCGACAGTCCCGCGTTCGTGCTGTGAGACGGAATCGCACTACTGCTCGCCGTCCGGCGCGCCGTCCGCCCCCGGCTCCTCGAAGACGTCGCCGACGAGGTTGCCGTGGCCGCGGCGAAGCCGCTTCGAGAGCGCCTGCTGGCTGATGCCGAGCTCGTCGGCCACCTCGCTCATCGTCGCCTCCGGCGGCACCTCGTAGAACCCCGCGTCGAGGGCCGCGACCAGCGCCTCGCGTTGCTTCTCGGTGACGCCGAACCGGTCGGGCGCGCCGGCGTCCCCGGAGCGGAACACGCGCTTGACCTCGTAGGTGACGTCGTGGCGCTCGCAGTACGTCGAGAACGACGGGAGCTGGCCGGGGTTCTCGAACCGGATGCGGAGGTCCCAGCCGCCGCGCTGCCCGGTCGCGGAGACGAGCGTCCCGCCGGTCTCCACGACCGCGTTCGCCACCGACTCGACGCCGCCCGGCCACTCCGCGCGGTACAGCGCCTCCGACTCGTGGGTGTCCAGCCGCGTCGCCTCGTCGACGGTCGGGTCCTCGGCGACCGCGGACTCGAATGCGTCGAGGTCGCCGTACACCCAGAAGTACGGCGTGAGCTTCCCGTTCGGGTGTGCGACGACGCGTTCGATCTCCACGACGGTCTCGGGGGCCGCCGCGAGGGTGTCGGCCATCGCGACGGAGCTCGTCGGCACCGCGACTTCCGCGACGACGCTCATAGGCGTCCTCGGTCGTCCTGCGTGGTAAGTGTAAGGCCGCTCCCGGGGCGACGGTCGCTGTAGGGAGAACGTTTATTCGCGCTAGGCCGTAGGTTCGAACTGATGCCGGCCGACGAGTCGTGGCACAACGCGGTCGCCGGTGACGCCGTCGAACCGCCCGCGTCGTTCGTCGAGCAGGCGAACGTCACGGACCAGGACGTCCGCGAGGCGTTCGAACGGAACTGGCCGGAGTGCTGGGCGCGCGCCGCCGACCTCCTCGACTGGAGCGAGGAGTACGACGCCGTGCTCGGCGGGGACGGCCCGCCGTTCCGGTGGTTCGACGGCGGGCGACTGAACGCGAGCTACAACTGCGTCGACCGCCACCTCGACGACCGCAAGAACAAGGTCGCGTTGACGTGGGAGGGACGGCTCGGCGAGTCGCGGTCGTACTCGTACCTGGATCTCTACCGGGAGGTCAACGAGTTCGCGGCGGCGCTCCGGGACCTCGGCGTCGAGGAGGAGGACGTCGTCACCCTCTACATGCCCGTCGTCCCCGAACTCCCCATCGCGATGCTGGCGTGTGCGCGCATCGGCGCGCCGCACAGCGTCGTCTTCGCCGGGTTCTCCGCCGACGCGCTCGCGATGCGGATGGACGACGCCGACTCGGAGTACCTCGTGACCTGCGACGGCTACTACCGACGGGGCGCGCCCGTCCACCAGAAGAACAAGGCCGACAACGCCGCTATCGCGCTCGACGACGGCATCGAGGCGACCGTCGTCGTCGACCGATTGGGGGACGACACGCCCCTCGCGGCCGACGAGTACGACTACGGCGACCTCGTCACCGCGCACCGCGGGGAGACCGTCGACCCCGTGCCGCGGGACGCGACCGACCAGCTGTTCCTCATCTACACGTCCGGCACGACCGGCGAACCCACGGGCGTCCGCCACACGACCGGCGGCTACCTCGCGCACGCGGCGTGGACGAGCCACGCCGTCCTCGACGTCAAGCCCGAGGACACCTACTGGTGTTCGGCGGACATCGGCTGGATCACCGGCCACTCGTACACCGTCTACGGGCCGCTCGCGCTCGGCGCGACGACGATGCTCTACGAGGGGACGCCCGACTACCCCGAGAAGGACCGCGTCTGGGAGCTCATCGAACGCAACGCCGTCGACGTCTTCTACACGGCGCCGACGGCGATTCGCGCGTTCATGAAGTGGGGCGAACAGCACCCGGACAGCCACGACCTCTCGAGCCTGCGGCTGCTGGGGACGGTCGGCGAACCCATCAACCCCCGCGCGTGGAAGTGGTACCACGAGCACATCGGCGACGGCGAGTGCCCGGTGGTGGACACGTGGTGGCAGACCGAGACCGGCGGCATGATGGTCACCACGCTGCCCGCGATCGACGACATGAAGCCGGGGTCGGCGGGGCTCCCGCTCCCCGGCATCGACGTCGAAGTCGTCGACGGCGACGGCGAACCCGTCGACCCGGGCGAGACCGGCTACCTCGTCGTCACCAGTCCGTGGCCGGGGATGCCGCTGTCGATGGTCGAGAACGACGGCTGGTTCGCGGACGAGGCGCCCGTCTTCCCGGACCTCTCCGAGTACGACTGGGCGTACTTCACGGAGGACGGCGCGACCGTCGACGAGGACGGCTACGTCACGCTGCTCGGGCGGGTGGACGACGTCATCAACGTCTCCGGCCACCGCTTCGGGACGATGGAGATCGAGTCCGCCATCGCCGACGTCGAGGGCGTCGCCGAGGCCGCCGTCGTCAGCGGCCCCCACGACCTCAAGGGGAAGGCCGTGTACGCGTACGTCAGCACCGCAGAGGGCACCGACGAGGACGCGCTCCGCGACCGCGTCCGGGACGCGGTCGACGCCGCCATCGGCCCCATCGCGGTCCCGGACGTGGTCGTGTTCACGCCCGAACTCCCGAAGACGCGCTCGGGGAAGGTGATGCGGCGGCTCCTCGAGGACATCGCCAACGACGACGACCTCGGGGACACCAGCGCGCTGCGCAACCCCGAAGTCGTCGGGGAACTCGAGTCCGCGCTCGGCGACCGCGACTGAGCGGATTTCGCGTTCTGTAGTAAAAGCGAAACGGAACCGTGGATACCCGTCGGAATAGCCACCTATCCCGTCCGGTGATTCCGGCTCTCGAAAGATTCTTACTTCGGTACTGCGAGGATTCACGAAACATGAGCGAGGGCGTCGCGGCGCTGTCCGAGACCGCCTACGAGCGGCTCCGGCGAGCCACGGAGACCCACCGCGAGGAGCTCGTCGTCCGGCTCGCCGGCGAAGTCGGGCTCCGACCCGCGGAAATATCTCGCGTGCGGCCCGAAGACGTCGCTACTCACGACCGCGCAGACGTCACCCACCACTTCCTCCGCGTGCGCGACGAGGACGACACGGTTGCGCGCGACGCCTACCTGCCCCCGGACGTCGAACACGACCTCCGCCAGTACGCCCGCACAGTCGGCGTCGATGACGACGAACGCGTGGTCGACGTGTCCCCGCGGCGCGTCCAGATGCTGGTGGCCGACCTCGGGGAGCGCGCGGCCGACCGCACCGGCGACGACGCGCTCCGGGACGTCTCCACGCGGACGCTCCGGCAGTTCTTCGCCCGCCAGCTCCTCGGCGAGGGCGTCGACCCGCGCGCGGTCGCGGCGGTCGGCGGCTGGGAGCGCCTCGCCAGCCTCGACCCGTTCGTCGACGACCCCGGCCGCGACGACGTCGTCGCGGCGTTCGCCGACACGGACCTCGCACCCGTCCGGCAGCCAGACGCCGCACCGGGCCCGCGCTTCGACGCCGCGTTCGACCGCCTGTGCGCCGTCGGGGACGCGCTCGCGTCGGCGTCCACGCGGGACGGCGTCGAGCAGCGGACCTGCGACGCGCTCGTCGACGGGGACGCGTACGCGTTCGCGTGGATCGCGCGGTACAGCGGCGGAACGTTCCGCGCGGAGACGCACGCCGGCGCGGCCGACGCGACGGTCGACGTCGCCGCCGACGGGGGCGCGGTCGGGGACGCGCTGGCGTCCGGCGAGGTCCGCGTCTGCGAGAGCGTCCGCGACGACCCGGCGTTCGCGGACTGGCGCGAACCCGCCGAGGCAGCCGGCTTCTCGGCGGCCGCCGCCGTCCCCGTCACGGACGACGAGACGACGTACGGCGTGCTCGGCGTCGGTGTCGACGGCAGCGTCGCAGACCGCGAACGGGACCTGCTCGCGGACCTCGGGCGGCGCGTCGGCCGCACCGTCACGGTCGTCCAGCAGCGCCAGCTCCTGCTGGCGGACGCGGTGCTGGAGCTCGCGTTCGAGACGACCGGCGACGACTCCTTCTTCGCCGCGGCGGCCGCCGAACACGGCTGCACGTTCGAGCTCGACGGCGTCGTCCCCGGCGAGGAGGGCACGCTGCTGTACTTCGTGCGGCTGTCTGGGGCGTCCGCGGAGACCGTGTTGTCGTGGGCGGCCGACCAGCCCGCGGTCGCGGACGGCCGGCTCGTCCGGGACTACGGCGACGAGTCCCTGCTCGAACTCGCGGTCTCGGGGGCGGACGTCGCGAAGACGCTGGCCGACCGGGGGGCGTCCGTCCGGGAGCTCGTCGCGACGCCCGCCGAGCAGCGCGTCGTCGTCGACGTCACGACCGACACCGACGTCCGGTCGCTGGTGTCGGCGGTCACCGACGCGTTCCCGGACGTCGAACTCGTCTCGAAGCGCGAGCGCGACCGGCCCGACGAGACCTCCGCGGCGTTCCGCGCGTCCCTCCACGAGTCGCTGACGGACAAGCAGGCGTCGGTGTTACGCGCGGCCTACCACGCGGGCTACTTCGAGTGGCCCCGCGGCAGCACCGCCGAGGAGCTCGCGGACGCCATCGGCATCACGTCCCCGACGCTGCACAACCACCTGCGGCGCGCCCAGCAGAAGCTCCTCACGGCGTTCTTCGCCGATGACGACGTCGGTCCCGGGGGCGTGGAGTGGCCGGAGGACTGACCGCTTCGGGGCGTCGCTAACTGTTTAGTGACGAGCGCGGCGGCCGTCGGCTGCGAAGTGCTTTGTGGCTCGCGGAATTTGCCGGAATACGGCCAGTGCGGCGCGCTGGCGTTCGTCCGTCGGGTTTCGCCGTTCGTTTCTCACAGCGCGGGTGTTGGCATAATTAGCGCCGGTACTTAACACGGATGTAGTGAACGATTGTGATGGATATGCCAGACCAAGACGCTGACCCGGAACTCGAAGCCCGCCTCCCCGAGGGCGAGGTCTTCGAGCCGCCGGAGTCGTTCGTCGAGCAGGCGAACGTCTCGGACCCCGACATCTACGACGAGTTCGAACAGAACTGGCCGGAGTGTTGGGAGCGCGCCGCCGACCACGTCTCGTGGGACGAGGAGTACGACACCGTACTCGACGACTCGAACCCGCCGTTCTACGAGTGGTTCACCGGCGGCGAACTGAACGCGAGCTACAACTGCGTCGACCGCCACGTAGAGGACGGCCGCGGCGACGAGGCGGCCCTCGAGTGGGTCGGCGAACCGACCGACGAGTCGCGCACGTACACGTACGCCGAACTCCAGCGCGAGGTCGAGGAGTTCGCGGCGGCGCTCCGGGACCGCGGCGTCGAGGAGGACGACATCGTCACCCTCTACATGCCGATGATTCCGGAGCTCCCGATCGCGATGCTGGCGTGCGCGCGCATCGGCGCGCCGCACAGCGTCGTCTTCGCCGGGTTCTCCGCCGACGCGCTCGCGACGCGGATGAACTCCGCGGACTCCGAGTATCTGGTGACCTGCGACGGCTACTACCGTCGCGGCGACCCCCTCGACCACCTCGAGAAGACCAACGAAGGGCTGGAGGGCGTCGACCACGAGGTCAGCGACGTGGTCGTCGTCGACCGCCTCGGCGACGACGGCTTCGGCCACGACCTCGCGGCCAACCAGATCGACTACGACGAACTGGTCGCGGAGTTCGAGGGCGCCGAAGTCGACCCCGTACCCCGGGACGCCGAGGACATGCTGTTCCTGATGTACACCTCGGGGACCACGGGCCAACCGAAGGGCGTCAAGCACACGACGGGCGGCTACCTGTCGTACGCCGCGTGGACGAGCCACGCCGTCCTCGACGTCAAGCCGGAGGACACCTACTGGTGTTCGGCGGACATCGGCTGGATCACCGGCCACTCGTACATCGTGTACGGGCCGCTCGCGCTCGGCACCACCTCGGTGATGTACGAGGGCACGCCGGACTACCCGGACAAGGACCGCCTCTGGGAGATCGTCGAAGACTACGACGTCACCCAGCTGTACACGGCGCCGACGGCGATCCGCGCGTTCATGAAGTGGGGGAAGGAGTACCCCGACCAGCACGACCTCTCGAGCCTGCGGCTGCTGGGGACGGTCGGCGAACCCATCAACCCCCGCGCGTGGAAGTGGTACTACACCCACATCGGGAACGAGGACTGTCCGGTGGTGGACACGTGGTGGCAGACCGAGACCGGCGGCATGATGGTCACCACGCTGCCCGCCATCAACGACATGAAGCCCGGCTCCGCCGGCCCGCCGCTGCCCGGCATCGACGCGAACATCGTCGACACCACGGGCGAACAGGTCGCGCCGGTGAAGCCGGCTACCTCACGGTCGACAACCCGTGGCCGGGGATGCTCCGGACGCTGTACGACAACGACGAGCGGTTCATCGAGGAGTACTGGACGGAGTACTCCGACACGGACAGCGACGATTCCGACGACTGGGTGTACTTCCCGGAGGACGGCGCGAAGATCGACGAGGACGGCTACATCACCGTGCTCGGGCGGGTGGACGACGTCATCAACGTCTCCGGCCACCGCCTCGGCACGATGGAGATCGAGTCCGCCATCGTCGGCGTCGAGGGCGTCGCCGAAGCCGCCGTCGTCGGCGGCGACCACGAGTTGAAGGGCGAAGCCGTCTACGCGTACGTCATCACCGAGGACGGCTACGAGGGGGACGAGGACCTCCGCGAGCGCATCGTCGCCGGTGTCGAGGACGCCATCGGCCCCATCGCGCGCCCGGAGGAAGTCGTCTTCACGACCGAGCTCCCGAAGACTCGCTCGGGGAAGATCATGCGGCGGCTCCTCGAAGACATCGCCAACGACGAGGAACTCGGCAACACCTCCACGCTGCGGAATCCGGAGGTCGTCGAGGACATCCAGTCGAAGGTCGCGGACAACTGACGACACCCACGCTTTTCACATTCACCACACGGAACGAACCAACAGACCACTACCTATGACAGACAACGACACTCACGATTCGACGGACGAACCGCCCGCCGAACCGGACGGCGGCGCCGTCGCCGGCGCCGCGCAGTCCGGGGAGAGCACCGACTACCTCACCTCGGAGGTGAACCTGCTGAAGCCGAGCACGCCGTTCATGCGGGACCACCTCCGCATCATCTGGACGGGGTTCGCCGTCTGGGCGCTCATCGTCTTCGGCCCGGTGACGCTGACCGCCATCATCCCGGGCGTAATGACCTCGACGATGCCCGTCATCGGCTTCCCGCTGCACTACTTCCTCGTCTCCATCGGCGCGCCCGGCGGCGCGCTGATTCTGGCGTTCTGGTACGCGCGAAAGCGCGACGCCCTAGACGAGAAGTACGGCATCGACCACTCGCCTGACGGGGGTGTCTCGGAATGAGCGCACTCCCCTACGTCGCCGGCGCGGTCGCCCAGTCCAGCCTCCTCCCGGAGGGACTGAACGTCTCGTTCAAGCTCCTGCCCGCCATCCTCGTGACGGGGATGCTGCTGCTGTTCCTCGTCATCGGCTTCGTGTTCAAGGTCGCCGACACCGAGGGCATGTGGGTCGCCGGCCGCTCCATCGGGAACGTCGAGAACGGCATGGCGATCGGCGCGAACTGGATGTCCGCGGCGTCGTACCTCGGCATGGCCGCGCTCATCGCCACCTCCGGCTTCTACGGGCTGGCGTTCATCGTCGGCTGGTCGACCGGCTACTTCGTGCTGCTAATCTTCATGGCCGCCCAGATGCGGCGGTTCGGGAAGTACACCGCACCCGACTTCGTCGGCGACCGGTTCAACTCCGAGACCGCACGCGCCATCGCGGCGCTGACGACCTTCCTCATCGCGTTCGTGTACGCCATCGGGCAGGCGCGCGGGATGGGGCTGGTCGGCCTGTACATCTTCGGCGACCTCGGCATCCTCGGGCTCACCGGCTACCAGTCGATGGTCGTCCTCATGATGACCATCACGGTCGGCTACCTGACGCTCTCGGGGATGCTCGGCGCGACGAAGAACATGGCCGTCCAGTACGTCATCCTCATCGTCGCGTTCCTCGCGGGCCTGTACGTCGTCGGGTTCGTGAACGGCTACTCGACGATCGTCCCGCAGCTCGAGTACGGGGCCCTGTTCTCCGCGCTCGGCAGCGAGTTCAGCGAACCGTTCGTCAACGGCGGTTACTACCTCTGGATCGCCACCGCGTTCTCGCTGGTCGTCGGGACCTGCGGGCTGCCCCACGTGCTCGTGCGGTTCTACACCGTCGAGAGCGAGCGCACGGCGCGCTGGTCGACGGTCTGGGGGCTCGGCTTCATCCTCCTGCTGTACCTCGGCTCGCCCGCGTTCGCCGCGTTCGGGACCGACCTCTACGCGAACAACATCGGCCCCGTCTACGGCGACCCCGGCATGACCGCGGCCGCCGGTGACGTCATCGTCGTGCTCGCGGCCCAGCTGTCGAACCTCCCGACGTGGTTCGTCGGCTTCGTCGCCGCGGGCGGCATCGCGGCGGCGATCGCGACGACCGCCGGGCTGTTCATCACCGGCTCGTCCGCGATCTCCCACGACATCTACAAGAACCTCATCAACCCCGAGGCGACCCAGCGCCAGCAGGTGCTCGTCGGTCGCCTGAGCATCGTGCTCCTCGGCGTCATCACCACGCTGGCAGCGCTCGACCCGGCAGCGCCCATCGCGGCGCTCGTGTCGTACGCGTTCTCGCTGGCCGGCGCCGTGCTGTTCCCGATGTTCTTCCTCGGGCTCTGGTGGGAGAACACGAACCGTCAGGGCGCGCTCGCCGGCATGACCACCGGCCTCGTCATCTGGATCGTCCCGATGATCAACGAAGTCGGGCCGAACTACGGGCTGCTCAGCGGCGCAGCGGGCGCGGACGGCATCGTCTCCGCGACGCTCGCGCAGTGGCTGCCCGCCATCGGCTCGGCGCTCGTCGGCGTCCCGGTCGTGTTCGCGGTGACCATCGTCGTCTCGATGGTGACCTCCGAACCCGACCTGGAGACGAAGAAGCTCGTCCGGCAGTGCCACAGCCCCGAACCGATGAGCCAACAGGAGAGTGCGGAAGACGTCGTGAGCTCTGACGACTAAATGTACGACAACATACTCGTTCCGACGGACGGCAGCGAAACGGCCCGCAGCGCGGTCGACCAGGCGGTCGACCTCGCGGAGAAGTACGACGCGACGGTACACGCGCTGTACGTCTTCGACGTCGACGCGACGAACCTCGCGCTCGGCACCGAGCAGGTCGAACGCATCCGCCGCGGGAAACTCGACGAGATGCCGGAAGTGAAAGCGGAGGCCGAGGAGGCCACCAGCTACGTCGCGGAGATCGCCGCCGACCACGGCGTCGCCGTCGAGGAACACGTCACCGCCGGCGAGCCCGCTCGCGCTATCCGGAAGTTCGTCGAGGACAACGACATCGACCTCGTCGTGATGGGGAGCCACGGCCGCTCCGGGCTCTCCCGGGTCGTCCTCGGTAGCGTCGCCGAGAAAGTGCTCCGGCGCACCCGGCTGCCGGTACTGGTCGTCGACGCCCACGGGGAAGACGAATCGTGAGCCTGCTCGACGCCGTCCGCGACCACGTCGTCGAACACCACGACGGCATGCTGTTCGACCTCGTGTTCGCGTTCGCGTGGGTCATCGTCGTCACCCTGCTGTTCGAGACGTTCGGCGCGCCGCAGTTGGTGTACTACGGTGCGCTCGCGAGCGGCGTCGTCGCCTACTACGGGTTCGTCTTCTCGCTGGAACACGCGAAAGAACAGTAACGCAACCGGCCTCTTTTCAGCCGAGCACGTACCGCAGCCACGGGTACCGCTCGACGAGCGTCTCGCCGCCGACGTCGTAGCTCTCGATGTACGCGTCCAGCCCGAGGATGCGGCCGGCGCCGAACGCCGCCACGGAGAGGAACACGAGCATGTACGCGAAGTCGCCGTTGATGTAGCCGTGACTGACCTCCCAGTTCCCGAGGTAGAACATGAGCATCATGAACGCGCCCCAGAACGCCGCGAGGCGCGTGAGACAGCCGACGATGAGGCCGAGGCCGATGAGCACCTCTCCCCAGGGGACGGCGACGTTCACGAAGTCGACGAACCACGGCGTCTCCCCCATCGCCACGAAGAGGTCCGCTACCGGACTCCCGTTCGCTGGCGGCGCGTTCTGTAGGTAGCCGGCGGCGCTGAAACTGCCGGACAACACCTTGTCGGCGCCGCTCCAGAGGAAGGCGACGCCCATCATCAGGCGCAACGCGAGGATGAACCAGACGCTCAGCGAGTGGAGCTTCCCCACGGCGGTGAAGCCCGCGACGGTGCTTTCGAGACGGTGTTCTTGAGTGGACATACCTACTTCGAGAGACATCACCTGCTCCCATTAGAATGGTGGCTGGTTCTCGGAACCTTGGAAGTTCTCTCGGCCGTTCTCGCCAGTCGGTTGTTTCGGGCCGACCGCCGTTCGCCCGCACGCTTTTTCCGCTCGGGCCGCTCGGCTGAGACATGGTCGCCGCCGAGCACGTCGGGTTCGTCTTCGTCGCCGGGCTGGTCTCCGCGGTGACGACCGGGCTGGGGGCGATTCCGTTCTTCGTCGTCGAGGACGTCGACGCGCGCTGGACGGTCCGCCTCTGGGGGCTCGCCTCGGGCATCATGCTCGTCGCGTCGCTCGGCGGCCTCGTCACCGAGGGGCTCGCGCGCGGCACGATTGGACAGGTCGCCGTCGGCCTCGCGTGCGGTGCCGTCCTCGTCGTCGCCGCCGACCGCGCGCTCGGTGCCTACGAGCCCGAGCCCGAGCAGTACGAGACCGCGAACTACCGGGAACTCCTGTTGATTCTCGGCGTCCTCACCGTCCACTCGTTCCCCGAGGGCGTCGCGGTCGGCGTCTCTTTCGCCGACCTCGGGCTCGTCGGCGGCGTCGACGTCGCCGGCCTCTCGGTCCCGCTGTTCGCGGTGTTCATGACCGTCGCCATCGCCCTCCACAACGTTCCCGAGGGGCTCGCGCTCGCAATCCCGTTGCAGGCGCTGGGCGTACCGAACTGGCGGCTGTTCTGGTGGGGCGTCTTCTCCAGTCTCCCGCAGCCACTCGGCGCCGCGCTGGCGTTCTACTTCGCCCGCCTCGCGCGCGAGCTGCTGCCGTACGGCTTCGGGTTCGCCGCGGGCGCGATGACGTACCTCGTCGTCACCGAGTTCGTCCCGGAAGCACTCGACGCCGGCGCCGACCTGCCCGCCGGTGGCGTCCGCAACTTCGTGGCGGGAGTGCTCGTCGGCGCGCTCCTGATGGTTCCGATCGTGTTCGTGTGACCACGTCTCAGTGCTCGGCGTCGACCGTGGCGTGAATCGAGTTCCACCGACAGTACTATCCGCGAATATACCAGATAGATACACTATATTTTGGAGCGGTAGGTCTGTCGACGAACTGCTCGGGTCGAAAACGCACTCACCGGAGAATAGGCGGTGATAGGGTTATACCGGTCGATATCACTGTCCGCCTGCGATTACTGCGCTCCCCTGCTGTACGAGAGTGCTCTACAGCAGGTGCGTGAATGAGGGGCTCTAACCGCCTACAGGTAAACAATAGGTGAAATGTGTACCTATTGCACCTATTTTTACTGTGGGGTTCGCGGTGGGGTGGCGGCTTACTCGACCGAAGCGGCCGGAGATACCGGACAGATCGCTCTAATAGCTATCTCGTCCGAAAGAGAGACGACTACCGCTTCGGAAGTATTCGATTAGATATGGTATGGGGGAAATATCAGACGGAGAGATTGAATTTCACCGGGTCGTCGGTGGCTACTCGAGGGACTTCAGCATCCCCTTGAGGTAGCCGACGGTGTACGAGCGCCCGAGCGTGCTCCCGAACTCCCAGTCCGTCTCGCCCTCCATCAGCGGGACGTGGTCGGGCGTCATCACGCCCGAGAAGCCGACCTCGTCGAGCGCCTCCACGACCTCGTACTCGTCGAAGTTGCCGGCGTCGTCGTCGACGAACGTCTCGTGGAACTCGGGGACGGTGCCGACGACGTCCCGGAAGTGCGCGTAGACGATGTCGTCGCCGCCGAAGTGCCGGATGACCTCCGGGAGGTCCTCGCCCATCTCCGACCAGCAGCCCATGCCGAGCTTGAGACCGTGGTAGTCGCTGGGGCGGATGTCGAGCGCGCGCTCGAAGTTCTCGCGGTTCCGGAAGAGGAGCGGAATCCCGAACAGCTCCTCGACGGGCGGGTCGCTGGGGTGGACGCCGAGCTTCACGCCCGCCTCCTCGGCGACGGGGACGACGGCGTGGAGGAACTCCTCGTAGCGCTCCCACATCTCCTCCTCGGTGACCTCGCGGTCGGGGCCGCTGCGGGCGTCCGGGTCGAGGTCGTTGACGTGGAACGCCGACGCCTTCGCGCCGCCGCGGACCTCGTGCTCGCGGGTTGTGCGGACGGCGCCGTCCGGCGGGTGGCCGCTGTATCCGAGAACGTGGATGCCCGCCGCGCCCATGTTCCGGATGGTCTCGGTGACGACCCCGGTCAGCGCTCGCCGCTCGTCTTCGTCGTCGTTCAGCAGAATCTCGTAGAGGGGAACCGGCATCTTCTCGACGCCGTACAGCCGGAGGCCGGCGTCGTTCGCGCGCTCGCGGAGCTCCACCAGCGCGTCCTCGGCCCACGCTTCGCCGAGCGGGAGCGCGGAGTCGAACCCCTCGTGCCGGTGGGGCGTGAGCAACACGTCGTCGACGCCCAGTTGGGCGGCGAACCGGAGGAAGTCGTCCGTCGCGGGCTTGTACGTACCGATGGCGACGCGCATCGTCTCGGGGTCGGCCTGGACGTCGTCGACGCGCTGGCCGTCGCCGCTTGTGCGTGGCATTACCAATCAGAACGCTGCGGGCACAATTAAACCTTGAGTTGCGTCGACGGCCCGCTCTGGCCGAGCACGTCGAACGCGTTCGACTGGTCTTCGGGATCGAGCGAGACCGATATAACAGAGGTACTCTCGTTATAGTTTTCCGGCGAGCGGAACGCGAAATTCGCCAGTTCGGGGGACAGCTGCTCGGTTTCGTTCGACGTACTCGAACGAATATTCGACTCTATCGACCGGAAAATCTCGGCGAATCGGCAGACGACCGCGCTCGGAGGGGTCGCGCTACGAGTGCGCGATGTTGAGCTCGAGCTCGTTGGCCGCGCCCAACAGGAGGTCCGGGAGCTCCGCTTCGAAGCGTTCGCCCTTGAGGCGGTGGCTCGGGCCCGTGACGCTGAGGCCGCCGATGACGGCGTCGTCGGGGCCACAGATGGGGACGCCGACCGCGTGCGTGCCGCGGAGGGACTCCTCGCGGTTGAACGCGTAGCCGCGCTCGCGGACCGCTTCGAGTTCCGCGCGGAGCTCCTCGGGGTCGGTGATCGTGTGGCTGGTCACCGGCTCGAACGACATCTGTTCGAACATATCGGACAGCTCGTCCTCGGGGAGCTCCGAGAGAATCGCCTTGCCCGCGGACGCGGCGTACAGCGGGATGCGACTCCCGATGCCTGGGTCCGTACGGACCGCGTGCTCGCCGACCGACCGCGCGAGGTAGACGGCCTTCCCGTGCTCTTCGACGAAGAACTGCGCGCGTTCGCCGGTCTCTTCCGCGATCTCGTCGACCTTGTCGCGCACGAGCTTGTACCCGCTGTAGCTGTTCCGCGCGGTCACCCCGAGCTCGAGGAATCGCAGGCCGACGTGGTACTCGCCGTCGCGCTTGACGACGTAGCCGATGTCTTCGAGCGTGCGGAGGTGCCGGTGGACCGTGCTCTTCGCGTAGTCGAGTTCACCGGCGAGTTCCGTCAGCGACGCCCCCTCCCGGTCGGAGATGCGTTTGACGATGTCGAACATCGTGCGAGCCGTCTGCACCGAGTCGGCGAGTCCGTCGTCCGGTGTGGTCATGTTTAACAAACTATTCTCCCACTGCCAAAAGTTGTTCGACTCCGTCGAATAGTGTTGTGGCAACTGTTCACGTACCCGCGGTGGTCGCCCGACCGGCACGATAGGTAGATTTACTTCAGTCACCCGCGAGCCTCTCGTGTAGTGACGCCGTCCTCCATCGCCGGAGCGGACACGGACATCCTCAGGGAGCGACCGTTCCAGTTGCTCCTGCTCATCAACGTCCTCCCGCCGCTGGGCACCGCGCTCCTGTCGCCGGTCCTCGGGTCGCTCGTCGAGCCGCTGGGCGCGTCCACGGCGAACGTCGGCCTGCTGATGTCCGCGTTCACCGCGCCCGCCATCTTCGTCATCCCCGTCGCTGGCGTCGTCTCCGACCGCTTCGGCCGCCGCCCCGTCCTCATCTTCGGGCTGCTGTGGTTCGGGCTCACCGGCACCGCGATCGCGCTCGTCTCGACGTTCGAAGCCGCGCTCGCGCTCCGCTTCCTCCAGGGCGTCGGGTTCGCCGCGCTCACCCCCATCATCATCACGAGCCTCGGCGACCTCTACGCGGGGACCAAGGAAGCGACCGCGCAGGGCCTCCGATTCACGGGGTCCGGGCTCTCCCAGACGGTGTTCCCGCTCGCCGCCGGCGTGCTCGTGGGGTTCGCGTGGCAGTACCCGTTCCTCCTCTACGCCGTCGCGTTCCCCGTCGCCGCCGTCGTCTACGTCTACTTCGAGGAGCCGCTGGACGACCCCGGCCGCGACGACTCGGACGGCGACTTCCGCGAGCAGCTCGGCGACCTGCGGACGCTCGTCGAACACCGGCGCGCGTGGACGATGGTCGTCGCCCGCGGCACCGCGAACCTCGCGTGGTTCGGCTTCCTCACGTACAACTCCATCCTCGTCGTGGACGTGCTCGACGGCACGCCCGCACAGGCCGGCCTCTTGGCGGCGCTGGCCAGCCTGACGTACGCGCTCGCCGCCTCGCAGGCCGGCCGCATCGCCGACCTCTTCGACGACCGAATCTACCCCCTGCTCGCGCTGAACGTCTCCATGGGCGCCGGGCTCGCGCTCGTCTTCCTCGCCCCGTCGCTGCCCGTCGCCGCGGTCGGCGTCGTGTTCATGGGCGCCGGGTTCGGCCTCGTGCTCTCCATCTACCGCAGCATCGTCACCACGCTCGCCCCGCCGTCGCTCCGCGGCGGTCTCGTCAGCCTCAGCGAGGGCAGCGGGCGCGCCGCGGCGACGATGACGCCGATTCTGATGGGCGCCGCCATCGCCCTCAGCGCCTCGTCTCTCGGGTTCACGACCGCCGTGCGGGCCGTCGGCGTCGGCACCGGGCTGCTCGGCGCGGGCACGGGCATCGCGTGCCTGCTCGCGATGAGCGCGGCGGCACCCATCGAGATGGGCGAGTGAGCCGACCCCGGAAGTTTTGTCGGCCGGCGGCGTTGCTGCGGGCATGACCACCACTGACGTCGCGGTGCTCGACCACGACGCGCACGGCATCCCCGCCGCCGACTACGCCGACCTGCTCTCTCGACGCCTCCCCGACCACACCGTCCGGCTCGCGGCGACGCCGGACGAGCGCCGAGAGCTCCTCGCCGAGGTCACAGTCGTCGCGGGGAAGACGCTGGACGTCGCGGACCTCGAGGTCGCCGAGAACCTGCGGCTGTTCGCGTGCAACGCCGCTGGCGTCGACCACCTCCCGCTGGACGAACTCGCCGAGCGCGGCGTCGCCGTGACGAACGCCTCGGGCGTCCACGGGCCGAACGTCGCCGAGCACGTCCTCGGCTGGGTGCTCACGTTCGCGCGCCGCCTCGACGAGGGGCGGCGCCGGCAGGAGCGCCGCGAGTGGCGGCGCTTCCAGTCGTTCACCGAACTCGCGGACAGCACCGTCACCGTCGTCGGCCTCGGCGCCATCGGCGAAGCGGTCGTCGAGCGCTTCGACGGGTTCGACGTCGACACCGTCGGCGTCCGGTACACGCCCGAGAAGGGCGGGCCGACCGACGAGGTAATCGGCTACGGCGACCTCCTCGACGTGCTCTCCGGGACTGACGTGCTGGTGCTTGCGTGCCCGCTCACGGACGCCACAGACGGCCTCGTCGGCGAACCGGAGCTGGACGCGCTGCCGACGGACGCGATCGTCGTGAACGTCGCCCGCGGCCCCGTCGTGGACACGGACGCGCTCGTGACTGCACTCCGGTCGAACAAGATTCACGGCGCGGGCCTCGACGTCACCGACCCGGAACCGCTGCCCAGAGACCACGACCTCTGGGGGTTCGAGAACGTCTTCCTCACGCCCCACGTCGCCGGCCACACGCCGAAGTACTGGGAGCGCCGCGCGGACATTCTCGCGGAGAATCTGGCTCGCGTCGCGGAGACCGGCGAGTACGCCGACCTCAGGAATCAGGTGGTCTGACTACTGGTAGGCCTGCAGCCCGGTGAGGTCCTCGCCGAGAATCAGCGTGTGGATGTCGTGGGTTCCCTCGTACGTGTAGACGGTCTCCATGTTTGCCATGTGCCGCATCGGCGAGTAGTCCGCGGTGATGCCGTTGCCGCCGAGCATCTCGCGGGCGATGCGGGACTGGTCGCGGGCCATCCGGACGTTGTTGCGCTTGGCCATCGAGACGTGCTGGGGGCGCATGTCCCCCGCTTCCTTGAGGTCCGCGAGGCGGTGGGCGAGCAGTTGCGCGAGCGTGATCTGGGTCGCCATCTCCGCGAGCTTCTGCTGTTGCATCTGGAAGCCGCCGATGGGCTTCCCGAACTGCTCGCGGTCCGTGGCGTAGTCGCGGGCGGTCTCGAAGCAGTCCTGTGCCGCGCCGACGGCGCCCCACGCGATGCCGTAGCGCGCCTGCGTGAGACACGACAGCGGCCCCTTCATCCCCGAGACGCCGGGGAGCCGGTTCTCCTCGGGAATCCGGGCGTCCTGGAGGCTGATTTCGCCCGTGACGGAGGCGCGGAGGCTCAGCTTCTCGTCGATCTTGTTCGTGGTGACGCCGTCGCGGTCGGTCTCCACGAGGAACCCCCGGACGGGGTTGTCGTCCTCGCTGTGGTCTTTCGCCCACACCACCGCGACGTCCGAAATCGGGGAGTTCGTGATCCACGTTTTCGAGCCGTTCAGGACGTACTCGTCGCCGTCCTTCTCGGCGCGCGTCTCCATCGCGGAGGGGTTCGACCCGTGCTCGGGCTCGGTGAGCCCGAAGCAGCCGACGGCCTCGCCGGTGCCGAGTTTCGGGAGCCACTCGTCTTTCTGCTCGTCGCTGCCGAACGCGTGAATCGGGTACATCACGAGCGCGCCCTGCACGCTCGCCATCGAGCGCAGCCCCGAGTCGCAGGCCTCCAGCTCCCGCATCAGCAGGCCGTAGGCGGTCTCGCTGACGTTCGGGAGCCCGTACCCCTCGAGGTTCGGCGCGTAGAACCCCATCTCCCCGAGCTTCGGGATGAGCTCCTCGGGGAACGTGCCGTCGATCCAGTGCTGGCCGATGTCCTCCACTTCGCCGTCGATGAACGAGCGCGCGGAGTCGACGAGCATCCGCTCCTCTTCGGTCAGCGACGATTCTAGGTCGAAGTAATCCAGCATACCTCGCCGTACCGCCTCCACCACTAAATAACCCTACCGGACGGCCGCGCTCAGAAGCCGTCGGTGCCGTCGAGGCGGTGTTCCTCGACGACGTCCATGTCGAGTTCGATGCCGAGCCCCGGCGCCTCGGGCACCTCGATGCGGCCGTCCCGAATCAGCGGTTCGTCGCGCGCGAGCAGGTCGTCCCACCACTCGACTTCGAGGGCGTGGTACTCCAGCAGGTCGAAGTTCGGCGTCGCCGCGCCGAGGTGGACGCACGCCATCGTCCCGACGGGGCTGCAGACGTTGTGCGGGGACATCGGGATGTAGTTCTCCTCCGCGCGGTCCGCGACCCGCATCGTCTCCGTCAGCCCGCCGACGGTGGTCGGGTCCGGCGTCACCACGTCGACGCCGTGCTCGTAGACGAGCTCTGAGAGCTCGAACACGCGGAAGCGGTTCTCGCCGGTCGCCACGGGCGTCCGCGTCGCCTGCGTCACCTCCTTCTGGGCGTCCATGTTCTCGGGGGGCACGAGGTCTTCGAGCCACATCAGGTCGAACTCCTCGAGCTCGTAGGCGAGCCGCTTCGCGCTCTCGACGGAGTAGTCCCAGTGGCAGTCGAACGCGAGGTCGACGTCGTAGCCGATCTCCTCGCGGACGGCTTCGACGATCTCCGTCTTCTCGCGGATGGCCGCGTTCGTCAGGCGGCCGTTGTACGAGTCGTTGACGTTGTCCGCGGGGAGGTCGAGGTCGAACTTGATGGCGTCGAAGCCCATGTCGGTGACGCGCGCGGCCTCCGCGGCGTACGCCTCGGGCGTGTACGCCTCGGCCTCCGCGTAGTCGGTGGCGCCGTCCTCGACGGCGTACGCCTCGCCGGCGTGGCAGTCGCAGTACAGCCGCACCTCGTCGCGGTACTTCGAGCCGAGCAGCTGGTAGACGGGGAGCCCGAGAATCTTCCCGGCCGCGTCGAGCAGCGCCACCTCGATGCCCGAGGCCGCGGTGACGACCTTTCCGGTGGTGCCGCCGTGGCCGGACATCTCCTGGAAGATGTACCGGACGAGGCGCTCGACGTCGAGGGGGTTCTCCCCGACGAGGAAGCGGTTCGTGTACTCGACGAGCTCGGGGATGCCGCCGCCGCGGTAGGACTCGCCGATGCCGGTGACGCCGGCGTCGGTCTCGACCTTGATGAGGTTCCACTCGAAGTTGCCTTCGACGACGCACGCGCTGATGTCAGTAATTTCTACGTCTCGGTCCGGGTCGCGGGTCTGAATCTGGTCTGAGTAGTCTCTCATTCGTCCTTGAACTGCTCGAGGGCGTCCTCGTCGAGGGGGACGCCGTGGCCGGGTCGGTCGGGGAGGTCGATCATGCCGTCGTCGCCGGGCTTCACGGGGTCGGCGACGACGTCGTCGAACGCCTTGACGTCCATGTCGCGGTAGAAGTACTCCACCCAGAGGCCGTTCTCGATGGCGCCGAGCAGGGAGGCGTGGATGTTCCAGTTGTAGTGGGGCGCGATGGGGATGTCGTAGGCGGCGGCGTGGTGGGCGATCTTCAGCCACTCCGTGATGCCGCCGCAGACGGTGACGTCGGGCTGGAGGATGGTCGCGGCGCCCTCGTCGGCGAGCCGCGCGAAGTTGTGCCGCGTCCCCTCCAGTTCGCCGGTGGCGACCGGGTAGTCGAGGGCGTCGTTGACCTCCGCCATCGTGTCCACGCGGTCGATCATCACGGGCTCCTCGATGAAGTACGGGTCGTGGGGCGCGAACTTCCGGCAGTTCCGCAGCGCCTCCGTTTTGGACTCCCAGACGCCGTTGGCGTCCAGCAGGAGCGTGCGCTCGTCGCCGATCTCGTCCCGCACGGCGGCGACGCGGTCGGCCTCTTCGTCGGCGGACAGGCGGCCGACCTTCATCTTCACGACGTCGTGGCCCTCGTCGAGGTAGCGCCGCATCTCCCCGCGGAGCGCCTCGTGGCCCTTGTCGTCGCGGTAGTAGCCGCCGCTGGCGTACGAGGGCACGCGCTCGCTGTGCCCGCCGAGGAGCTTGTGCAGCGGTTCGCCCGCGGCCTTCCCCTTCACGTCCCAGAGCGCGATGTCGACCGTGGAGATGGCCCGCAGCAGGACGCCCGCGCGGCCGATCTGGACGTTGCCGTTGTACATCTCGTGCCACAGCCGCTCCGTGTCTCGGGGGTCCTCGCCGACGAGGATCGGTTCGAGGAGGGACTCGACGGCGTCGGCGATGAGCCCGGCGCCCTCGTACCCCAGCGAGTAGCCGACGCCCTCGTGGCCGGTGTCGGTTCGCACGTACGTTATCGCGTGGTCGCGGTACGTGAGCGTGCGGTTGGAGAACGACACCGGCGTCTCCAGCGGCAGCTTGATCGGGAACGACTCGACTTCGGTGATTTCCATGGAGTGAGCGGCGACGCACGCACACAAGTAGCCCGTTGTACCGGCAACAATTACACCCACAGTTTTTGTGTGGGTGCTGCGACACCTCGGGTATGGAGTTCCCCGAGCGCGGCGACGTCG